>NZ_QTPV01000026.1:0-101614 GCF_003857985.1 Burkholderia sp. Bp9090
ATCCGCGCAACCGGCTGGATCCGGCCTTCCGCAAGCTGGTCGACGACATCTACGCGAAGATGACGGCCCGCCAGACCGGCGAGGCGACGAAGAAGGGGCTCGAGCTCGGCAGCTGGCTGCCGCAGGTGTCGACCAACCTGATGGCCGGCCTGATCGAGACGCTCGCGATGGCGCCGTACCACGGCCGTGCCGACATGCCGGAAATCGCGCGCACGCTGCATCTGGAGGTCGACGACCTGTTCCCGATCGCCGAAGTGCTGCAGTACCTCGGCTTCGCCGACGTGCGCGAAGGGGACGTGTTCCTGACGCCGCCGGGGCGTGTGTTCGCGGAATTCGGCACGCAGGAGCGCAAGCTGATGTTCGCGGATCACCTGCTGAAGCACGTGCCGCTCGCCGCGCGGATCAAGAAGGTGCTGAACGAGCGCCCGGGCCATCGTGCGCCGCGTGTGCGTTTCGAGCAGGAGCTGGAGGATTTCCTGTCGGACGGCGCGGCGGAGGAAACGCTCGACGCGGTGATCGACTGGGGTCGTTACGGCGAGATCTTCTCGTACAACGACCAGACCGAAATCTTCAGTCTCGAGGACGTCGAGTCCTGAGCCGTCGAGCCGGGCCGTCTGGCCCGGCATCCGCACGCACGGCGCCTGCCAGGCGCCGCGCATCGCATCGTTACTGCAGGTTACCCCACCGGTCGACCGCCGGTTCGGCCGACGCCCACTTCCAGTGCGTGCCTTGCTGGCACGCATTCGCGAAATACCAGTCGGCCTTGTCGCCGTCCTTCACCGAGAACGCGAATTCCTTGCACAGCGCAAGCGCCGTCGAGTACGCGCGCGTGACGCGCACCTCGCCCTCGCCGTTTTCGAGCGGCAGCGTGTTCTTCACGTTCCACGGCTTCACTTCGCCGACGGCCACGCTGCCGGCCGCCTTCGCGATCGCGTCCTGCTGGTTCTGATGGAGCTGTTTCATCGTGCGGTTGACGGCCTCGTCGGTCGCCGCCTGCACGGCGATCCCGACACCGACGCCGACGGCCGGGTTCGCGGTGACGAGGCCCGTCGCCGCGCCGGCGAGCGCGCCGCTCGCCGCGCCGACCGAGCCGCAGCCCGACAGCGCGGCGCTGGCCGCGCACAGCGCGCCGATCGCGGCGATTCGGATCGCGACGCTCATTGCAGCGCGCCCCAGCGTTCGGTCGCCGGTTCCGCCGACGCCCATTTCCACACGGGACCGTCGCGGCAGATCGTGGCGACGTAGAACGCCGATTGCGCGGCCTTGTCGGCCTTCGCGGGCGTGTCGACCGCGAACACGATTTCCTTGCAGTCGAGCGGGCCGATGCTGATCATCCGGCTGACCGTCACGCGGCCCTGTTCGTCATCCTCGATCGGAAACGAATGGTGCGTCGTCCACGGCGCGACGCCGCCGACGTCGAGCGGGCCGGCCGCCTTCGCGATCTGTTCCTGCGTGTAGCGGTGCGCGACGCGCTGCGTGTACTGGACGCCCGCACGCGCACCGGCGACGGCGCCGAGGCCGATGCCCGTCGCGACGGCGGCGTTGTTGGTGACCTTGGAGGCGATCGCGGCGCCCGCGATACCGGCGCCGGCGGTCGCGCCTTCGCTGTACAGCGAGTTGCAGCCGGACAGCAGTGCGGCGGTGGCGAGCGCGGCCAGCACGATGCGCGCCGGCGTGGCCCGGCGCGGCGGTTCGAAACCCATGTTCATCCCTGAGTGCAAGTCCTGTCTGGGTGAGCGGCGACGCATGCGCGCCCCCTTGCCGCGTCATTGTTTCGCAATGGTCATAGGAAAACTGCAAAGCTTTGACAAATGGCCGGCGGCGGGTCGCGCGCGTACGCGCGGCGCTATTGTCGGACAGATGGCGGAGCCGGGGTCAAAACGTTACAAATTGAAGGTAATTGTTACCGTGGCATGCGAGGAAGCGACCTAGACTGTTTTGTTATGGAATGTTTCTACGACGGCTCCGAGCCGCGCGCCATATGAGACACCCAGCCATGCGCCGTTCGAAACGGTTTTCTCCCCGGCCGCCCGATGCGGGTGCCGAGCGCCCGCGTCCGCAGACCGACGCGCCGGCTGGCGCGCCCGACGAGACGCCGTCCGACGGCGATCACAACCAGGGCGGCGCACGCCCGGAAGGGCTCGACTATCAACGCGACCTCGGCCAGGAGCAGGACGCTTGAGGCTGTCGCCGCTGTATTCCGCTGCCGCATTTCATTGCGCGCCTGGTTGCATCGCTCACATCTGAATCGCCGCGCGACTGCCTTCGGGCCGTCGCGTCCGCCTTGGCGCGCGCTGCGCGTCATTCAATCGAATCGAGGAGGGGAAGCCGCATGAGCAGATTGATCGTGGTATCGAACCGTGTCGCCGCCGGCGAGGACACGCGCCCGAGCGCAGGCGGTCTCGCGGTCGGCGTGATGGATGCGCTGAAGGAAACCGGCGGCGTCTGGTTCGGCTGGAACGGCGAGATCGTCGGTACGCCCGACACGCAACCGGCGATCCAGCGGGACGGCAACGTCACCTATGCGACGGTGGGGCTGACCCGGCGCGACTACGATCAGTACTACCGCGGTTTCTCGAACGCGACACTCTGGCCGGTGTTTCACTACCGCAGCGATCTCGCGCGCTTCGACCGGCAGGAGTACGCCGGTTATCTGCGCGTGAACGCGATGCTCGCGAAGCAGCTCGCCGCGCTGCTGCGGCCCGACGACCTGATCTGGGTGCACGACTATCACCTGCTGCCGTTCGCGCATTGCCTGCGCGAGCTCGGCGTGAAGAATCCGATCGGCTTCTTCCTGCACATTCCGTTTCCGTCGCCCGACATGCTGCGCGTCGTGCCGCCGCACGACGAGCTCGTGAAGTTCATGTGCGCGTACGACATCGCGGGTTTCCAGACCGACGCCGACAGGCAGGCGTTCACCGACTACATCGAGCGGCGCGGCATCGGCGCGGCGAGCGACGACGGGATGCTGCATGCGCACGGCCGCGTCGTGAAGGTCGCCGCCTATCCGATCGGCGTGCATCCGGATGCGATCGCCGAGGCGGCCGTCCAGTATGGCTCGCGCAAGCCGGTGAAGATGCTGCGCGACGCGCTCGGGGGCCGCAAGCTCGTGATGAGCGTCGACCGGCTCGACTATTCGAAGGGGCTCGTCGAGCGCTTCCAGTCGTTCGAGCGGATGCTCGCCAACCAGCCGGGCTGGCAGGGGCGCGTGTCGCTCGTGCAGATCGCGCCGCCGACGCGCTCCGACGTGCAGACCTACCAGCGCATTCGCGAGACGCTCGAAGGCGAGGCCGGCCGGATCAACGGCCGCTTCTCGCAGCTCGACTGGACGCCGATCCAGTACCTGAACCGCAAGTACGAGCGCAATCTGCTGATGGCGTTCTTCCGGATGTCGCAGGTCGGCTACGTGACGCCGTTGCGCGACGGGATGAATCTCGTTGCGAAGGAATACGTCGCGTCGCAGGACCCGGCCGATCCGGGCGTGCTCGTGCTGTCGGAGTTCGCGGGCGCGGCGGCCGAGCTGAGCGGCGCGCTGCTCGTCAATCCGTACGACCTGTCGCAGATGGCCGATGCGCTCGAGCGCGCGCTGTCGATGCCGCTCGCCGAGCGGCGGGCGCGGCACGAAGCGAACCTCGCGCGGCTGCGCGAGAACAACCTGTCGGTCTGGCGCGACACGTTCGTCGCCGACCTGCGCAGCGTCGCGGCGGCCGCGTCGGTCACGCGGCGCGCGGGCCGGCGGGCCGCGCATGTCTGAGCGGATGGCCGGGCGCGTGGAGGAGGGTGGCGCGGCGGACGATGCGGCCGCCCGCTTCTTCATCGTCACGGGCGGCCCCGGCTCCGGCAAGAGCACGTTGCTCGATGCGCTCGAGCGTACCGGTTTCGCGCGCTCGCACGAGGCCGGGCGCGGCGTGATCCGCGACCAGATGGCGATCGACGGCCCGGCGCTGCCGTGGCGCGACCGGGCCGCATTCGCCGAACTGATGCTGAACTGGGAGATGCGTTCGCACCATCTCGCGCGAGGCGCGCGCGGGCCCGTGTTCTTCGATCGCGGCGTGCCGGACGTGATCGGTTACCTGCGGCTGACGGGCCTTGCGGTGCCCGCACACGCGGAGGCCGCGGCGCGGCGCTTCCGCTATCACCGGCGTGTGTTCATCGCGCCGCCGTGGCCCGAGATCTACACGCACGACACCGAGCGCCGGCAGGATTTCGCGGAGGCCGTGCGCACCTACGACGCGATGGTCGACTGCTATACGGCGTATGGTTATCGGCTGATCGAGCTGCCGCGCGTGAGCGTGAAGGCGCGCGTGCGCTTCGTGATGGACGCGCTCGACGCTGCCTGAGTTGCGGGCGCGGCGCGCTGCGGCGTCAGGTCGCAGCGTGAAGTCGCCGCATCAGGCCGCAGCGTCGGGGCGCGGCGACGCGATGCGCAGCATGCTGACCACCGCGGCGACCGCCGCGAACACCGTGGCGACATAGAGCGCGATCGTCGGACCGCGGTCGGGCGCCAGCCCGAAAATCAGCGCGACGAGCGCGGCACCGAGCGTCTGGCCCGTCAGGCGCGCCGTGCTCAGCATCCCGCCCGCGCCGCCGCTGCGCTCGCGCGGCGCCGACGACAGCATCGCGCGATTGTTCGGCGACTGGAACAGCCCGAAGCCCGCGCCGCACAGCGCCATCCGCCACACGATGTCGACGGTACCCGGGTGCGCGCCGATCGTCGCGAGCGACAGCAGCCCGGCCGCGAACAGCGCGAGCCCGATGCCGCCGAGGATGCCGGCCGAATAGCGGTCCGACAGCACGCCCGCGAGCGGCGCGGCGAATACGATCACGAGCGGCCACGGCGTCATGTAGAGGCCGGTTTCGACCTGGGAGAAGCCGAGCGAATGCTGCAGCCAGAACGGCAGCGCGACGAACGCGAGCATCTGCGACGTGAACGACGCGACCGACGTGCAGATCGACAGCGCGAACATCGGGATGCGCATCAGGTCGACCGGCAGCAGCGGCGCCGGCTGCGACAGCTGGCGCTTCACGAAGAAGTAGCCGACGCCGAACGCGACGGCCAGCTCGGCCGCGACGTACGCGTGGCTTTCGCCGTGACCGAGCCCGTCGACGGCCATGATCAGCAGGCCGAACACGCAGGCGTTCATCAGCGCGCTCGGGAAATCGTACGGCGCGTCGTGCAGCGGGTTGGCCGGCAGCGCACGCAGGCTGCCGAACACCGCGGCGATGCCGATCGGCACATTGACCGCGAACAGCAAGGGCCACGACGCGAACGACAGGATCGCCGATGCGACCGTCGGGCCGATCGCCGACGACAGCGCGACCACCATCGCGTTGATCGACAGCCCGCGCCCGAGCATCGACGACGGGTAGATCATGCGCACCAGCGCCGCGTTGACGCTCATGATGCCGGCCGCACCGAACCCCTGGATCACGCGCATCACCGCGAGCGTCGGCAGCGAGCCGGCGAGCGCGCAGCCGAGCGACGCCGCGGTGAAGAGCGCAAGACCCGCGATGTAGATGCGGCGATAGCCGACGCGTTCGCCGAGCGACGCGAGCGGCAGCAGCGTGATCGTGACCGCGAGCTGGTACGCGTTGACGATCCAGATCGATGCGGCATCGGACGCGTGCAGGTCGCGCGCGATCGTCGGCAGCGCGACGTTCGCGATGGCGCCGTCGAGCACGGCGAGCGTGATGCCCAGTGCGACGCAGACGATCGCCCAGTAGCGTTGCGGAAGCGGCAGGCCGGTATCGGCGTTCATGGCGGGAGCTAAAGCGTGGTTGTCCGCGTGCCCGGGTGCCGGTTGCGTGCGCAACCATGCTTGCGGGTGGAGGCGGCGGTGGACGGTCCGGCCAGCCTGGCGGCGCCGGCGCGGGGCCGGTCGAGTGTATCACCGGGCCGAATCGCGCGACGCCGACACCGCCGCCGGCCGGCACGCGCGTTCAGCCTTCGAAATCGAGGCCGCCGAGCCGCACGAGCGGGTCGGCCTGCGTGCGCGACGCGAGGTCGATGTCGCGCGCGCCCTCCCATGCGCTCAGCTTCCGCGGCAGCGCGCTCAGGTAGTGCTCGAACCGCATGGGCCCGTCGGGCTCCATCAACCGTTCGATCTCGTCGGTGTCCCAGGTCAGTTCGAGGTTCAGCGGATGCACGAAGCCGCTCACGTGCTCGTGCGGCGCGCTGCGGATCCGCACGCGCGTCGGTTGCCCGTGGCCGCCGTACGGGACGACGTCGGTCAGCACGTGATCGGCGAAGAAGGCGGCGATCGCCTGCGCGATGCGCGGCGCGAATTCGGTATCGAAACGGCGGGCGGTTTCGGGCTGCATGAAGGCGTCTCCAGTGTGCCGAAAATCGTAGCACGGCCGTGCCGCGTTTCGGCGTGCGTGATACCCGTAATGGCGCGTTACCACTTGCTGCATCTATTACGGCCGGGCGCAGCCACAATGCATCGCATCCAGTACCACTTCGCGTGGGAGTCCATCATGAAAAAGATTGCCGCTGTATGTGTCCTCGCCGGTTCGCTTGCCGTGGCGGGCCCGGCGTCCGCGCATGGCCGCGACGGGGGCGCCGTCATCGGCGCGCTGATCGGCGGCGCGGTGCTCGGCGCGATCGTGACGTCGGCGATGAATCCGCCCGTCGCGTATCAGGCGCCGGCCTATCAGCCGCCGACGTACTACCAGGCACCGGCCTACCAGCAGCCGGCTTATCCGACCTACCAGCAGGCGCAATACCAGGACGACGGCCCGAGCTATTGCTACGACCGTTATCAGCGCGCGTACGTGTGCGGCGCGCCCGTGTCGGGCGGCTATGCGCAGCCGGCGGGGTGGTAAGAAGCGGGCACGCGCATGAGGCGCGGGCAGGTTCGGCGTTGCGTAGCCGGCCGCCCCGGTTTCCGGTGGAGCGGACGACAAAAGGCCCTCGCGGTGATGCGAGGGCCTTGCTTTTTGACGGTCGTCTAGCGGCTCGTATCGGCCTTACGTGGGGCGTGCGTGGATACAAACGGTTGCAATTGCGTCAGTGGCGATGGCCGCCGCCGTTGCCTTGGCCGCGCCCGCCGCCGTCGTCATTCCAGTCGGCGCGGCGTCCGTCGCCGCGGCCCCAGCCGCCGTGACGGGCGCGTTCGCTGCGGTCGCGATCCCAGCCGCCGCGGTCACGATTCCAGCCGTCGCGCCCGCGATCCCAGTCGCGGCGTCCGCGGTCCCAGTCGCGCCCGCCGCCACCGCCCCAGATGTTGACCGTCCCGTACACGGGCGACGCCCCGTAGGCCGGCCCGTACGCGTAGCCGGGATCGGAATAGTAGGGCTGTCCGTAGCCGTATCCGGCGTCCGGACCGACGACGCACCCGGCCAGCAGCGTGGCGACGCCGGCGGCAGCAATGAGCTTCAGCATGATGATCTCCGTTGGTTTCCGTATAAGTACCGCGCGCGGGGATCGCCGGCTGTATGCAATTGTGTCGTGAAATTACAGCGCCGTAAGGTCTTGGAGCGAAAGTGTTAGCATCCGGGGCCTATTTGTTTTTCAGGAGCACATCGATGAAATTCGCGATCCGGGCCGTCCTGGCCGCCCTTTGCGTGACGACCGCCGCCGCCTGCGCGGCCGGGCCCGCATCGGCGCCCGCCGTGCCGGCCGAGTCGATCAAGATGTTCCCGCAGCCGACGGCCGGCCAGCAGCGCGCGGTGATCGCGCTGCCCGCGCTCGAGAACGAAGGCGACGCGCGCGTCGAGCTGATGATCGGCAAGACGCTGCAGACCGACTGCAACCAGCAATGGTTCGGCGGGGAACTGACCGCCGAGGACGTGAAGGGCTGGGGCTATACGTACTATCGCCTGACCGACGTGAAGGGGCCGGCGTCGACGCTGATGGCCTGCCCGGGCCAGGCGCCGCAGCAGCGCTTCGTGCAGGTGCGCGGCGACGGCCAGCTGCTGCGCTACAACAGCCGCCTGCCGCTCGTCGTGTACGTGCCGGACGGTTTCGACGTGCGCTACCGCGTGTGGCATGCGTCGAAGGACGTGCAGCACGCCGTGACGCAGTAACGCATCGGCGCGGTCGTGCAGGGGCGCTTGCCGCTGCACGGCCGCGTGTGGTTTCGCTTGCGGGCTGCTTTCCGAGGTCCGCCGTTTTATCCGCCGCTCGCGTGTGCGAGCACAGCATGCGGCCAGCGCGGCTTGCGCGACCGCCTCCAGATCGCGACGGCTCGCACCGTCGCGCGCCTGAATCGACATCCCCTGTTGCACCGTCACGTAGTAGCGCGCGATCGCGTCGAGGTTCGCATGTGCCGAGAGCTCTCCGGTCGCAACGCTTTCGCCCAGCCGCGCGTGTAACGCGGTGACGGTCGGCTCGCGCATCGCGATCAGCATTTGCCGGACCGTGTCCGAGCGCTCGGACGGATGCAGTGCCGATAGCACGATCAGGCAGCCTGCGGGTCTCGAGCGGCGCGTGAAGACGCGCGCCGTCTGCACCAGGTAGTCCTTGATGGCGTCGTGTGCCGCATGTCACCGTGATGGCGCGATGATGAATGGAAGAGGATAACGAACGGTTTTGCAGGCGCACGGCGGAATTCATTTACAAAGTAATCAAGCGTACTTACGATGACGCCAATCTGGGCTAGCGGAACTTCGTATGCGTACGGTCGATCAGGCGATGCTTGCCGCGCTGTGCCTTTGGCTTGCTGCATGCGGCGGCGGTGACGGCAGCGCGGCTCCGGCATCGCAAACCGTTGCGGGCACATCGACATCGTCCGTCGCACCTGCCGGCGCTGCATCCGGCGCATCGGCTGCATCGACGAATTCCGGCAGCCCGGCACCGACCGCTGCGCCGGCCGGTTCCGCGTCCGGCACGACGCTTCTGCCGTCCAGTGGCGCCAAACCGATTCTGGTCGCCGATGTGACGGTCTCCCCGGCTGCCGACGGCAGCGACCAGGCCGACGCGTTGCAGAAGGCATTCGACAGCCTGCGTGCCGGCCAGCGCCTGGTCATCGCGCCGGGCCGCTACGTCGTCGGGCATTCGCTTGCCGTGACGGTGCCGCAGGCGGTGATCTCGGGATACGGCGCGACGCTGGCCGCGACGAATCCAGCCGACCAGACGATCGTGATGAGCGGCGCCGGCTCGACGCTCGTCGGCGTGACGCTGGCCGGCACCGGCACCACGCGGCTCACGACGCCCGAGTCGACCAAGGTCGAGGTCACGGGCTCGGACGTTCAGGTGCTCGGGGTGACGATCCAGGGCGGCGCGAGCGCCGGGATCTTCGTGTTCGGCGGCAACCGTATCGCGATCGTGGGCAATACCGTGCGGGCGACGCTGGCCGACGGCATTCATACGACCTACGGATCGACCAACGTGCTGGTGCAGAACAATACGGTGACCGGCACCGGCGACGATCTGATCGCCGTGGTCAGCTATCTCGGCGACGGCCGCCTGAGCAGCAACGTGCTGATCGACCATAACGCGGTATCGGGCAATTCTTGGGGGCGCGGCATCACCGTTGTCGGCGGGCAGGCGGTGACGATCTCGAACAATACGGTCGACGGCGTCGAGAAGGCGGCGGGGATTCTGGCCGCGCAGGAGGACAGCTGGAAAACCTACGGGGCTTCGAACGTCGTCATCACGGGCAATACCGTGACCAACATCCAGAACGCGAACGTGAACAACGGATTGCAGCCGACGCAGCAGGGCGCGATCGAGCTGGATACCTGGTCGGGAGCGGTGTCGGACGTCACGGTGGCGAACAACCGCGTGTCGGGTTCCGGATATGCGGGGTTCCGGGCGTACGGAAACGTGTGTTCTTTCAGCGTGACGGGCAACACGTTCTCGTCGATCGCCGGGTTGCCGGTCTCGTTGCTGACGAACGGTTGCGCGTCGAGCCAGATCGTCGTCGATGCGAACCGGCTCGCGGACGGCAGTGTGCTGGCGCTGCCGGCGGGCGCGTCGTCGACGGGGACGTTTGCCGTGACGGGCGCGAATGCGAGTCTGATGCCGCAGGTCAGGACGGGGCTGATGCGGTGACGGGGCGGTGGGGTCACAGGCCTGGCGGCCATTGGCCGGCACAGCCTGGCATACGTGGTTTCGGCGGAACACGCGGCCAGGCGTGAGTGTGGGCACCCGACGTTCGGACGCTGTGCGTGCCGACGGCGCGATTTTCAGGCTGAGGCGGAATTTCGGGAAATTGTTGGTCCCCCGACAGAATCCATGCTCGTCCGCCGGCTATGGGAATGGCCGGCAACCCTTGAAGAAATACCCCCAAAAATACCCCCAGGGGTGATCTGTAGAGGGCTCGGGCAGAACGATGCTCGGCACATATTCTGCCGTTGGCCCAAACCGGCCTTGTAGCGACACAAGATGCCGCGGGCATATTGCGGCCCAAATCTGCTCATCTGTCGACATGCTATTCATTGCCGGTCCCGACCGAGACGCACAGGAGCGGGCTGCCGTGGGCGGGAGCGTCGGGCGGTTCAAGTCGCAGCAGAAAGTCGAAGTACCGTCCGGTGAGCTTCCCAAGTTGTTCTTGTACTGCGCCGAGCCGGATCAGACATTGGGCGTCCCAGTTCATGCCCACGACGAGCTCGCTCGTTTCGCAGTTCCACTCGCTCAGTAGAATCGCAGCGGCGCGGGCGTTTTCTTCGGCGAACCGCTCGATGCGCTGCTCGATGTAGCGCACGTCGTCACGCATCAGCGTGCCGGAGATGCGCAGCGAGACGGCGTGTGCTACTTCATCGTGCCTCAGATACACCGTCGCGATACCGCCCAGATGTCGGGACACCCGATCGAGCTGTTCGTCTTCCAGATCGTCCTGGACGGGCAGTGCACCCGACAAGACGTAGCGTGCTGGTTCTTCCATCGTATCCTCAACTGATTCGGTTATCCTAGGTCCGCGGTCGATAATGGCGTATCAAGTCGCGCGTGTCAGGGCGCTGGCTGCCGGAACCTGTCCAGAATCTGCGCTTGGCGCCGCAGGAAGGCCTCCAGTTGCAGGTGCTCGTAGGCGAGTTCCTCAAGCAGCTCGACGTGTTCGGCGAGGCCGACGGGGACGAACGACGGCTCTCCATACCGCACGCGTTTGAAGATGGCGCCGGTCCGCGCCCATTTTTGGGAGAATTCTCCCAGTGTGTCTTCGACCGACTCCGATTCGTCGTCGGTGAGCGCACCGCGAATACGGGTCATGAAGGAGTGCGTGACCGCATCGGTCGCGAAATAGACGTCGGCCGGGTTCGCGATGCTCTCGGCGAACTGCTGGGCGTGGTGATGCCGGAAGTTGTCGAGAACGGACAAGGTGCCGCAGATTTCGTAGGTGAATGACATAGCATCTACTCCAGCAAAGGACTGCTGTTTTTCGGGGCGTATGCAGTCGAATTTCGCTGCACGCGCGATAACGTCGAAGCTCGATCGTGTACTTATCACGCTAGTCAACAAAAACGTATATGTCAACTGAGAATCCACGTTTGGATAACTTTGCTCTGCGTCTGAAGCAGGAGCGGCGGCGCCTGCGTATGACGCAGGACGAATTGGGCAACTCTGGTGGCGTTCGAAAACAGGCGCAGTCCAACTATGAGAAGGGTTTGCGGTACCCGGACGCCAACTACCTGGTTGGAATTGCAGAGGCCGGGGTTGATATTCAGTATCTGCTGACTGGTCAAACGTCAAATCCTGCGACGCTCCGGCTTGCCGATGAGGAGGAGCGACTTCTCGCAGGCTTCAGAGAATTGAAGAGTCGGGAGAAGAGGGGCGTGCTAGCGCTGGTCGACGCGATTAACGGACCCGTGTCGGGGGAGTCGGACGGCACCGAGGACAATTGATCGCAACGTGATGATGTAGCTGGCTGCGTCGGACGAGTGCTTCGCTTTTCGCGAGTTGCTGGCCCTTTCCGGGTAGCTAATTGTCGGCGGCCGAATAGCACACATCGTTCTCTGCCGATTCGGCGGGATTTCGAGCCACGCCTACCAATACACCGGCGCGCCTGACATGTACGTGGGGCCAGACGATCTCGATTGCCGTCATGGCGTATGACGGAGGCTAGGAGGTGCGCATCCTGCCGAAGTTGACCAATGAGGCGTTCTTGCTTCGACCCGTCAAAGGCACGCGAACGCTCTATGCGCATGGCGCCTAAAACCGGCGCAAGCCTATCCTGCCGTGTCTTGTCTTTTGTCGTTTCATCTCGCCGTTCGTCAATTACCACGCACGATGCAGTGTGGCCACGCAGAAAAATGGAGTCGTGGCAGCAAAAACACGCGTTCGCAGCGAGCAGGAAGGAGGCACGTCTCGCGCAACAAGACGATCCGTATGTAATTAAAAAATAGCGGATGACGTGGAGTGCGTCACGTCAATCCTTGGCCAGGCGATGTAGGAAAGCGAAGCGTTGTGAGCGACATGATCGGTCGGGCCCGCGATACAAGGCGCAACAAAAAAGGTTGATTGAACACGCGGCAGCATCAGTGCGGGCGCGAACTCGACCAGCAGGCGGCAACGCAGATGCGTAGCAAGTCGCATCGGTTGAACGCAGAGGTTTGGTCCTCGAGCATCGATCACATGATCAGATTCATCCGGCTCCAATCGTCGTTTGCTACTCAAGGCATGGTCGATCGCGAGTTGATGTTGCATCAGTGCGACGACGAAGAATATTTTGCGATACCGTGCAATTCCGGTCCGTTCCCATTCGATCCGATGCACGAAGTTCGGCTTGTATTCGGGCGTTGACGGCCATCGCAGCCATCAGCAAGATGGCCTCAAGGCAGTGTGTCGAGGCGGATCATGCCGATCGTAAAACGCTTTACCCAGCGCAATGGGACGCGGTAGCTCGCCGTCTCGACGCGCTGCCGCCAAAGCCTGCACACGAGCATCACGTCACTGTGCGCGAGGCGGTGAATGCAATGCGGTCGCAGATCAACGACGCGCAACAGAAGGGCTACACGTTCGAAGAAATCGTTCGGCAACTGACGGAAGAGGGCGTCGACATCAGCGCCAGCACTTTGCGCTATGCGATGCAACGCGTAGCGAAAAATCACAAGGCCGGGCGTGTGGAAAGAGCCGCCCCGCCTGGTCAGGCTACTGCGTCACCGCGAATCAAGAAGCCGAAGAAAACGAGACCGCCGACTGTCGATCAAATAGACAATCGAGACGGAAAGGATAGTCGAAGGGCGACGACCAATTCGGGGGCCATGGTGATTCAGGATGCGTTTTCGTTCGAGATTGCGCCGGACACCGAGAACCTGTAGAGGATGTGTATGGCGACGACTTACCCAATCTATCTGGTGGGCGGCAGCAAGGGCGGGGTGGGCAAAAGTCTTGTTTCGCTCGCGCTGGCCGACTACCTCCAGCGCCGTGATGTCCCGGTCGCGCTGGTGGAGACCGATACCTCCAATCCCGACGTGATGAAAGCGATTCAGGACGAGGTGCCGTGCATTGCATACAGCCTGGACGAGGCCGAGGGCTGGATCGGGCTGGTCAACTTCTGCGCGGAACGCCGGAACGCCGGGATACCGCGATTGTTGTGAACAAGGGCGCGTGCAGCCAGATGGGTGCCGCTCGTTTCGGTGCGACACTTGCCAGTACGCTCGGCGAACTGCGGCGCGAACTCGTCGTGCTGTGGGTAATCAACCGGCAGCGCGACAGTTTGGAATTGCTGCGTGCGTTCAGTCCGACATTTCCCGATGCGACGATCCCTGTCGTGCGCAACGGTCATTTCGGTCCGCCGGACAAGCTCACGCTGTATCAGTCGTCGCAATTGCGCAAAACGGTCGAAGCACGAGGACGCACACTCGACTTCCCGGATCTGGCGGATCGCGTCGCGGACGAGCTGCGTAGTCAGCGAATGTCGATTCGCGTCGCGTCGGAAACGATGCAGGCGCGAGCTGAATTGCCCCATTCTTGCGGAACGGGCAGTTCTCGCACGGACGACGCAGCTTGATTCGGCCCGCAGGGGCCAGCCTGGCGCGTGGCCCTTGCCCTGGTGCTGTTGATGGGCGATACCGGCCTGCGCATCGAGGAGGCCGTGGCGGCGGAGCGGGGTGGGCTGCAGTGGTGGCCGGCCGAGGACGAGGTTCCCGCGACCTGGATGCTGCTGCGCTTGGTCGGCAAGGGCAACAAGGATGCCGTTCTCCAAGATTGAAGTGGCCCGAAGAAATCAGGCAGGTCAAGGTGACGCGTGTGGCCGGCTACACGCCGCGTGCGGCACGGCGCGTGGTGACGCGGGCCCTCGGGCGCCTGCTCGAACAACTGCCGGATCTCGAGGAGCCGGCTCGCCGGCAACTGGTGGGCACCTCGCCGCACGCGTTTCGGCACACGTTCGGGGCGCAATCGGCTGCTGCCGGCATGGCGATTGAGGTCCTGCAGCAGGTGCTGGGTCATGGCTCGCTGCAGACCACCACCATCTACGTCAACGCCGAGCGGCAGTGTATGCTCCAAGAGAGCGCGAAGTATCATGCTCGGCTCGTCGCGCGACGTGGCGGCTAGACAGAATGCCGATCGGAGTTCGCCGTGACCGGAGTAACGCTGGCCCGAAGCACGCCACCCATGCTTTCTTGCGTGAGAAGGTTGTCGAACACGTCTTTGTGGGCGAGGCAATGCGGCGCATATGGCAGCGTGATGCGACACGTTCAATTCAAGGTGTTGGTGATCTGCGCAGCGCGAACAGCATTCACCATTAACTTGCCTGGCAATTTTCGGTGGCATACTGGTTACCTCCGCTCGCGAAGGGGCGAGTACATCAATAAAGTGAGAGAGGCCAGAAATGAGAGATTTCATCGAATGCCCTAGCATCCGGGCCTGTATCGATTTCACCGGTTCAGAGCGCCTTCTATCGATCCTCGAGCGGATGGATTACCAGTTGACGTCTATATTTTGGTGAAAATGCCGGTGAAGTTGTCAACTCAAACGCCAAATGCATCGGCCTGCCGGTTTCTAGGGTTAGAATTAATTTGCGCTACGGGCAGCGCTGCGCCATCCGAGGGCCAGGGTAGCCGATTTCTCGCCCGACATGGCCGTACAAAAACGCGGGGCAACGGTGGATTCCATCAAGGCATCGGATCTGAAAACGATCCTGCATTCGAAGCGCGCGAATCTCTACTATCTCGAACATTGTTGGGTACTCGTGAATGGCGGTCGCGTCGAATACGTCACCGATGCTGGAAAGAAAAGCCTGTACTTGAATATTCCCATCGCCAACACCACGAGCCTGTTGCTCGGCACCGGCACGTCCATCACGCAGGCTGCCATGCGCGAGCTGGCCAAGGCCGGCGTGCTGGTGGGCTTCTGCGGTGGCGGCGGCACACCACTGTTCAGCGCGAACGAAGTTGACTTCGACATTGCATGGATGACGCCGCAAAGCGAATATCGCCCCAACGAATATCTGCAATCGTGGGTGCGTTTCTGGTTCGATGACGGCCTGCGGCTGCAAGCGGCAAAGCGCATACAAACCGCCCGGCTAGACAGGCTGAATCAAATCTGGCATTCCCGTGCATTGCGCGAATCAGGGTTCTTCGTGGAGGCAACGCAACTCGAATCACTGGTTCGACAATTCGGAAAACATATCGAATCGGCGCTCGATGTCACGGCTTTGCTGACCGACGAGGCGCGTTTGACGAAAGCGTTGTTCAAACTTGCCGTGAACGCCACCGGTTATGGGGATTTCACGCGCGCGAAGCGCGGTGCCGGCACCGACGCTGCCAACCGCTTTCTCGATCACGGCAACTATCTCGCCTACGGCCTCGGCGCGACGGCTACCTGGGTGCTTGGTCTGCCGCACGGGCTCGCCGTGCTGCATAGCAAGACTCGACGCGGCGGCCTGGTGTTCGATGTGGCGGATCTCGTGAAGGATGTCGTCATCCTGCCGCAAGCGTTCCTGTCGGCGATGCGAGGCGACGACGAACAGCAGTTTCGCCGTGCTTGCATCGAGGCACTGGCGCGTGATGAGTCGTTGGACTTCATCCTCGACACGCTGAAATCGATCGCCACCGATATGGCGCACCTGACCGACACGCCGAGAGGCGAGGCATGAACGTGATGCTCGTGTCCCAGTGCACGAAGCGCGCACTGACGGAAACCCGCCGCATCCTCGACCAGTTCGCTGAGCGACGTGGCGACCGCACATGGCAGACACCAATCACGCAGGCTGGGCTGGACACGCTGCGCAAGCTGCTGCGTCAGACCGCTCGCAAGAATACGGCGGTGGCGTGCCATTGGATTCGAGGGAGAGGCCACAGCGAACTGTTGTGGATCGTCGGCGACGCGCGGCAATTCAACACCGAGGGCGCGACACCCACGGGAGCGACTTCGCACGATGTATTGTGCGCGGACGACGAAAGCCAGTGGCACCAGTTGCCATTGATGTCGGCGATGACGTCGCTGGCGGCATTGCTGCATGATCTCGGTAAGGCCACGCGTGCGTTTCAGCGTAAGCTGCGCGGCGTGGCCGATTCGCACGAGAGCCACTATCGCCATGAATGGGTGTCCGTCCGACTTTTCCAGGCTTTCGTCGGCGATGCGACGACCGATGCCGACTGGCTGCAGCGGCTTGCCGTTGCAGCCGAACCGGCCACCGACGCGCTCGCCTTCGAGTCGCAATGGCTCGATCATGCCGGCGGCCGGCTGTTGCGCGATGGGCTTGACGATGCGGCACGCGATGGTCGAAAACTCCCGTTCGCTGCCATGCCACCTCTTGCTCAGGCGGTGGCGTGGCTGGTGCTGACGCATCACCGATTGCCGTGCCTGAAAGTGCGGATCGAGTCGGATGGTTTGGAATTCGACGCGGCTAGCGGTCGAACCCAATGGCGTCGGTTCGGTGCGAAGACCAAAGACCTGTTGGGCTGCACATTTCGCGAGATCGATGCGCAATGGAACGAACCGCGCGACGAGATCGATCGTGCACAGTTGGAGTCGTGCTGGGATTTTCCACATTGTCTGCCCGTGTCGACGCCAGCATGGCGCAAGCAGGCGGCACGCTACGCGAGGAAGCTGATCGCGCTGTATGACGCCAGCGCTGGCCTGCTCGACGATGCGTTCGTGATGCACGTTTCGCGCCTTTGCCTGATGCTGGCGGATCATCATTACTCAAGCTTGAGCGACGAGGCTTCGCGCAGCGCCTATCGAAACCCGGGCTATCCGCTCTACGCCAATACGCTGCGCTATCGCTCGCCTGACGGCGGCCCGGACGATTCCGCCACGAGCGAGCCGATATTCAACCAGACGCTCGACGAACATCTGCTCGGCGTGCAAGCGCATGCATCGATCGTCACGCACTCACTGCCGACCCTCGTGCGCAGCCTGCCGGCGCTGCCGAATCATCGCGGCCTGAAACGGCGCAGCCGCGACGCACGCTTCCACTGGCAGGACAAGGCTGCGGATCTCGCGGCGAGCCTGCGCGAACGGAGTGCGCGGCACGGTGCTTTCGTCGTCAACATGGCGTCCACCGGATGCGGCAAGACGCTCGGCAACGCGCGCATCATGAACGGCTTCGCCGATCCGCAGCGCGGCTTGCGCTGCGTGTTCGCCATCGGCCTGCGCACGCTGACCTTGCAGACCGGACGCAGCTTCCAGCAGGGCCTCGGGCTGCGCGACGATCAACTCGCGATCCGCGTAGGCGGCAGCGTTACGCGCGAACTGTTCGACCATCGTGAGCGTCTGGCCGAGGCAAGCGGTTCCGGGTCCGTACAGCGGCTGCTCGACATGGATCTGGACGCCGACGGTTCCGTGCATTTCGAAGGGGACGACTCGCATCCGTTGCTGCAGCGCCTGACACATGACGCGCAGGTGCGTGCCTTGATCGCCGCGCCGCTGCTGGCCTGCACGATCGATCACCTGATGCCGGCAACAGAAAGCCTGCGCGGCGGCCACCAGATTGCGCCGATGTTGCGTCTGATGACAAGCGATCTCGTGCTCGACGAACCTGACGATTTCGACGTGGCCGATCTGCCCGCGCTGACGCGCCTCGTGCACTGGGCCGGGATGCTCGGCGCACGTGTGCTGCTGTCATCGGCGACCTTGCCGTCAGCGCTCGTGCGTGGCCTGTTTCTCGCATATCGCGACGGCCGCAGGCACCATCAGCGCAACCGTGGCGAGCGGCCAGGGGAGACACCCGCGATCGCCTGCATGTGGGTGGACGAATTTGCGCAGTCGAACCTGGATTGCGGCGATGAGCTGGCTTTTCGGGCGGCGCATCAGGCCTTCGTGGTCGATCGATGCCGACGTCTGGCGCAAGCCGAGACGCGACGGCGCGCACGACTGATCGATTTGCCGGAAAGTTGGCGCGGCATGGAAAGGTCGCAGCGCCGTGCCGAGTTCGCGCAGCGCGTGCTCGACGAGGCCTGGCAGTTGCATCGTATGCCGCAGAACTATTGTGTCGATGCATCGAGCGGCAAGCGTGTGAGTCTGGGGCTGATACGCATGGCGAACATCGAACCGCTTTACGAGATCGCGCTGGCGATGTATCGCCATGGCGCGCCTGCAAGCGGGGTGCGCGTGCATCTCTGCGTGTACCACTCGCAGTTTCCGCTGCTGTCGCGCTCAGCGCTAGAAGCCGTGCTCGACACGGCATTCGACCGGCGCGCGCGAGACGGCAGCGCGGACCGCTTTCTGGCGAACCCCGCCATTCGCGAGCAACTCGATCGTCATCCTGAGCCGGACCACCTGTTCATAGTACTGGCGTCGCCCGTGTGCGAGGTTGGGCGCGACTGGGATGCGGACTGGGCAATTGCCGAGCCGTCGTCGATCCGTTCGCTGATCCAGCTTGCGGGCCGGGTGCGGCGGCATCGCGCCGGCGCGGTGGCGCAGCCCAATATGGCCGTGCTGGACACGAACCTGCGCTACTTTGAGCACCGCGGCGAGGACGAGCCGGTATTCACGCGGCCGGGCTTCGAAATGCGCAGGATCAAGTCGGGTATCGTGCAGGACGATACGCAGAAGCTGCTGCATCTGGCGCGGCATCGGCTCGGAGAGATGCTCGACCCTTCGCAAGGCGAACGCGGCTGGGCGGTAGATGCGCGTGCACGCATTCTCGACGCGGCTGACTCGCCGCTGAAGTCGGCGCTGGCCACACTCGAGCATCGACGCATGTGGGACACGATGCTGCCACGCGATCCGACGGAAACGTGGCGCACGCCGGATCGACGCGATGCCACGCAGCACTGGCGCCGCCGCGACGGCGACGCGCGGCACGTCTGGCTGACCGGCGCAATGCCGCAATTGCAGCCGTTTCGCGACGATCCGGTGCAGCGGGTCGATCTGGTGCTGATGCCGGATGAGGACGAAGAAGAGTTGCAACTGCGCGCGATAGTCGAGGACCGTGCCCGGGGCGGCTCGATGCAGGTCGACTGGGACGACATGTGGCGCGTCACGTCTATCGAAGAAGCGTCGCGAGGGCGTGGGATCGGCGCGTGGGCGCATGGTGATCTGCTCGCCTTGCTGCGGAAGTGGGCCGACGAGCATGGCGAGGATCTGGCCACAAGCGCTTGCCGGCTTGCGACGATCAGCCTGCCTGAATCCGAAGCGAAGGTGGGTTGGCGGTATGACCCGGTGTTGGGGTTTGAGCGGGATATGTAGGCGGTGAAAGCGCGCCCGAGGAAGGCAATGGTTTATTTGATTGCAGAGAATCAAGTGCTCTACGCAGATATTGCAGCCCAATAGTGTGACGAAGCTCGAGCGATGCTCGGTGATTGATCAGGGATGACGGTCGAGATTCGGTAGCGCACTCGGATATAAGCCTGCACGCGCAGCGATGGTCGGCTACCGCCCACTCCCGGCGTGCCAGCGAGAAACAGTTCCAGGAGAGTGCGCGATTGAATGTATCCGTGACGCGGGCCGATTTGTTTCCAAGTCGGCCGCGAAATAATGGGGCTAGGAGTTAAAGCCTCGAGGCCACTCGTTCGACTGAATCGAACATGCAGTGTTTTTTTGATCGAGAGGAAACAGAATGTCCGATTTTTCCGAAACTCCGGGCCATTCAGGTTTTAGCACGGCCATAGATGCACTTCTGCAAGAACGTCTTCAGACCAAACTCGAAAAACTCCCACCCGACGACCCGAAACGCTCCGAACTGATCGCCGATCATTCCCGCCACGTCTGGCTGCGCGACGCCGCGCGGCGCGTGAAGCAGATTCAGGCCGTCACGCATTCCCTGAAGCCGATCCATCCCGATGCACGCGGCACGAATCTGTATGTGTCGCCCGCTGGCATGTCGAAAATCGATGCACTCGGTAGCCATGCCCTGGGCGAGAGATTCGCCACCGACGTGGTCGGCAACGCGGCCGCACTCGACGTCGTGAAACTGCTGAAGATCGAAAGCTCGGGGCTCACGTTGCTGGCCGCGCTCGAAGCCGGTGACGCAGACGCACTGAGCGCGCTCGATGACGACCCCGCCGAAGCCGAAGTCATGCGCCAAGCCTTCCTCGGTCTGATTCGCGAGCGCGAAGGCAGCGCGGCATCCCATGAGCGCGCGAAGCAGGTCTACTGGCTGACCGGAAGCGATGCCGCCGACGATTCGCACTTTCATCTGCTGGCGCCGCTATATCCCACTTCGTTGGTGCAGGCCGTGTACGACGACGTGAACGATGCCCGGTTCGGCGAGGCCAATAAGCTCGCCCGCCAGGCTCGCCGCGACGGCGCGGCATTCGATGATGTTTACCGTGAGTATCGCGATGTCGCCGTGCAGAAGCTTGGTGGCACCAAGCCTCAGAACATCTCGCAGCTGAACAGCGAACGACGCGGCGTCAACTATCTTCTGTCATCTTTGCCGCCGTCGTGGGAACGGCGACCGAGCGCCTATTTGCCGGTGCGCGCCACTTCCGTGTTCGATCGTGCGTTTGGCGCTCGCGCAGATGTGAGGGGAACGCTCGCCACCTTGCGCGCATTTCTCGGCAGCGACCCACCGGCCAACCGGCACGCACGTGCGCGACGCACCTCCCTCATGGCACAGCTCGGTGACGAACTCGTGATCTACGCCGGCGAACTGCACGCGCTAGAAGCGGGCTGGACACGCGGTGAGCCGTTCTCGAATCTTTCGTTAGACGAAAAGCTTTGGCTCGACCCTTCACGCGCCGAGCTCCCGGAGGAAAGTGTGTTTGCCGAGCGCTGGCTCGCGCTCGAATGGCCGGCGCGCGTGGCCGACCGCTTTGCCAAATGGCTGAACGCCCAGTTGCGCGACGCCTTGCCGGATATCGGCGCCGACGAGGCACATACATGGAAGAGCGAGATGCTCGCTTACGGCCACTCATGGAGTGAGCATCTGCGACAGCGGCGCCGGTATTTCGTCAGCGTGGCCAGGCCAGCCGTATCGGTACCCGAAACGCGGGGGGAAGCATGACCGCCCATCAAGCCGGCAACGCACGGCACGCGTTGCTGGCGCTGCCGCGCCTGCGCATCCAGAACGCCAACGCGATTTCCAGCCCGCTTACGCACGGCTTCCCGTCGATGACCGCGCTCATAGGCTTCATGTGGGCCTTGCAGCGTAACGTGTCGAAGCAGGGTATGCCGATCCGCCTGCATCGAGTGGGTGTGATCTGCCATCGCGCCGATGAACAAGTGGTGGACGGTTATGTGAAGTTGTTTCGGCTCACGCGCAATCCAGTCGATAAAGACGGTTCGACTGCAGCAATTGTCGAGGAAGGACGCATGCATCTCGACATCACCTTGCTGTTCGATATCACCGGCATCGAGCCGCAGCCCGATGCGGCTGTCGCTCACGACGATCAATTGAACGCGTATGCGAGGCAGATCGGCGACATCGTCGCCCGCATGCGCGTGGCCGGCGGCAGCCTATTGCCGACGCGGCGGATACCCGGCGTGCGCACCGAGCCATGGATTGCGCCGCTGGCCGACGAATACGACGAGCAGCTAGTGCAGTTCGCGCGATGGCGCAGGCAATGGCTGCCCGGTTATGCGCTGGTGGGACGCGACGACCTACTGGACGCACGGCATCGCATGCTGTGCGAGACGCAACCCGATGCAAGCCGGCTCGACGCCTGGCTGCATGCGTCGCGATTCAATCATCAACCTCTGTCTGATGAGCGCGATGCGCGCGGCCGTCTTCGTTGGGACGACCCGTTGCGCATGCGCGGTTCGGGCTGGATCGTGCCGATTCCTGTCGGTTATACGGCGCTCACGCCGCCGCAGCCTGCCGGTACCGTCGAGAACGCACGTGATGGCACCACGCCGTTCGTCTGGGTCGAATCCGTCTACACCATGGGGCAGTGGATCAGCCCGCATCGTCTGACGCACCCGCACGAACTGATGTGGGCAGCGGAGACGGACGCGGAGAAGGGCCTGTATCGCTGCCGCAGCGCTTATGCCGGTTCCGACGAGGGTGAAGCCGAATTGCCCGAAGAAGTTCTGCCGAGTTTTGACTGAGATCGATGTGCTGCACATGTCCGGTTCGTGGCGCCATGGACCGTAACGCATCACCCCATTCCATTCCGAGGTAAGCATCATGTCCGAAAAGATCATTCCCGCCAGCGTGCTCGCATTCGAACGCAAGCTCGACCCGTCCGATGCAATCTTCCATGCCGGCAACTGGGGCGACATCGAGGTCGCGGCGGCATGGACGCCCGTTGTGATTCGCACGAAGTCCGTGCGAGGCACGATTTCGAATCGCCTGAAGACGAAGGGCAACGATCCGGCGAAGCTCGACGCGATGATCGAGAGTCCGAATTTGCAGACCGTCGATGTCGCGGCGCTGTCGCCCGATGTCGACACCTTGCGCGTGCGATTCACCCTGCGCGTGCTGAGTGGCGCGGGTGCACCTTCAGCCTGCAACAGCACGTCGTATCGCGCGCGGCTGTCGGACATTGTGGACGGGTATGTCGGCCAGCACGGTTTTGCCGAGCTGGCCAACCGTTACGCGGCGAATCTTGCGAACGGGCGATTCCTCTGGCGCAATCGTATCGGCGCGGAGCAGGTGCGTGTCGACGTCGAGCAGATGCGCAACGGTGAGGCGGCGAAGCCTTGGAGCTTCGATGCGCTGCAGTTGAGTCTGCGCGCTGTCGGCGAAGTCGATGCATCGCTTGCCGAACTCGGTGCGCTGATCGCGGAGGGGCTGACGGGGAAAAAACATGTGCTGCTGCAGGTCACCGCCTTTGTCCGGCTTGGGCGCGGCCAGGAGGTGTTCCCATCGCAGGAGCTCGTCCTCGACAAGGCCGCGGCCGGCAAGAGCAAGACGCTGTATCACGTCGATGGCGTGGCGGCGATTCACTCGCAGAAGATCGGTAATGCGATCCGCACCATTGATAGCTGGTATGTGGGCGCGGACGAACTCGGGCCGATCGCTGCCGAGCCGTATGGTTCGGTGACGACACAGGGCAAGGCGTATCGCCAGCCGAACGACAAGCAGGACTTTTATAGCCTGCTGGACGGCTGGCTGCTGAAGGGTAAGACGCCGCCCATCGAGCAGCAGCACTTTGTGATGGCGGTGCTGATCCGTGGTGGCGTGTTCGGCGATGCGAGCTGACTGCGATGACGACACATTTCATCGATATCAGGCTGATGCCCGATCCCGAGTTCAACGAGGCGCATCTGTTTGGTGCGCTGATGTCGAAGCTGCATCGGGTGCTGGTGCAGATGCGTAGCGACGCGATCGGCGTGAGCTTTCCGGAATACAGTGTGCGCCCGAGGTCGATTGGGCGGGTGCTGCGTGTGCATGGCAGCGCGGACGGTTTGCATTCGCTGATGGCGCGGTCTTGGCTGCAGGGGATGCGGGATCACGTGGAAATCGCGACGCTGGCGCCCGTGCCGGACGGCGCGACGAATCTGGTCGTGCGACGACGGCAGTTCAAGACCAACGCGGACCGCCTGCGGCGGCGACGGATGCAGCGCAAGGGGGAAACGGCCGAGCAGGCTGCCGCCCATATTCCCGATTCCGTCGAGCGTCGACCTAATCTCCCGTATGTGCGTCTGCGCAGCGCGAGCACGGGGCAGGTGTTTTGCCTCTTCGTCGAGCAGGGGGGCGCGGTGGGCGAGCAGGTGCCTGGGGCGTTCAACGTCTATGGGCTGAGCCAGGGGGCGACGGTGCCTTGGTTTTAACCCTTTTCTTGGGCTGATTTGGTTGGCTTTTGAAATCAATGGGTTAGCGAGAGGGTGGAAATTTGGGTGGTTTGCCCTTTCGCGAGTGTTTGTTTTTTGGAAACAAGGGGTTGGAGAGAAAATGGGCCAGTTCGCTGCCGCGTAGGCAGCTCAGAAAGATTGCCATTTGGGTGATGGGGTGGCGGAAGAGTTCGCTGCCGCGTAGGCAGCTCAGAAAGCATCTGCCAACGAGACGGGGGCGGAAGGGGCATTCGCTGCCGCGTAGGCAGCTCAGAAAACCGAAAATAGCCGCGCTGATGCGCTGACGGAGTTCGCTGCCGCGTAGGCAGCTCAGAAATCTAAATCAGTAGATCAAGCCTCAATGGCAGAGTTCGCTGCCGCGTAGGCAGCTCAGAAAATGCGCAGCGGCGTGCCGTAGAACGGGCGATGGTTCGCTGCCGCGTAGGTAGCTCAGAAATACTGGAGCGAATGACCATGGACGACCAACAAGTTCGCTGCCGTGTAGGCAGCTCAGGAAATGAAGATCACCGATGACATGCTGACGGAGTGGTTCGCTGCCGCGTAGGCAGCTCAGAAATAACAACCGCTCCCGCTACAGGAGAAAGACCGGTCCGCTGCCGCGTAGGCAGCTCAGAAACATGCGGAAATATCACTGGTGGCGCTGATGTTCCTGCTCGGCCGGCTGTTGGCCATCACATGCCCCAAACCTTGTTGTAGCTACATTGTGCCCCATTTTGGCTTGAGTGCCATTGGCCGTTTTGCAACATGCGTCGCCGTCGGGGACGCGGCTCGGTGGGGAGCGCACGCGACAATGCCTGCTCGAGCAACGCTTCTTCGCGGCCGCGCGCACCGACCGGCGCAGCCGGCATGCCCATCATGATGGCTGCGCCGTATAGCCCTGTGCACGGTGCTGCGCGCGCCCAGCCCATGTCCGCCGGCGCCGCCGCGAGCTCGCGCGACACCGGCTGCCAGTCCGGGCCCCTCCCGTCGCGTCGCAGCCCGCGGAAGTGCCGGCGCAGCCAGCCGAGCTAGGCGCTCGGCGCTGCGATCGACGTTATGTGCGGTCTTTGAGCTGCCCAATACCACGTCCAGTCGGTAACGCGCGAGGGTTGATCGGTTACTCATGCGACAGTCTTATCCGCGCTGAGCACTATCTTGGCTGCAAGATCGAAAATGTCGCGTGGATTACGTCGCTCCCGGGTGCGGAGTTTGTTGGTACGGTAATTTCTGTCGTGGCCACATTACTATTAAAAAATCAATTCGATGCCGCGTGGGTTGGCCGCTACGTCAACGACCACGGTATTACGTCTACCGATATATTGATCAAGGTTATGTGGGCTATTTTCCTTGCTGGTTCATTCATCTGGGCATATCGCTACGTACGGAATCGTCACTCGCTCGATAGCTATCGGCGCTCGATAGTGGCGATGGCGATGCGGATTAAACAAGCTGGAGAACAAGACATAGGAAAAAACGCTCAAATTCGACGGTCGCGCGCACAGTGGCGATCCGGCAGAAGGAACTGGCAGCGCTGACACAAGTAACTTCCTTCGGACTCTCGGAGACTTTGCATAATTATCACTCTAGTCGGCCGGTGTTGACTCGGAGAGTTGTGTTTGAGATCGATATAGCTGGACTTGCCCCTGTATCTCCGGACACGCGCTAGAACAAACTCGCCAATATTGCGATCAGGTGTTCGACAGATGTCCGTAATGACGCCATCTGCGAAGACCTTGCCCTCCCACATCTACATTTCCTTGCCGACAGCCAGAAGTGGGGTAACCAGGGCGAAGGACGGAAACTTTACAGGTACATCGTATTCGTGACCAAGTTCGAGAAGTCGACCTTTCAGCAACCAGCGACAATCGAAGTGCCGACCCTCGATGACCAGGGGGCAACCGAAGTGCGTACCCGGATTTACGAATACCGGCCCCTTTCGTCCTCCTTCGGCCATGGTTCTGAGCCGAAGACGAAGTACCACATCGGGTTGCATCAGACTCCCTCCCTGACCATGGTTCACCTGAACTCACGTGGAGAGCGATATTTCAAGGCGCTATACGGCACTTGTCGATGAGTAGCTGTTCATAGTCGAATGATCAAGTGTCTGCAGTGGGACTGAAAATTGCAAGTCTGAATCTCCTCTGCTTTTTGTGGAGGTCGCCGGATGGCGGGCGTCTAGGTGCCAGAAATGGCACTTAAAAAAACAGATGCGCACTTACTCGTAAATTCGTGCTTTCATAGATACTATGAGGTCTTCCGCAAGAAGAAAACGTAGTGCGCGATTAACCCCGGGGGTAGGATGCACCTAAAAAAGCTAGCCTTGCGCAATTTTCGACGCCTGCGCAACGTCGTAATTGATCTCGCTTCGGATATCTCAATTTTCGTCGGCGCGAATAACAGCGGAAAGACGTCCGTTGGCCATGCGCTGCAGCTCTTCACTGAGCGGGGAAAGTTCAGCGTCCATGATTTCAGCGCCGATCAGTGGCCGCAGATCGTTGCGTACGGCGAAGGCGATGCCGATGCGCTCCTGCCCACGATCGAGGCCGATATCTGGCTGGAGATCAATGCTGACGACATCCACCGGGTGGTTGATCTGCTGCCCAGCCTGGCATGGGAAGGTTCGCTGGTGGGGATGAGGGTGGTGTTCGCACCCATCGATTCCGAGGCGACCCGCGCGCGGTACGCCGAGGCGCGTCGACGCGCACTCGAGGCTGTTGCCGGCGGAGAGGGCCTTGAATTTGATCCCTCGCCGCACAATTTGCAGGACTATCTGCGCGACCGGTTGAACGACGAATATGAGCTTCGCCACTACGTGCTCGACCCCACCCGGTTCGACGCGAACATGGTCGCACAGCAGGATTATGCCCCCGTGCCCCTGACCGGGCGTGATCGCAGCGGGCGCGACATTCTCAATGGTCTGCTGCGCATCGACTTCCTGCATGCGCAGCGGCATCTTGCTGACGCGCCGGGCAGCGCGCGGGCGGAGACCCTCTCGCGCGTGCTGAGCCGCTTCTACGAACGCAACCTCGAGCAGAAGGGCGAGGATCTTGTGGCGCTGCGGGCGCTTGCCGAGTCTGAGGTTTCGCTGAACGAGCATCTTGAGCGGGTGTTCGAGCCGACCCTGCAGCGTCTGGCGCAACTCGGTTATCCCGGTCTCAGCAATCCGCGGCTCGTGATTCGCTCGGCGCTCGATCCCGCATCCATCATGAGCAGCCCGCACGGCGCGCGGGTGCATTATGCGCTCGGCCCGGACGACGGCGCACCGGAGCCGCCGACACTGCCCGACAGCTACAACGGTCTTGGCTTCAAGAACCTGATCTTCATGGTGGTCGAACTCCTTGACCTTCATGCTCAATGGCTTGCGATCGAGGATAACAGGCCGCCTGTGCATCTCATCTTCATCGAGGAGCCTGAAGCCCATTTGCACGCCCAGCTTCAACAGGCCTTCATCCGCAAGGTGATGTCCATTCTCGCCTTGGGCGCGGAGGATCGAACACACTATACAAGCCAGGTCGTCGTCACGACCCATTCAACTCACATTCTGTACGAGCGCGGTTTCCGGCCAATTCGCTATTTCCGCCGCAGCCGCGCCGAGCATGTCTCGACCTCGGCCGTGCTGAACATGTCGGTGTTCTACGACGCAACCGACCACGATGTCCGGACTTTCCTCGAGCGCTATCTAAAGCTCACCCACTGCGACCTGTTCTTCGCAGATGGGGCGGTGCTTGTGGAAGGCAATGTTGAACGGCTGCTGCTGCCGCAGATGATCGCCAATGCGGCGCCACGCCTGCAGTCGACATACCTGACTGTTCTCGAGATAGGCGGCGCCTTCGGCCATCGCTTTAAGGCACTGATCGAGTTCCTCGGTCTCACGACCCTCATCATCACGGACCTGGACAGCGTCTTCGGGTCCCCGGCGCCCGTTGCTGGCGCTTTAGAGAACCGAGCGGATACCGCGGCACAGGCGCAGGCTGGCGACGAGGGGGCTGAGCCCGAGGAGGAAGATGAGGACGACGAAGCTGCTGAAGCCGGTGCCGCAGCAGAAGGCAGGCCCGGCAAGGTATGCATCGCGGGTCATCCCGGCGCTGTGACCTCGAACCAGACCCTGCTGCAATGGCTGCCGAAATGCGACACCGTGGCCATGCTTTGGGATGCTACAGACGACCAGAAGACGCAGGCACGGAGCGCGAACAGCGAGGCAATCGTGCGCGTCGCCTATCAGTGCCGCACCAATGTGACATGGGCAGGTGAGACACAAACTTTGGCCGGTCGCACGCTCGAAGAGGCATTCGCACTCGAGAACCTCGCCTGGTGCCAGGATATCGCGCGCAAGCCTCTGCAGCTTCGCATCGCCCGACCCGACAACAAGAATCTGACTGAGCTAACCCGTCGCATCCATCGGCGGGTCCAGGCGAAGAGCTTCAGCAAGACCGATTTCGCCCTGGCTCTGTTGGCCGAGGATCCGACGCAATGGTCGGTACCGACCTATATCGCCGAAGGGCTGCGCTGGCTCGAGGGCGAGATTGCCCCGCCGGTCGAGCCTGATGACGGCGATCAGGAGGGGCAGCCGGCTGGTGATCCCGTCATCGCCGCGGTGGTAGCATGACGAGCCGCATCGGCAGCCCGGACACTCAGGCCGACATCGATGTCCGCGATTGTCTCGCTCAGGTGCCTCCGCGCTCGTTCGTGATGGTGGCAGGCGCAGGATCGGGAAAGACCACATCGCTGATCAAAGCGCTCGCGCATCTTGGCGAGGCGCGCGGAAAGGCGCTGCGGCGCGCGGGTCAGCAGATCGCCTGCATCACTTACACGGAAGTTGCGGTCGGCGAGATTTCCGCCGACGTTGGCATAAGCCCGCTATTTCATATTTCGACCATCCACAGCTTCCTGTGGTCGGTCGTTCGCGCGTTCCAGTCAGACATCGCTGTCTGGGTCATCGGCCGTATTGAGGAGAAGATCGCCGAGAAGCGCGTCCATTGCGACAGACCTGGTACACGGGCCGCGACCAGGGCGAAGCTGGAGCAGGAGATAGCCGGTCTCGAAGCCGAGCTCGAGGCGGTCGGTCGGGTCGAGAAGTTCATCTACGGAACGGGCAGCCGTTACGCGGAAGGCATTCTCGGCCATGACGACATCCTCAAGTTGACCCCGGCGTGCATTGAGAACCATCCCTTGCTGCGCGAGATTGTGGCGCGGCGGTTTCCCTATATTTTTGTCGACGAGAGTCAGGACACTCAGCCTGTTGTTATCGAAGCGCTTCGGCAGATCGCTGGCGAGCAGCCCCTCTGCGTCGGCTTTTTCGGCGATCCGATGCAGAAGATCTACGGACACGGAACTGGTGCGATCGAGCCGCTACCCGGCTGGGCCGAGATAACCAAGCCGGAGAACTTTCGCTGCCCGACCTCGGTCCTGAGCGTGGTCAACGCGGTGCGTGCGGCGGGCGACGGTCTAGTCCAGACCCGTGGACGCACTGTGACCGTTGATGGACAGGAGCAGCCCGTGGTCGGCACTGTCAACGTATTCATCCTGCCAAGCGATGATCATAGGACTGCACGGCTCGGTGCCGTACGGGCATGGCTGGCCGCGCAGACCGGCGACGATCTGTGGACCAGCGACATGCGTGACGGCGATGTTCGGTTGCTGGTGCTTGTGCATCGCATGGCCGCCAGGCGGCTCGGTTTTGCTGCGCTTTATTCGGCGCTAAACGATCGCGCGCCGCAGAGCCTGAGTGAAGGCATTGCCGACGGGTCAGCGTGGCCGCTTCGGCCATTTGTTCAGCAACTGCTGCCGCTGATCGTCGCATCGCGTGCAAATGACCAGTTCACGATCATCTCGATCCTCCGCGCAAACAGTCCCTGCCTGGAACCAGAGCGGTTGCGCGGGCAGGCAGTGGCTCCTGTCCTCGCCGCCCTTCAGCAAGCAATCGAGCAACTGGCCGCGCTGCTGGCCGACGGATCAGTGGCGACGGTCCGCGACGTCCTTCGGCACGTCCGGAACACCGAGCTGGTGGCGCTCGACGACCGCTTCGCCGTACACCTCATGGATGACCCGGTCGACGACGGGTCGGCAGGATTTGGCAACGTTGCTGCGTTTCTGGGATGCAATGTCGGCGAACTCTGGGCGCATCGTAGATATATCCTAGAAGAGTCGCCATTCGCGACCCATCATGGAGTCAAGGGCGCGCAGTTCGAGCGCGTGCTCGTGGTACTTGACGACGAAGAGGCCTCTTATAACCAATACTCTTACGGCAAATATCTTGGCTATACACCCCTTTCCGACACTGACGAAGCGAATGTCGCAGAGGGGAGGGAATCGGTGCTCGACCGCACGAGGCGGTTATTTTATGTCTGCTGCTCGCGTGCGGTGAAGGATCTGGCAGTGGTGCTGTTCGCCGCTGATGTGGCCGCGGCACGCACTGCCGTGGTCGAGGCCAGACTGTTTCCAAACGCTTCGCTTCATGGAGTTGAGCAGCTCAGCTAAATCGTAAAAAATTACGCGATTTGCTCGGCATTCGGCGGACAGTCGTGTTGGATAATCGCTCACTCGATTATCCGACGGCGCAACCGCTGATCGTGGCAAGAGCGGACTTTGCGCTGCAGCCATCGAATGACCGACACGGGGCGGCTATCCTCGTCGCAACCCAGTCGATGGAACGGATTTTTGCTTTACATTGGAGTATTCATGCCAGCGAGGTCTGGGATAGCAATATCGGAATTCGGCGGGAGGATGAACGTTGCGATATCGACGACGATCCGTCCCACGGCCTCGACGGTTTTTGGACACCCGACAAAGACGGATTCTTGCTGTTGGCTTTTCCAACCTTTGTCGTTGATGGAGGTGAGGCTTTGTAGGTGCCTGAAATCAGCTGCGCAGATTGATTTTGTACTTGGGGCGGCCCGAGGCTAGGCGAACTTGTCGAGTACTCGGAACGGCGGCCCACGATTTCCCGCCAGCGTGATTCGAAAAGATCAGGCATGCAAGTTTGTTGGCTGGGCGTTTGCCGGCTACATGCCAATAATTATGCGATATATTTATGATGAGACCGCCTGTTCTGTACAAGTACCGCCACTTCAATGATCGGACTATCGAACTGTTGTGTGCCGATCGCGTCTACTATGCTGACCCGAGCACATTCAACGATCCGCTCGACACAAGACCATGTGTCGAAGCCGATTGCGATATCAGAACGCTCGAGCGTACCGTTCAGGAAATGGTGCGAAGGCGCGTCAACGCGGAGATGCGCGCTGCTGCGGATGCGGTCAAATACCGTGGCCCGAAAACGATGGCGCACATCGAGAAGCATAGCGAGGCTGCAGCGCTGAAGATGATCGACACGCTGCAATATCAAGCATCGGACCCGGAGTATTCCGATGACGTGCTGGATGCGTACACTTTCGTCGTCACAAGGGCCATCGAGGACGAGTTGCTGCGTCAGTACAACAAGGGAATTCTGTCGCTCGCAAGCCGGCATGACTGCCCGTTGATGTGGAGCCACTACGGCGATCAACACCGCGGTCTGTGCATCGGGTACGCGGCCCCAACTCACGAACAGGCGCCTGATTGGGCCATAGAGTTGCACGAGGTCGTGTATGGCGGAGACCGGAATGTGCGCGCGAGCCTCGTTGCCGCGATGGTACTGGAAGACAATGCACAGGCGCGGAGAGAGGTGGACTCGGCCGTTCTTTTGCGAAAAGCACCCGATTGGCAGTATGAAAAGGAGTGGCGTCTGCTCGGCTCGCGCGGCGCATCAGACTCGCCGCTGGAGATGGTCGAAGTCGTATTCGGTATGAGATGCGACAGCACTGTCATGCACACGGTGGCGCGTGCTTTGAGCGGGCGCGACAAGGAAGTAAGGCTATACGAGATGCACGAGGTCCGCGGAACCTTCGAGCTCACGCGAAGCGAAGTGGACGTAGGCGAACTGTCTGCGTACTACCCCCGGCGCGCGCAGACCATTTTCGAAGAGTTTGCCCCTTTCACGGAGCAGGACGACGAATCGCCTTGCTAGAGGCAAGGCTGCATGGATTCGAACCGCGTGCCGATGGCGGCTATTCTGCCGCCTGCCAGCCGGGGCGAACGTCGTGGTTGCTTTCGGCTTTACGCGGAACGCGCGAGAAACATCGTGACGGTACGTGTGACGGTATGGCCGTCACGCAATCTCTCTGTTTGCCTCGTTTCTCGGGATGGTTTAAACAAGAGCTGCAGTGTCGTCCATTGCGATCGCTGCGAAGCCGAGGAGTGCCGACAGAATTTTTCGGTATCGCTGGCGGTATCGGTGGGATGGGAACTCGCGGAGCCGCTGTCATATAAAGGCTTCGACGTGTTGATTGACAATCGAGTGGGCTTGATCTGCCGCGTTTAGTACGGTGACGGTGTAGAGAATCTGTTCCAGCTACCTCCAAGCCTACACGCCAAAGAGCGGAGCGGTCGAAGCTCTCTAGCGTTAGGAGCGTAACTGGGGGGTTACTCGCCGATACCAAGATCATCGAGAAAATTACGGCCCCCACAGTCTGAAGTGGGTCGCCATTACGAGCTACCTCACGGCCCGATGTAGTAACCCGCGTGTCGTTTGATTGATAGGCTACCTGAAGCAACTCCGGACGATTGTCGCGGTGGAGGCACTGATACCGGCAAGCGCAGATGACCAGGTCACGTGACGTGCGTTGTCCGGTGTTGGAAGCCAGTGTCGCTTTCACCGCGCCGAGCCCCCGAGCTTGTCGGCTTCAGAATCCGCCAGGCGATCTACGGCCCAAATATCCCACGTGTACGGAACGCCCACGGATACGCGTCGACACATCAACACTGCGCAACCGACTCGCAGTGTGTTGCGTATTAGCGACATGGGCGGTCGATGCACTGCGTCCTGATATGCGAGGGAACTTTGTCACATTGTTTTGGTGAAAATTTTTTAGGTAAGAGGGGAATTGTTAAATAAAAAATGATCTCATCGTCATAATGTGAATGATTGGTGCAAGTTTTTTTGAGCATCGCGCGTTGCTGCTATGCGCAAATTCCGGCACTTAGGAATGGTGTTGCTGATCCGCGCTTTATCGTGTGGATGCATAGCGGCGCGAGGGGCGTGACATATGACGCCCTACCTGGTCAGCCACGAAGGCCGAGCGCTTTTTCTTCGATCAATCCATGGTGGATCGGGGTGTTGTTAAGCTTATGGCTATTTGTGGTTGAGGAAAATGTTTAGGCGAGTCGAAGTATCTATTAACTGAGCGAATTTGATCCGAACCGACCCGACAGCATTAGCGGCAAGCGCACAGTCATCGCTCGTCCGGTATTCGTTTGCGTCTTGCAATCCCTGACAGTGCGCGGGAAGGCGTTTCGGTAGATTGCGGCGTGAGGGGCCGCTATTCCACCGCAATCTCAAGTTAAGAAAAATTGAGAATCTTCGGCAGCGTTGCGTTCGACGTTAGAGAGCGTCCCTGTACTTGTGCAAGGCGTTCCGATCCATCTGCTTGACGTCTAAAAAAGCGTTGCCGTATCCATGAATAAGAACCAATATCGTCTGGTGTTCAGCCGCGTGCGCGGCATGCTGGTAGCGGTCGAGGAGACCGCTCATGCAACGGGGAAAGTCAGCGAGGGAGAGGCACCGCGCTCCGTTGCCAATCGCGCATTGAGCGCTTTGGCGAGCTTCGCCTTGCGTCATGCCGCGTTCGCGGTGCTGATTGCGGCCGGCGTTACACCGATGTGGGCGAGCGCTCAGGTCGTGGGCGCTGGTGCCAACGCACCGTCAGTCATCCAGACGCAAAACGGTCTTCAGCAAGTCAACATTACGAAGCCTAGCGGCGCGGGTGTGTCGCTGAACACCTATTCGCAGTTCGATGTGCCCAAAGTCGGCGTTATCGTCAATAACTCACCCACGCTGACGAACACGCAGCAGGCGGGGTACATCAACGGCAACCCGAACCTTAGCCCGAACGGTTCGGCCAAGATCATCATCAACCAGGTCAATAGCAACAACCCTTCACAACTGAAAGGTTTTGTCGAGATCGCCGGCCAACGCGCCGAGATGATCATTTCCAATCCGTCGGGATTGGTGGTCGATGGCGGTGGCTTTATCAACACCTCGAGAGCAATCCTGACGACTGGCACGCCAAACCTGAATGCGGACGGGTCGCTGGGTAGTTTCAGTGTGACACGCGGCCTCATCACGGTACAAGGCGCAGGCCTGAACGCCACGAATGTGGATCAGGTCGACCTCATTTCCAGAGCCGTACAGGCGAATGCAGCCATCTATGCCTCGAACCTGAACGTGATCGCTGGCGCGAATCAGGTCAGTCACGACACGCTCCAGGCGACTCGAATTCAGGGGGATGGTGCAGCCCCTGCCGTTGCAATTGACGTGGGTCAATTGGGCGGTATGTACAGTAATCGAATTTTTCTGGTGGGAACCGAGGGGGGCGTCGGGGTCCGGAACGCAGGGACGATCGCGGCCGATGCGATGGGCCTGACGTTGACCACAGATGGTAGGTTGGTGCAGTCGGGCAAGATCAGTTCGGTCGGCAACGTCGCGGTATCCGCCGCGGGTGGAATCGAGAACAGTGGCACGACCTATGGCCAGCAGTCGGTCTCGCTGAATACCGGCGCCGATGTGACGAATACCGGAACAGTCGCCGCGCAACACAACGTGGGCGTGACGGCGGGTTCGCTGAATTCGACGGGCCTGCTTGGCGCGGGCGTGAACAGTGACGGTACCGTCACGCAAGCCGGCGATCTCCAAGTCACGACCACGGGCCAGTTGAACGCGACCGGCAAGAATGTCGCGGGCGGCAATGTATCGGCGACCGGCTACGGCGTGAACCTCGCCGACAGCACGACGGCTGCGAACGGCAACCTGTCGCTGAACGCGACGGGCGGCGACGTGAATCTCTCGAACGCGACGACGAGTGCGCAAGGGGTGGTGACGGCCAACGCCGCAGGCACGGTCATCAACGATCACGGTAGCCTGACGAGCGGTGGTAGTACGACGCTGACGGGCGGCAACGTATCGAACCAAGGCGGCACGGTGTCGTCGCAAGGACCGTTGTCCGTGACGGCCGCCGGGCAGATCGCCAACCAGGCCGGTGTGCTCGTGTCGGAAAGCACGATGGCGCTGCGCGGCGGTAGTGTCGCGAACAACCAGGGCACGATCCAGAGCGCCGGCCATGCGACTGTCGACGGTGTAACGATCGACAATACGGCCGGCCGCATTACATCGCTCAATACCGATGGAATGGTGCTGACGGCAACCGGCCAGCTCACGAACGTGGCAGGCACGACCGCAAACGGTGCGCAAGGCGGTGTGATCGGCGGCAACGGCGATGTGACCGTCCAAGGCGGCAATATTGCGAACCACGCCACGATTACATCCAATACCAATCTTCATGTTTCCGGGCAATCGGTCGACAACAGCGGCGGAGCGCTTCAAGCTGCCCAGGGCGTGACGGTCGATGCCGGCACGCACCTCGCCAATAGCGGCGGCAGCATCGTCGGCCAGACGGCTGCGTTGAGCGGCACCACGCTCGACAACAGTTCCGGTACCGTGCAGGCGGATCAGGTTTCGTTGACCGCAACCAACGTGGTGAACCACGGCGGCACGATCACGCAGACCGGGACCGGCACGATGGCCGTCAATGTCGCGGGTACGCTCGACAACTCGAGCGGCGGCACGCTTCAGACCAACAGCACCGATCTGAAGCTCGCGCCCGCGGCACTTGTGAACGACGGCGGTACGATCACGCACGCCGGCACCGGTACGTTGACGCTCGGCAATGGATCGGGCTCGGTGTCGAACATCGGCGGCAAGATCGCCAGCAATGGACATATCACGGCACAAAGCGGTTCGCTGAACAACACGTCGGGTTCGATCAATGCCCAGGCCGGGTTGACCGCTGCGGTTGGTGGCGTGTTGAACAACACCAACGGTAAGCTGCTGTCCAATACGGACCTGGGCATCACCAGCGGCACGCTGACGAATGACGGCGGACAGATCGGCGCGAGCATGAATGCGACCATCCATACCAGCTCGATGACCAATCAGGGCGGAACGATTGTCGCGCCGAACTTGTCGGTGACCGCCGATTCGACGCTCGACAACAGCGGGGGAACGCTCGAAGCGAACCAGATGGCGCTGACCACGCCGAACCTGACGAACCATGGGGGGACGATCACGCAGTTTGGATCGTCGGCGATCGGCGTCAATGTGAGCGGCACGCTGGACAACTCCGCGGGCGGCGTGATTCAGACGAATAGCACGGACCTCACGCTTGCTCCGGCCCAACTGAACAATGCGGGCGGCACGATCACGCATGCCGGCACGGGCACGCTGACGGTCAAGCCCGGCAACGGCGCTAGCGCGCTGAACAATGCAGGCGGCACCATCGTCACCAAGGGCCAAGCGGTGGTTGACGCGAGCACCTGGGACAACTCGGGCGGTATCCTCGCCGCACAGGGCAGCATCACCGGCACGATCGCGGGCGACGTGAACAACGCGCAAGGGCTGGTCCGTGCAGGCGCATCCCTGTCGTTGACGAACGGCGGCGCGCTGGTGAACCAGGGCGGACACATTCAGGCCGGCCAGACGGCGGCGGGCGATGCGAGCACGCTCAGCATCCAGTCGGCATCGATCAACAATGCTGATGGCTCGATTGCTGACCTCGGCGCCGGCAAGATGACCGTGCAGGGCGGCAGCCAGATCACCAACAGTCACGCGGGCGGCGTCACGGGCATGGGCGCGATCACCGGTAACGGCGACGTGACGGTCAGCGCAGTATCGATTTCCAACACGCAGGGCGGCCAACTGAGCGGCGCAAACCTCCACGTTCAAGGGACGACCCTGGACAACAGCGGCGGGCAGATCGGCAACGTCGCGAATTCGAGTGGCGATGTGGACGTGACGACGACCGGCACGGTCACGAACACGAACGGGCAGATCAGCTCCACGCATGACCTGACGGTAACGGCTCCGACGCTGCAGGGCGGCGGCACATACAGCGCGGCCCACGATGCCAACGTGAACCTGCAGGGCGATTTCTCGGTGACGCCCGACTATCAGTTCAACGTCGGTCACGATCTTGCGTTCACGTTGCCCGGCACGTTCAACAATAGCGGCAACGTGCAATCGGTCAACAACCTGAACGTCAATGCAGGCAATATCGTCAACTCGGGCGCACTGTCAGCAGGCGGGTTGCTGCATACGCAATCGGGCAATCTGACCAACACTGGTGCGATCGTCGGCGGTAGCGTGTCGCTCAATGCAACGGGCACGGTATCGAACCTCGGACCGACGGCGCTGATTGGCGCGTCGGACAGCAACGGCACGCTTGAAATTCTCGCGAATGACATTGAGAACCGCGACGATACGACGGCGACCGACACGATGGCGACGACGGCCATCTTCGGTATGGGCAAGGTCGTACTGGCCGGTGGCAAGGACGCCAGCGGCAACTACACGAATGCGGCCCTGATCAACAATTCGTCGGCGTTGATCCAGTCCGGCGGCGGCATGGAATTGCATGCCGACAAGATCACGAACACGCGTCGCGTGATGACGACTTCGACGGGCTCGGTCGATCCCGCGACGCTGGCGCAGTTCGGCGTACCGATCAAGGGCCAAACGGGGCAGGTCGGTGTCAAGGACCCGACGAGCATCGGCGGCGTGTATACCGATCCGCCCCACGGCGGTCAGTGGAACAGTACGTATCAATACACGACCTACTACGCGGATAGCGCGACCGCGACGACCGTGACCAGCATCAGCCCGGCTGCTCAAATCGTGTCGGGCGGCAGTATCAATGCATCAACGGTCGCCAGCCTGCAAAACTACTGGAGCAGCATCACGGCCGTTGGCAATGTCCAGATGCCGAAGAGCTACGATGCCAACGGGTGGGCTGCCACCGGACAACAGGCCCCGAGCGTGACGGTGTCGTACTCCGGGCAGTATCACTACAACAACTACGACAACAGCGAATACAACTGGCAGTTGCCGTTCGGCAATGCGCCGTTCGTGACGAGCCGTCCGGGCGGCTATACGCAGGCGGCGCCGGCATCGGTCAAGCAGTACTCGCTGCCGAGCTACGATTCGACCTTGGGTTCGAACGGGACGATTTCCGGAACCGGCGTGAGCATTAACAACACGGCGGGCAACGCGTCGATCCCGTCGCTGGGCTTGCTGCCCGGGCAAGCCGTACCCGGCCTGACGATCGGTGGACTGAGCGGCAGCGCTACCGGCACGAAGTCGGGCGCCTCAGCAGTGCACGGTGGTGTGACCACGGTCGATCCGGTCATCGCGAGTGCGACCGCATCGAACGTGCTGAACAACCTGACGATCCCGCAGGGTGGCTTGTTCAAACCGAACCCGTCGCCGAACGCGAGCTACGTGATCGAGACGAATCCGGCGTTCACGAACCAGAGGAATTTCATCTCGAGCGACTATTTCTTCAGTCAGATCGGCGTTGACCTTACTCACATTCCGAAGCGCCTGGGCGACGGCTTCTATGAGCAGCAGTTGGTCCGTAATCAGGTCACGTCGCTGACCGGCCGTGCGGTGCTCGGTCCGTACACGGATCTGCAGTCGATGTACCAGTCGCTGATGGCGGCAGGGGCTTCGCTCGAGAAGTCGCTCAACCTGCCTCTGGGCGCGAGCCTGTCGGCGGAGCAGGTGTCGCAGCTCACGAGCAACGTGATCATGATGGAGACACGCGTTGTTGACGGGCAGTCGGTGCTGGTGCCGGTCGTGTATCTCGCGAAGGCCAATCAGCAGAACGTCAACGGTCCGCTGATTACCGCGACTGACCTCGATCTGAAGGACGCACAGAACTTCACGAACAGCGGCACGGTGAAGGCGGACAACGCGCTGTCGATCCAGGGCAAGCAGATCGACAACGCATTCGGTGCGCTGCAGAGCGGCGGGCTCATGTCGTTGACGACGACGGGCAATGTCGATTTGACTTCAGCTAAGGTCAAGGCTGGCAGCCTGAACCTGAATGCAGGCGGCGACCTGATTCTCGATACCGCAGTGAAGACCGACAAGCGGGTCAGCCGCGACGGCGCAACAAGCATCACGACGACACTCGGACCGACCGCCCAACTCGACGTGACGGGGGATGCGGCGATCAAGACGGGCGGCAACTTCCAGCAGAACGCGGGCAACCTGTCGGTTGGTGGCAATCTCGGTATGAATGTCGGGGGCGATTGGAATCTGGGTGCGGTGCAGACTGGCGAACACAAGATCGTGCAGCGCGCGAACGGTGTGTCGAATACGGACATCAACAACGTAGTTGGCAGCTCGGTGAAGGTCGGAGGGCAATCGAGTATCGGCGTCGGCGGGGACGTTACTGCGAGAGGTGCGCAGATCGATCTCGGTCAGGGGGGCACGATCGCGGCCAAGGGTACCGTTACGCTTGGCGCTGCAAGTGCAACCTCGACGGTGAACAGCAACAGTTCGGGTAGTGATAGTCACGGCAGTTACGCCGAGACACTGCACACATCGGATCAGGCGCTTACCGGAGCGATGCTTAAGGGCGGAGACACCATAACGCTTGCGTCGGGCAAGGACATCACGATCAGCGGCAGTACCATCAACCTCGACAAGGGCAATGCAAACCTGCTGGCGAAGGGGGACGTGAATGTCGGTGCGGCGACCGAAACGCATACGATCGAATCGCACGAAACGCATAGCCATAGCAACGTAGTAAGCGGCGTGAAGGTCGCAAGCGGCACAGACCAGACCGCAACGTATAGCAAGGGCAGCACAATCTCGGCGGATGGGATTACGGTCGAAAGTGGCCGGGATATCAACGTGACGGGAAGCAACATCGTCGGCACGAACGACGTAAGCCTTGATGCGGCGCGTAACGTGAATATCACCACGTCGCAGGACACGGTGCAATCGTCGTCGTATTACGACAAGAAGGAAAGCGGCTTGCTGACCAATGGCGGGCTGTCCGTGACCTTCGGTAGCCGCTCGATGGGCCAGGCGGACCAATCCAAGCAGGTGACGAACAACGCAAGCGTCGTCGGCGCATCGTCCGGCAATGTGTCGATCAGCGCGGGCAAGGACGCGACCATCACCGGCAGTACCGTAGTCGCCGGTCAAAATCTCGACGTGACCGGCCAGAACGTTGTTGTGAATTCGGCCTATGACACGTACAACGACGCGCAGTCGCAGCACTTCAGCCAATCGGGCTTAAGCGTCGGCGTGAACGGCGGTGTGGTGGGCCTTGCTCAGTCGATGGCGAGCACGGTTCGTCAGGGCGTGCAGTCTGGCGATTCACGTTTGGCAGCAGTGCAAGGTGTAGCGGCAGCCGAGCAGGCTTATCAGAGCCGTGATGGATTGAAGAATGCGGCCACTGCCCTGTCGAACGGCAACGTCCGCGAAGCCGCGAACGGCGTTCAGGTTCAATTGAGCATCGGATCGAGCCACAGCAGCAGCAACGAGACGACATCCATCACACAGGCCAAGAATTCGTCGCTCATCGGCAACGGCAACGTGCATGTGACCGCGACGGGCACGCCCGACGCGAACGGCAACGCACAACCAGGAGCCGGCGATATCACGATGACCGGTGCGAACGTGTTGGGTAAGAACGTGTCGCTGGATGCGAACAATGCGATCACGCTGCAAAGCGCGCAGAGCACCGAGCATGACACGAGTTCGAACAGTTCGTCGGGCTGGAACGCGGGCGTCGGAATCGGCGTCGGCAAGCAGACCGGGATCAGTATTTTTGCGAACGGCACGAACTCGCACGGCCAAGGAAATGGCAGCGCCGTGACGCAGACCAACACGACCATCGCGGCGGGCAACACGCTGACGATGAAATCGGGCGGCGACACAACGCTGACGGGCGCGCAAGTGTCAGGCGACAAGGTGAGGGCTGACGTGGGTGGCAATCTCACGATGACGAGCGTTCAGGATACGTCGAATTACGCGAGCAACCAGCATAGTGCGGGTGCGAGCGGTAGCTTTACGTTCGGCTACGGTGGCGGTGCCGAAGTGTCGATTGGACACACCGGCATCGATGCGAACTATGCTTCGGTCAATCAGCAGACCGGGATCGTTGCCGGCAAAGGCGGGTTCGACGTGAACGTGGCGAACCATACGCAGCTCAACGGCGCGCAGATCGCGAGCGCAGCCCCTGCCGAAAGCAATACGCTGACGACGGGTAGCCTCGGGTTCAAGGACATCCAGAATTCGATGTCATACTCGGCATCGTCGGAAGGCTTCTCGACTTCGAGCGGTCCGAGCTTCGCGCATACGGGTGATAACGCGAGCGGCGTGACGAAGGCAGCGGTGAGTCCGGGGACGATTACCGTCAAGTCCGATCAACAGAATGGCACCGACAGCACTGCAGGCTTGTCGCGCGATACCGCGAACGCGAACCAGACCGTTAAGAACACGTTCAACTTGCAGCAGACACAGAACGATCTGGCGTTCGCGCAGGCGTTCGGCAAGGCGGCGACCTTCGCGGTCGCTGAAGCGGCAACGCAGCTTGAGAACAGCAGCCCGCAAATGAAGGCGTTGTTCGGTGAAGGCGGCGCGGGACGCGACGCGCTGCATGCGGCGGTGGCGGCGATCGGCGCAGCGCTGTCGGGTGGCAACATCGGCGGCGCGGTGGCGGGTTCGCTCGCGGGCGATGCGTTGCAGTCGCTGGCGCAGCCAATTATCGATCAGGTGGTAAGCCAGTTGCCGCTGGATGCGCAGTCGGCTGCACGCAAGGCACTGAACGAGGTCGTTGCGACAGCAGGCGGTGCGGCGGGCGGCGCGTTGGCCGGTGGTGGTTCATCGGGGATGCTCGCGGGAGCAGGCACGGCGGCGAACAATGAGCTTTACAACCGTCAATTGCACGAAAGCGAAGCGCAAAAACTCCAACAGCTTCAGAAAAATCAGTCGCCCCAAGAGCAATACCGCCTTGCCGCAGCGGAGTGCTCGCTTGTGCATTGTGCAGACAACATCCCGGACAGCGATCCGAACAAGGCCGTGCTGCAAAAGATGCAGAATGACGGCGCGCAGTTCACCTACGAGCAAGGGGTACTGAAGAAGGCCGGTGCGTTCGATGGGTACGGCAAGCTCGATTCACTGTCCGATGCCTATGATCGGAATCAGATTTCCAATCGTCTTGTCGGTGCTGTGCAGGGTGTCGGAAGTACCGCAGCGGGAATCGGCGCTGCAACAGGTGGCTGCTATACGCTCGTTGCTTGTATCGCTGGGGCGGCAGTAGCTGGCGTGAGTTTCGATTACGCAAAGGCAGGCTTTACGCAGCTTGTGAACGGTAACCCGACGCCAACCTATGGCGAACTGGCATTGCAGAGTTTGGGGATGAGTCCGGGCGGCGCTGCGTTGACTTACGCAGGCTTGGGTCTCGGCGCGGCAGTCGGTAGCGTGGCTGCGAATAATGCGGCTGCACAGGCAGCGGCGAAGGGCGTACCGCAATCGGTTGAGTCGATTCAAGCTGGGATCAAGTACGACCTGATGCAGCAAGTTGCTGATTTGCGCGCATCGCTGACCGGTACTCCTAGAACAATGGGAAATATGGGGGTTGCGCAGATTAGCCTTCCTGGGGTTCAGTCAGAGATGGCTGCGTCTAGTCAAATCACCAATCCAACCGCCGAGCAACGGGCACTTGGGTTTGTTGGGATAGGACCTGATATTTTCTCTAGCACGGTTGTTCCTTTGCCAAACGGATATCCGCTGCTGCGGAATGTAGACTCGGAAGCGAAAATATTGAACAACGTCGCCGCTCAACTCGGCGACAATACGTCAGTTAGTGGGGTGATTAATCTTTTCACGGAGCGGCCGCCATGCACAAGCTGTTCAAATGTGATTCAGCAATTTCAAAACAAATACCCGAATATTAAAATTAACGTCATGGACAGCAATGGCGTGTTGAAGCCGTCTAAATAGGAGGTGGCATGTTGCACGACGAACGGGTTCCATACGAAACCCTTAAAACATGGGCCTTGCAGAGTTACTTCGAAGGGTGTCGTGACTTGGCAATTGGACAAGGGTGGCCTCACGGTCAAATTATGGGGTATGTGTCGTCCGCATTCGAGGATGGTTTTGATCGAGATATCGAAAATTTGATGTGGAATGTAATTCTCTTTATCCTCTCCGGCGGAATGCATCCCGATGTTGAAGATGGAATCAAGAGGGTTATTCTCGACAAGATTTATTCTATTGGGCTAAATAATCTTTTGCAAGGCGTGCCGACCGAGGAGGCCGAATTGTTCCGGCATGATTTGCGAATTCTTAAATTTATCCCGTGACGACACAAGCAATGGCGATAGCGATTGGGAAATTTTCGATAGCGTCGCTCGTCGTGATGGTGTCGCTTGCGGCATGCGAGACGGTGCCGCCCGACGCGCCGGCGCGCCCGCCAGCCAAACCAGAGATGTCGCCCATTCTCCCCTCATGGTCGACGATGACGTGGGTGATGGGTTTCTGGAAATGGACAGGTACGGAATGGGTCTGGATTCCCGGTCACCTTGCCCCCAAGCCTTAAAACAACTTCAACACACGCATCCGAATGAGAATTCGTTCGTCCGCCGTCCTACTGTCGATTGCCTCCCTCGTGCCATTGACAGGATATACACAGCAGGTACCGTCCCCTGCCGACCAAGCCGCAGCCGCGCGCGCCAATGCGGAACAGGACCGGCAGGCGCAGCAGCAACGAGATGCGCAGCAGCGCGATGCGGCCGTGCGTGCCCCGTCCGTGCGCTCCGACGTGCCGAAGGTCGAAGCGTATCCGGCGCTGCCGACGGAAACACCATGCTTTCGTATCGATCGCTTTACGCTCGACGTACCTAACTCTTTGCCCGACACAACGAAGGCACAGGGCGCGTCCGCGTTACCGTTGGATCGCTTCGCGTTCGCCCGCGAATGGCTGAGCCACTACGCCGGGAAATGCGTCGGCAAGCAAGGCGTTGACGTGCTTGTCAAAGGGCTATCACAAGCGATTCTGGCGCGCGGCTACGTTACGACTCGCGTGCTTGTCCCCGAGCAAGACCTGTCGGCTGGCACGCTGAAACTATCGCTGATTCCCGGTGTGATTCGTCACGTGCGCTTCGCCGACGAAAAGCTGCGCGGCACGTGGAAAACTGCATTCCCGACCGGCGATGGCGAAGTGCTGAACCTGCGCGACCTGGAACAAGGTCTTGAGCAAATGAAACGCGTATCGAGTCAGGATGTCTCGATGCAAATCGTACCGGGAGATCTGCCCGGTGAAAGCGATGTCGTGCTCGACGTGAAGCGCGGCAAGCCGTGGACCGTCGTTGCATCGATCGACAACTCCGGCACGCGCGCCACCGGCAAGCTGCAAGGCAACCTGTCGGTCGGCATCGACAACCCGCTCGGCCTGAACGATACCTTCAACGTTGGCGTGAGCCAAGACCTTGAGTTCGGCGACAAGCGGCTCGGCTCGCACGGCTGGAACGGCTTCTATTCGATTCCGTGGGGTTACTGGACGGCAACGCTATCGGCGTACACGAACACCTACTACCAGCAGATCGCGGGCGTGAATCAGGCGTTCATCGCGAGCGGCAACTCGAAGACGGTCGATCTCAAACTGGCTCGAGTGCTGGCCCGCAGCCAGAACGACGTGCTCGGGGGGTACTTCCGGTTGTCCCGCCGTTTCGGCAAGAGCTTCATTGAGGATACGGAAATCTCGCAGCAGCGCCGCAACAACACGATTGTGGAACTCGGCCTGACCGACCGGCACTACTTCGACGGCGCGCAATTCGACGGCTCGCTCGCGTATCGCCAGGGTGTCGGCGGATTCGGCGCGCAGGACGACACACTGGCGACGAGCGGCCCGACTTATCGCTTCAAGATGGCCGTACTCGACGCGAACCTGTCGGTGCCGTTCGCGATCGGCAAGCAGCCGTTTCGTTATGTCGGCACGTTTCACGGCCAGTACACGGGAGATACGCTGTACTACCTCGATGACCTGACGATCGGCAGCCGATACACCGTGCGTGGCTTCGACGGGGAAACGATGCTGGCGGCGGCGCGCGGGTTCTATTGGCGTAACGAGCTACAAATGCCGATCGGCCAGACGGGGCAAGCGGCGTATGCGGGTCTCGACTATGGCCGCGTATGGGGGCCCCAGCCGATTGTGCTCGTTGGTACGCAGTTGGCCGGTGCTGTCATCGGCGTGAAGGGAAGCATCGCGACGCGCTATGGTGCCTACGCGTATGACCTGTTTGCGGGCACGCCTGTTTATAAGCCATCCGGCTTTCCGACTGCACGCGTCACGATTGGATTCCAGCTGACTTCGCAGTTTTAAGTGGGGGGGCTCCTGTAATGGAAGACAGGCGGTTGGATGAATCGAATGTGTCGAACGTCACGCAACCGGTCCGGCTTCCGCCACGTCACCCGTGGTTGAACCGTAAGCGTCGCGCGATGGAAAAAGTGCGACAGGCATCCGTCGAGCCGCCCACACCCGAGCGGACGCCTGTTCCTACTACCGAGCCACGAATTATCGTGAAGCGGAAGCGGCGGCCGGTTTTCGATTGATATTTCGAGTTTGATTGGCCGCATCTAGGCTCCCCTCCGGGTCTAGATGTTTTGCGCGGTAAGCAGTGTCTCCGTGCCTTTTTATGCAGAAACTACACCGAGTGGCTTGGGTCAAGTCATACAGGTGGGGTGTTTTTTATTTTATTAGTTATCTTTAACAATTGAGAGAAAAAATGAAGAAGCTGGTACTGGTTGGTCTAATGGGCTCGGCGGTTCTGCTGGCGGCGTGTGGCGGCGGTGATGGAAGCAGCGGCGGCGCGACGTCGGGAAGTTCGACGGGTTCGACCTCGCAAACCGCGTCGAATACGGACGCCGCGTTTTCCTGCCCGGCTGACTACAAAAAGCTGACGCTCACAAACAGCAGCGTCGTCGCGAACGTGAATATGAATCTGACGACCGACGACGGCATTGCGACGCTGACAATCAAGACGCCGTCTAACGGCATTACCGGTGATTTCACGGTGTGCCTTGGGAAGCCGAATCCGACGCCCGCTGGAGTGACGGCAGACTACACCTACGAGGTGAAGTCCTCAGGCGATCTCCGCTCAATGGCATCCTCGACGTTGGCTCTGAACTTTACGACGAATGTCAAACCCACCCAAAACCCACCGGTTATCGAATACGCGAACGTGTCGGGCGGCACCGTAACTTACCAGTCGGTGCTCCAGGGTGCATCGGTCTCGGTTGCGCCGAACTACAGCCTGTCGGCAAACGCACAGGTCGCTGGCTACTACGTGGTGCGTCTCACGAAGTAACGCCTCGATTTCTATTTTGATGTGCCTCGTTTAGGTGCTCCGGACGCGGCAGTTGTCGAGTCTGCGTCCCTCTTTCAGATATGGATTCCGTTGATGCGCAACGTAGTAATCGGAAGTCTGGTGGTGTTCTTCACCACGGCGGCGTTCGCTGAGTATAGCGAGACCTGGGTGAGTCCAGGCGAATTGAAGAGTTTGGAGGCGGGGCACAAGAGTGCGCGCGCTAAAACGGCACTTGTAACAGGATCGAAGCAGCAAGCATCTTCGTCGCGATCCCAAGGACGTCCTTCGAACCAGCCGCCTTCAGATCCAATCGCGGCATTTGCTCGCGACGACCGTGGCGCTCATGAGCAGCGGAAATCTCGGCCAGCCTCGGCGCGGCCTCATAAGCCGACGGCCGTTCAGCAGAAGGTGAGGAGAGAGGACGTTGGAGAAAGTCACCGCAGCAAGGCGGTTACCGCGTCGATGGTGTGATGGAGGGTACCGCAAGACAGACCACCGCGGCGGCTGTTACTTAGTCGCTTCTTCAAAATGATGAAACGACCCCCCCGTTGATGTTGCTGTACCGATTGCTCAAATGTTGCTTGACTGACTGATATGGCTCGAAACTCCCCCCGTCGAACGAAGCGTAAGCCGCTCACCAAGGAGCAGCTTTTGCCGATGTCGAACGATACAATTCGAACGCTGTCGCTTGAAGGTCATGTCGCATTGTCCGTTCTGCGCAGCGGCCAAGGCGATGCGGTACAAATCGGCCGGCTCGCACAGATCGTCTATCTGTCGTATTTCATGCGTGACGTGACAGCAGCTGGTTCCGACATCGAGCAATTTCGGATCGCCGAGATTATCGTAGAAGACTGCGTGACCAGAGCACTCAACGGCGAACGATGGGTGTTGAAGGACGAGGACTTTGCCGCTGTCGAGCGTATCTTGCTCTTGTACGATGCTCAGCTCGCGGCTGCGCCCGCGTATCGATTTGCGGATGCGTGGCAGCAGTTTCAGCGCGTGATCGTCACGCATTACCGGACGCCCATCGAAGGATCGCGTATTGACGCATCGGAAATTGGCATCGATGCCGTCAATGCGCTGATTCAATGAACTCCGCGGCTGTTCGATCGTAAGGTTACGTTGACCATGGAGCAGACAACTGAGGACGGGTGCCAAGTTACGGATCGGCGCTGCCATGCCCCACAGAAATTCGCCCGTTGCCCTGAATATCTAGAGTTTTGACGATTGCGATGTCCAGAACAGTCAAGTCATTGCTGCCCGGTACACGTCGAACGAATCATGAGACGACACCGACACGACGCTTCGATGCCACGGTTGGCGCGATCACCGCGAAGGAACCCGTCGATGACGCGCTGACCGAAGACGTGGATCTAACGGATTACCTGATGCAGGCGTGGTACGAATTGATTCATCTTTCGCCGACGCCAGTACCGCGATGTCCGCATTGCGACGGGCTGCGCATTCGTCCCGATCGACCGTCCGGCAAGAGTAAGCTCCCGATCTATTTTTGTCATGCGTGCAAGAAGAGCTTCAACCGGCTGACCGGTACGCCGTTTGCAAACCTCAAGAACCTCGCAAAGGGCACGGAAATGATCCCGCTGCTGTCGCGGCAGATGTCGTTGTTGCAGGCAGGCGAACGGTTGGGGCGCACGCAGAAGGCCGTACTTTCGTGGTTGCTAGCGTTTCGCCGCTATCTGCTCGAACTCGATCCGTCCGGGCGGTGGGAGGCCCGTGTTCGGCTCGGCGTGCGGGTCGCGCCACGTGCGCGTTGTACGAGATGCGGCTTCGAGGGTGGCTTCCTTGCGGGTGGATTTGATCCTCAGCGGCGGCGGCGGATTCGTTGCCCGAAGTGCGGGCGCAGCCGGCTCCTGGATGTATTGCAGGACCAGGGCGAGGGCATCAAAGGCGAAGTGATCCACGATGCTATCGACACGGCAATTCGAGCGCGCCATAAGGTGCATCCAGAGATGCCGGTGCCAGTCGTGGTGCGTGCGGCAAGCGTCAGTGATGCAGCGCTCGAAGTGAAGGCTCCGGATCGCGTTCTGTGGAGTGAGCTGGAACTGCCAGATCGTCGACTGCCCCCGGGACCTGTCGAGCGAGTTGAGGATACTGTGCTGAGCAAGTTCCTGCTCGAGCGGATCGAGGCCGCATTGAGTCACAGCGCCATACCTCCACAGTGCCCGTGGTGTAGCAGCGAGCACACGGAATATCATCCGCAGCAGCGGCCGAACGGATTGCCGGGCTTTCGATGCCGCACATGTCTGGCCTATTTCACGCGAATATCGAACACGCCGCTGAATGGCCGGCACATGCGCAAGCACGCTCTGCAGCTGGCACGGATGTTGGGATGGCGGGAGACCAGTAGGGCTGCGGCCATCGAGCTTGGCATTGACCCAACGACGGCTCATCGTTGGGTGTATGGCATGCGTCAATGGTTGCTGAAGCTTGATCCGAGCGGTCGCATGGAAGAACGAGTGAAGCTAGGCGTTGGCAGGGAATCGATTGTGTGCATGTGTGAGAAATGCGGGCATACAGGGCCGATCCAACTGTCGGGCCCGACGAACCGTCCGTTGGCTGCGAACGGCGAACGACAATACAAGTTTCGGTGTGGCGGTTGTTCACGTCATAGTCGAACGTGGCTCTCGCCAGTCGACCGCGGCGTAGCGTCATAGGTCGTCAACACCGGGCGCTTCGAAGGTGCGCATTTCGAAGCGTAAGCTTTAGGAGGGCGAGGTGCTGACCGGACGAGCCGGTAAGTGCTATCGGAATGAGCAGACTCGAGGTGGCCTCGCAGTTGTGTGCGGCTGGCAAGCGCTTCTGATTCGATGACGTTTTCTGATCGTCGAATGTGCCGAAAGAGCTCTCTGTCGGCAAATCCCTCTGTCTCCATCTCGATGAAGGGGCTTCTAGCGGTAATGGCAATGGCTCTGTTTTAGCCGATGCGGTGATGAAGAGGGGTAGATACTTACAAGCCAGCTTTGAGTTTATCGAGATGATCAGCCCAATGCTGCATCATCCTGCGTCGTTCAGGTAAGTATTCGGCATGAACGTAGGCTGCTGTTACCTGATTGCGCTCCGCATGCGCGAGCTGACGATCTACGACGTCCCGGCTGTACCCTAGTTCACGTAACATCGTGGCGGCGAGTCCACGGAAGCCATGTCCTGTCATGCGCGATTTGTAGCCCATGCGGTAAAGCGCGAATAACATGGTGTTGTTCGAGATCGGTGCACGGCCATGTACGCTATAGAACACGTGTGGCCGGTCGCCATTGATCTGCCGGAGTTGCTCTAACACCACCAGCGATTGCCGTGACAGCGGGACAATATGTGGGTCCCGCATCTTCATTCTCTCGGGCGGGACTCGCCACTCTGCAGCAGCCTCGTCGAACTCGGCCCATTGAGCGCGAATCATTTCCTTCGTGCGGACAAAGGTGAGGGCCATTAATTCTAGCGCCAGCCGGGTAACTGGCTCACCTGGGTACGCGGCGATGTCGCGCATGAGCTGTGGGATCTCCAACGGCTTGACCCTGGCCATGTGCTGCACGCCCGGCCCCTTTTTTAAGATCGTTTCCGCATCGATGTCAGCAGACGGGTTACGGGTGCAACGGCCAGTCATGATGGCGTACTGGAATACGGCGCGCGAACGCTGCAACAGTCGCTTGGCGGTTTCCCGGACGCCCCGTGCTTCGATTGCGCGGATGATCTCCAGCATTTCCGGCGCTTCGATGCTGGAGATGGGGCGTGAGCCGATCTTCGGGAATGCATCGATTTCCAGCGAGTGGATGACTTTCTCAGCGTAGGTCTCGGTCCATCCTGCGCGCTGATTGTCGAACCACTCGCGCGCAACTGCCTCGAACGAACTAGCGGCTGCGATGCGCGCCGTTCGTTTGACTTCTCTCTTTGCTTCATTGGGATCGATACCCGCCGCAAGCTTTTCCCGAGCCTCGTCCCGCTTTTTGCGTGCGACTGCTAGTGAAACGTCCGGGTACACGCCGAGTGCCAGCAACTTTTCCTTGCCGTTGACGCGATATTTGAGCCGCCAGTAGCGCTGACCGGCCGGGGTAACGAGCAGGAACATTCCGCCGCCGTCGAACAACTTCACAGGCTTGTCGCCAGCTTTCGCGTTCTTGACGGCTTTGTCGGTCAAGGGCATGGGGGTATCCCTCCAAGGGGTATCTTGGATACCCCGAGAGATACCCCCAAATACCCCCGGCTGTCGCAGTACGTCATGGGACGTATACGGAATTGAAAAACCCGGTGAGCCTTATGCTATCACGGGTTTGTCGGAATTCTGGGGATCACATGAGATGGAAGATTGGTCCCCCCGACAGGAATCGAACCTGTATCTAGCGCTTAGGAGGCGCTTGTTCTATCCATTGAACTACGGGGAGAGCCATGTCCGCGATATCGCGTGCGGAAGACGCGACCGGGACGGCGATGTGGACAGCGCGCAGAGTATAGCAAACGCGCGGCGCATCGGCGGACGGAATGCGTGCCGATACGCGCCGCGCGCCCTGGTCGTGTCCGAAAAAGCCGAATCAGAAATCGACGACGACGAAATCTTCCTTGCCCACGTCGCACAGCGGGCAGCGCCAGTCGGCGGGAATGTCGGCGAAACGGGTGCCGGCGGGGATGCCCTCGTCGGGCAGGCCTTCCGCTTCGTTGTAGACCCACCCGCAAATCAGGCAGACCCAGCTCTGGTATTCGGTTACTTCGCTCATGTGGCGCTCGGGATGATGAAAGTCGGTGACGCCGTCCGCGGCGTGGCCGGCGGACGAAAGGCGCAATGGTACCGGAATTTCGCCGAACGCCTCCGCAACGTCGTTTTAAACGTACGCATCGCGAACAACGACCGTCATCGCGCGGGCCGGGCGCGCAGTGTATGCTTCGTGAGCCTTTCAAATCTGAAGGAGAAAAACGATGCTCAACAAGAAGAAATGGATCGCGGGTGTGGTTTGTGTCGCGGCGCTGGCCGCGTCGACGCTCGCGCGTGCCGAGGCGCGCGTGTACTTCGCCGAGCCGAAGGATGGCGCGACGGTCTCGAGCCCCGTGCACGTGAAGTTCGGCCTTGAAGGGATGGAACTCAAGCCGGCCGGCGACATGACGCCGGACACGGGCCACCATCACCTGCTGGTCGACGGCAAGCCGGTGCCGAAGGGCGACGTGATCCCCGCCACCGACCATTCGCTGCACTTCGGCAAGGGCCAGACCGAAACCGACCTGAAGCTGCCGCCCGGCCAGCATACGCTGACGCTGCAGCTCGGCGAAGGCGCGCACCGCTCGTACGGTCCCGAGCTGAGCTCGACGATCACGGTCAACGTGAAGTAATCGCGCGTTCCGCCTGCGGGCGCCCGGCCGGGAAACTGCTGCCGGATGCCCGCCGCCGGCCCCGCATGACGCCAACGCGCGCGATGCCGGCCCCGCCCGCCGAGCGCGCGCCATCATGCCGCCGCAGCAAAAACGCAGCGCTTAAGCAGCACAAAATGATTCGCCCTCCGGCCTAGTCCATCCGGCCATCCCGGCGCAGGCGTCCGCCACCGGTACAATGGGCGCTTCCGATTTCTCTCTTCGCCGTCTCCCCATGTCGCTTTATTCCATTACCGGCGCGCAACTCGCGTTCGGTCACGTCGCGTTGCTCGATCACGCGGACTTCTCGCTGGAGGCCGGCGAGCGCGTCGGCCTGATCGGTCGCAACGGCGCGGGCAAGTCGTCGCTGCTGAAGATCGTCGCCGGGCTCGCGAAGCCCGATGACGGGCTGATTACGCGCCAGCAGGAGCTCGTGACCGTCTATGTGCCGCAGGAGCCCGAATTCGAACCCGGCGCGACCGTATTCGACGCCGTGGCATCGGGGCTCACGCACACGCGCGAAGTGCTCGAAGAATACGATTCGATCGCGCATCGCCTCGCTGAAACACCGGAAGGCGCCGAACACGACGCGCTGCTCGCGCGGATGAACGCGCTGCAGTCGTCGCTCGATGCGCACGACGCATGGAACTGGCGCACGCGCGTGTCGATGACGCTCGCGCAGATCGGCCTGACGGACGGCGACGCACAGGTAGACGCATTGTCGGGCGGGATGCAGAAGCGCGTCGCGCTGGCGCGCGCGCTGGTGCTGCAGCCCGACGTGCTGCTGCTCGACGAACCGACCAACCACCTCGACTTCGACGGCATCCGCTGGCTGGAAGAACTGCTGGTCGCGCAGCGTGCGGGCCTGTTGTTCATCACGCACGATCGCGCGTTCCTCGACCGCGTCGCGACCCGTATCGTCGAGCTCGATCGCGGCCGGCTGCTGTCGTATCCGGGCAATTTCTCCGCGTACCAGACGCGCAAGGCGCAGCAGCTCGAAGTCGAGCGCGTGGAAAACGAGAAGTTCGACAAGCTGCTCGCGCAGGAAGAAGTGTGGATCCGCAAGGGCGTCGAGGCGCGCCGCACGCGCAGCGTCGGCCGCATCGCGCGGCTGGTGCAGATGCGCAACGAGCGCGCGGAGCGCCGCAATTCGCAGGGCAACGTGAAGCTCGACGTCGCGCAGGGCGAGAAGTCGGGCAAGATCGTCGCGGAACTGACGGACGTGACGAAGCGCTACGGCGAGCGCACGGTCGTCGACACCTTCTCGACGACGGTGATGCGCGGCGACAAGATCGGCTTCGTCGGCCCGAACGGCGCCGGCAAGACCACGCTGCTCAAGCTGATCCTCGGCGAGCTGAAGCCCGACGCGGGCACGGTGCGCACCGGCACGAACCTGCAGGTCGCGTATTTCGACCAGATGCGAGCGCAGCTCGACCAGGAAAAGAGCCTGGCCGACACCATCAGCCCCGGTAGCGAATGGGTCGAGATCGGCGGCGTGCGCAAGCACGTGATGAGCTATCTCGGCGACTTCCTGTTCGCGCCGGAGCGTGCGCGCTCGCCGGTGAAGTCGCTGTCGGGCGGCGAGCGCAACCGGCTGCTGCTCGCGCGCCTGTTCGCGCGTCCGGCCAACGTGCTGGTGCTCGACGAACCGACCAACGATCTCGACATCCCGACGCTCGAACTGCTCGAGGAGCTGCTGGCCGACTACGACGGCACGGTGCTGCTCGTCAGCCACGATCGCGCGTTCCTCGACAACGTCGTGACGTCGGTGATCGCGGCCGAAGGCGACGGCAAGTGGCGCGAATACGTCGGCGGCTTCACCGACTGGCAGATCCAGAGCGAGCGTTCGCAGCAGCTCGCGCAGCAGGAAGCGGCGAAGCGCGCGGTGAAGGAAGCGGCGCCGGTCAAGGAAGACGCGGCGAAAGGCGCGGCCGGCCGCAACGCGCAGCGCACGGTGAAGCTGTCGTTCAACGAGCAGCGCGAACTCGATGCGCTGCCGGAGAAGATCGCGGCGCTCGAGGAAGAACAGAAGACGATCAACGCGCAACTCGAAGATGGCTCGATCTTCGCGAAGGATCCGCAGGAAGGCACGCGCCTGACCGAGCGGTTCGCGGCGATCGACGACGAGCTCCTCGCCGCGCTCGAGCGGTGGGAGACGCTCGAGGCAAAGCGCAAGCCGGTCTGACGCACCACGCGTGGCGGCCCGGTGCGTCGGAGCGCCGGCCGGGCGGCCGGCAGCGCCGTGCGACGATCTTGCGACGGCGCGCCACGCGGAACCAGTAAAATACCGCGCGTCCCGGGTCGCTCGGCGCACGCCGCGCGCCCGCTTTCGGAGCAGTCCAAGCACACCGTTGTTTCGATTCGCTTTTTTACGGAACTCAACGTTTTGTCCACGACGTTATCCACACGAGGTGTGGACAACGTCCCGATGAATGACGAAATTCAGCGCCTATGTCAACGAAGAAGCCCAGCGCGGCCTATAGCGAAGCATCGATCAAGGTGCTCAAGGGCCTCGAGCCGGTCAAGCAGCGGCCCGGCATGTACACCCGTACCGAAAATCCGCTGCACATCATCCAGGAAGTCATCGACAACGCGTCCGACGAGGCGCTCGGCGGCTACGGCAAGCAGATCACGGTCACGCTGCACGCCGACCAGTCGGTGTCGGTCGAGGACGACGGCCGCGGCATCCCGTTCGGGATGCATCCCGAAGAGGGCGTGCCGGTCGTCGAGATCGTGTTCACGCGCCTGCACGCAGGCGGCAAGTTCGACAAGGCCGCCGGCGGCGCGTACACGTTCTCGGGCGGCCTGCACGGTGTCGGCGTGTCGGTGACGAACGCGCTCGCGACGCGTCTCGACGTGACGGTCTGGCGCGACGGCAAGATCGCCGAACTCGGCTTCGCCGACGGCGACGTCGTGAAGCCGCTCGCGACGCAAGGCGCGGGCCGCGGCGAGAAGAAATCCGGCACGCGCGTGCAGGTGTGGCCGAATCCGAAGTACTTCGATTCGCCGAACCTGCCGCTCGGCGAGCTGCAGCGTCTGCTGCGCTCGAAGGCCGTGCTGCTGCCGGGCGTCGAGGTCGTGCTCGTCAACGAGAAGACCGGCGAGCGCCAGGCATGGAAATACGAGGACGGCCTGCGCGGCTACCTGCTCGACGAGATGAACGGCAGCGAGCTGCTGATCCCGCTGTTCGAAGGCGAGCGTTTCGCCGATGCGCGTTCGACCGACGACACCTTCGCCGAAGGCGAGGGCGCGTCGTGGGTCGTCGCATGGAGCGAGGAAGGTTCGCTCGTGCGCGAGTCGTACGTGAACCTGATCCCGACGCCGGCCGGCGGCACGCACGAGTCGGGTCTGCGCGACGGCCTCTACCAGGCGGTGAAGAGCTTCGTCGAACTGCACAACCTGCAGCCGAAGGGCGTGAAGCTGCTCGCGGAAGACGTGTTCGCGCGCGTGTCGTTCGTGCTGTCCGCGAAGGTGCTCGATCCGCAGTTCCAGGGACAGATCAAGGAACGCCTGAACAGCCGCGACGCGGTGAAGCTCGTGTCGTCGTTCTCGCGTCCGGCGCTCGAACTGTGGCTGAACCAGCACGTCGAGCACGGCAAGAAGCTCGCCGAACTCGTGATCAAGCAGGCCCAGGCGCGCACGCGCGCGGGCCAGAAGGTCGAGAAGCGCAAGAGCTCGGGCGTCGCGGTGCTGCCGGGCAAGCTGACCGATTGCGAGACGGAAGACATCGCGCGCAACGAACTGTTCCTCGTCGAGGGCGACTCGGCGGGCGGTTCGGCGAAGATGGGCCGCGACAAGGAGTACCAGGCGATCCTGCCGCTGCGCGGCAAGGTGCTGAATACGTGGGAAACCGAGCGCGATCGCCTGTTCGCGAACAACGAGGTGCACGACATCTCGGTCGCGATCGGCGTCGATCCGCACAGCCCGGACGACACCGTCGACCTGTCGAACCTGCGCTACGGCAAGATCTGCATCCTGTCGGACGCGGACGTCGACGGCTCGCACATCCAGGTGCTGTTGCTCACGCTGTTCTTCAAGCATTTCCCGCAGCTGATCGAGCGCGGTCACGTGCACGTCGCGCGGCCGCCGCTGTTCCGCGTCGATGCGCCTGCACGCGGCAAGAAGCCCGCGCAGAAGCTCTATGCGCTCGACGACGGCGAACTCGAGGCAACGCTCGACAAGCTGCGCAAGGACGGCGTGCGCGAAACGCAGTGGAGCATCAGCCGCTTCAAGGGTCTCGGCGAAATGAGCGCGGAGCAGCTGTGGGACACGACGATGAATCCCGACACGCGCCGCCTGATGCCGGTGAAGCTCGGCGAGCTCGACTACGAGGCGACGGTTGCGCGCATGACGATGCTGATGGGCAAGGGCGAGGCAGCCGCGCGACGCGGCTGGCTCGAGGAAAAGGGCAACGACGTCGAAGCGGACATCTAAACCCGCGCGGCCGGGCATGACGCCCGGCCCGGCCTCACGCCACTTACGAATACGGAATACAGATGGACGACAATACTTCCGATCTCTTCGCCGGGTCCGACGCACCGGAAGCCGATGCGCTGACGCTCGGCAACTACGCGGAGCAGGCGTACCTCAGCTACGCGGTCAGCGTCGTGAAGAGCCGCGCGCTGCCCGACGTGTGCGACGGCCAGAAGCCGGTGCAGCGCCGGATCCTGTTCGCGATGAACGAAATGGGCCTCGGCCCCGACGCGAAGCCGGTGAAGTCGGCGCGCGTGGTCGGCGACGTGCTCGGTAAATACCACCCGCACGGCGACCAGTCGGCATACGACGCGCTCGTGCGTCTCGCGCAGGATTTCTCGCTGCGCTATCCGCTGATCGACGGGCAGGGCAACTTCGGCTCGCGCGACGGCGACGGCGCGGCGGCGATGCGCTACACCGAAGCGCGGCTCACGCCGATCTCGAAGCTGCTGCTCGACGAGATCGACCAGGGTACGGTCGACTTCATGCCGAACTACGACGGCTCGTTCGAGGAGCCGAAGACGCTGCCGAGCCGCATGCCGTTCGTGCTGCTGAACGGCGCGTCGGGCATCGCGGTCGGCCTGGCCACCGAAATCCCGTCGCACAACCTGCGTGAGGTCGCGGCGGCGGCGGTCGCGTTGATCCGCAATCCGAAGCTTTCGCACGCAGAGCTGATGAACCTGATTCCCGGCCCGGATTTCCCGGGCGGCGGCCAGATCATCTCGAGCGACACCGAGATCGCGGCGGCCTATGAAACCGGCCGCGGCAGCCTGAAGGTGCGCGCGCGCTGGAAGATCGAGGATCTCGCGCGCGGGCAGTGGCAACTCGTCGTCACCGAGCTGCCGCCGAACACGTCGGGCCAGAAGGTGCTCGAGGAAATCGAGGAACTGACCAACCCGAAGCTCAAGCTCGGCAAGAAGACGCTCACGCCCGAGCAGCTCAACACCAAGAAGGCGATGCTCGACCTGCTCGACGCGGTGCGCGACGAGTCGGGCAAGGAAGCGGCGGTGCGGCTCGTGTTCGAGCCGAAGTCGCGCACGATCGACCAGACGGAATTCGTGAACACGCTGCTCGCGTACACGAGCCTCGAATCGAACGCGACGCTGAACCTCGTGATGATCGGCGCCGACGGCCGGCCGGGCCAGAAGGGGCTGCTGACGATCCTCGACGAGTGGGTGAAGTTCCGCCAGCTGACGATGACGCGCCGCTGCCGCCATCGTCTCGCGAAGGTCGACGACCGCATCCACATCCTCGAAGGGCGGATGATCGTCTTCCTGAACATCGACGAGGTGATCCGCATCATCCGCGAGTCGGACGAGCCGAAGGCCGCGCTGATGAGCGCGTTCGGCCTCTCCGACCGCCAGGCCGAGGACATCCTCGAAATCCGCCTGCGTCAGCTCGCGCGGCTCGAGAAGATCAAGATCGAGAAGGAACTCGAGGCGCTGCGCGACGAGAAGGCGAAGCTCGAGGAACTGCTCGCGAACGAAAGCGCGATGAAGCGGCTGATGATCAAGGAGATCGAGGCCGACGCGAAGCAGTACGGCGACGATCGCCGCACGCTGATCCAGCAGGAAAAGCGCGCGACGTTCGAGGCGAAGGTCGTCGACGAGCCGGTGACGGTCGTCGTGTCGCAGAAGGGCTGGGTGCGTGCGCTGAAGGGCCACGGGCTCGACCCGGCCGGCTTCACGTTCAAGGCCGGCGATCACCTGTACGCGGCGTTCCAGTGCCGCACGCCCGATCGCCTGATCGCATGGGGCAGCAGCGGCCGCGTGTACTCGGTCGACGTGTCGGTGCTGCCGGGCGGGCGCGGCGACGGCGTGCCGGTCACGTCGCTGATCGAGCTCGAATCGGGCTCGCATCTGATGCACTACTACGCGGCGCCGGCCGATCAGCAACTGCTGCTCGCGTCGAGCAACGGCTTCGGCTTCCTCGCGAAGGTCGGCGACATGGTGAGTCGCGTGAAGGCCGGCAAGTCGTTCATGACGATCGATGCAGGCGCGGTGCCGCTCGCGCCGATGCCGGTACTGCCGAACGCGACGCAGGTCGCGTGTCTGTCGAGCGGCGGCCGTCTGCTGGTGTTCGGGATGGACGAGATGAAGACGCTGTCGGGCGGCGGCCGCGGCGTGATCCTGATGGCGCTCGACGACAAGGAAACGCTCGTGCAGGCGCTCGCGATCGACCCGGCTGGTGTCGTGCTGATCGGCACCGGGCGCGGCGGCAAGGCGCAGGACGAAACGCTGTCGTACGCGGGGCTGGCGCCGCACGTCGGCAAGCGCGCACGCAAGGGCCGCGCGCCGGAAACGAAGCTCAAGGTCGTCAACGAGCTGCGTCCGCTGCTCGGCTGACGTCGCATCCGGTCGCCGGCTCGACCGGCATCGAAGGCCGCACCTCCGCTTCGGCGGGCGTGCGGCCTGTTTGTTTTGGGGCGACGCATGCAGGAAAGCGAGCGTGGCGCCGTCACGCGGAACTTGCAAATATTGTGAAATACCGCCGGGGGTCTGAACCGACCGGCGGTCCGCCGGTCGAACGTCGCTCGAGACCGCGCGTGACGCGGCTGTTCGTTGCACTCAACTCATAACAGGATTGCCGCCATGTCCCACGCTGTTGCCGTCGCGCTGTTTCTTCATCTGCTGGCCGTCGCCGTGTGGGTGGGCGGGATGGTCTTCGCGCACTTCTGCCTGCGCCCGGCGCTGTCCGACCTGACGCCACAGCTGCGGCTGCCGCTGATCGAGGGCGTGTTCGGCCGCTTCTTCAACTGGGTGTCGGGCTCGGTGATCGTGATCCTGCTGTCCGGCGGTTTCCTGCTCACGGCCTTCGGCGGCGCGCACGCGACGTGGACGCTGCATGCGATGGCGGGGCTCGGCGTCGTGATGATGCTGATCTTCGGCCATATCCGCTTCGCGCTGTTCCCGCGCATCCGCCGCGCGGTGCAGGCGCAGAACTGGCCGGACGGTGCGCGCGCGGTGAACACGGTGCGCCTGCTGGTCGTCGTCAACCTCGTGCTCGGCGTCGTGACGATCGGCGCGGCCGTGCTGTCGCGCGGCTTCTGATCGCCTCGCCGGCGTCTGATTTAGCGGCGCCGTTCGGCACCCGCCGCCGGCGCGGTGCCGCGCGCCGCTACGCGGCCAGCATCGCGTCGAGCAGCCACGCGCCGGCCGGGCCGAGCGGCCGGTTGCGCGACCACACGGCATCGACCCGCACGCGGCGCGGCCAGCCGCGCGAGTGCAGTTCGCACAGCCGATCGCGCGCGAAGTGCTCGACCATCCAGCGCGGCAGCTCGGCCCAGCCGAACCCCAGCACCGCCATCTCCAGGAGCATCAGGTAGCTCGGCGCGAGCCAGCGCTGCGTGCCGACGACGATCCGGTCGGCAGCGCCGCGATCCTCCGGTTTCACATACGTATTGAGGCGCAGCTCGCGCGCGTCGCGCAGCGCCGCATGCGGCACGTCGGCGTCGCCATAGGCCGCCAGCGCGTGCGTGCGCCCGACGAACAGGCCGATCTCCGACTCTTCCGCCACCGTCGCCGCGCCGATATCCGGCGGATAGACCGCGCGCGCGGCCATCAGCCCGAGCTGTGCGCGACCCTGCTGGATCAGGTCGAGTACGTCCTCGTGCTCGGCAATCTGGCATTCGAGCTCGAGCGCCGGAAAGCGCCGCTCGAGCGCCATCAAGGTTTCCTCGTAACGCTTCGACTGGTACGTGTCGGACACGACGAGCGTCAGCCGCGCTTCCTCGCCCTGCGCGAGCCGCGCGGCGGTGCGGTCGATTGCCGCGCCGGCCTCCAGCGCGCGCTGCACCTGCGGGAGCAGCGCGCGGCCGGCATCGGTCAGCGTCGGCGCGCGCGTCGAGCGGTCGAACAGTTGCACGCCGAGATCGATCTCGAGGTTCGCGATCGCTTCGGACACGGTCGACTGGCGCTTGCCGAGCTTGCGGGCGGCGGCCGTGAACGAGCCGAGCAGCGCGGCTTCGGCGAAGGCGAGCAGGGCTTCGGGGGCGTGGCGCATGCGGCGAACCTCAGGGTTTTATATCGGTAAAACCGATGATATCAAACTGGATTCACGCGGTTTTGCCGATCAAAATGGCCGGCATGGATTGTACGAACGCATCGGAGGGAACCATGAAACAGATCAACAAAACGGTGACGGAACGTCTCGTTCATGCGCTGACGTTCGAGCTGGTGGCGATCGCGCTGTGCGCGCCGATCGGTGCGTGGCTGCTCGACATGCCGGTGTCGCACGTCGGCGTGCTGACGGTGATGGTGTCGCTGATCGCGATGGCCTGGAACATGACGTTCAACACGCTGTTCGACCGCTTCGAGCGGCGGGCGGGCCTCACGCGCACGCTCGGCATGCGGATCGCGCATGCGGTCCTGTTCGAGCTCGGCCTCGTCGCGATGGTGGTGCCGGTCGCCGCGTGGTGGCTGAACGTGAGCCTCGTCGAGGCGCTGCTGCTCGACCTCGGCATCGTGCTGTTCTTCCTGCCCTACACGTTCTGCTTCAACCTCGCGTACGACGCGCTGCGCGCACGCTGGGCCGCACGCCGCGTCGCGGTACCGGCGGGCTGAGCGGCAAGCGTCCGGCGGCGGGGGCGGCGACCGGGGCCGGCCGTCAGTGGGCGACGGCCCACAGCCACACGCCGCATGCGATCGCGACCGCACCGTAGACGGCATACACGGGCACCTTGAAGCGCGTGAAGCACAGCGTCGCGAAGGCGCCCGTGAGCCAATAGACGGGATCGGCCGGTTCGCGATGCAGGATCTTCACGACGGCGACGACGAGAAAGCCCGTCGTCGCCGCGCGCAGCAGGCGCATCCCGTGCTCGAAGCGCGAATGGCGCTTGAGCCGGAACAGATGGTTCTGCGCGAACACGACGAGACATCCCGACGGAATGAACAGCGCGGCGGTCGCGAGCAGCGCACCGCTCCAGCCGTCGGTCAGGTAGCCGAGAAACGGCACGACGTTCAGCAGCGGGCCGGGCGCCACCGGCGACAGCGCGAACGCGAGCGTGAAGTCGCGATCGGAGATGCCGGTGGCCGGCGACACGAACAGCGTCTTGAGCACGGGCAGCGCGGAGAAGCCGCCGCCGAACAGCGTCATGCCGGCGCCGGCGAGCCGCGGCCACAGCAGCGTCTCCTGGTAGTCGCCGGGCAGCGGCAGTGCGAATACCGCGACGAGTACGGCCAGCAGCACGAGCAGGTTGCGGTCGCGTTTCGACAGCGTGACGTCGACCGTGGCGTGTTGCGGCGGCCCGGTGAGCCAGCCAGCTGCAAACGCCGCGAAAAGAATCCCGACGAAAGCGGCCGGACTATGCGCGAAAGCGAGCAGAATCGTCGACAGCGCGGCGATCACCTGTTCGAGCCGCGTGCGCGCGAGCGCGCGCCACTGCTTGACCCACGTGACGCCGATCAGCGCGGCAAGCACCATCCCGAAGTGATTGATCAGCACCGGCGCGGCCAGCGAGCGCACGACCGGCGTGCGGTAGAAGATCGCAAACAGCGTCATCAGCACGGAGAACGGAAGGACGCTCGCGATGCCGGCGACCCAGGCGCCTGCGCGGCCGTGCAGCGTCTGGCCGACCTGCACGGCGACATTACAGCCGACGGGGCCTGGCACAAGCCATGCAAGGGCGACGAAATCGGCGAATACGTGCGGCTCGATGCGCTGCCACCGCTCGACGTAGTGGCGTTCGAGCTGCGCCATCATCGAAAGCCCGCCCCACGACAGCGCGGAAATGCCGGCGACGACCTTGAACAAGGCCCACAGGGATGCCTGTGCCTGTTCGACACGTTCGGCCGCTTCGACTTCGACGGTGGTCATGATGGTGTTGCGGTTGGCGCCGGGCCTGGTCTCGCGCATAGGGACGTGCCGGCGGCCCGCCGACACGATGGCCCTCCCGATTGTCCGCCGCGAGTCATGACACTGCCATGCGCGAAAACGCTAGTAAATGAACTAAACAACCGCATCGGAAGCCGAAATGATCGATGTGCCGCGCAACATGGGCCGTGCGGGTTGCAGGTTGCGGGTTCAGGCGCCGGTGCTGCCGGTCGCGCGGTGCGCGAGGACGTTCGGCCGGTTGCCGCGCACGCCGAAGCGCGCGATCAGCGCGGGGATCGCGTCGGCCGGCACGGGGCGCGAGAACAGGAAGCCCTGCGCCTCGATCTCGCCGAGCGCGGACAGCCATGCGATCTGCTCCTCGGTTTCGGTGCCTTCGACGACGACCGTCAGGCCGAGCGAGCGCGCGAGATGCACGATCGACGACACCATCACGCACACGCTGCGATCGTTCGGGATCGCCTGCACGAACGAGCGGTCGACCTTCAACGTATCGACGGAGAAGCGGTGCAGGTACGACAGCGACGAGTAGCCGGTGCCGAAGTCGTCGAGCGCGATCCGGATGCCGAGCTTCTTCAACGCGACGATCTTCTCGGACACGAGCTCCGGATATTCCATCATCGCGGTCTCGGTGATCTCGAGCTCGAGCCGGTTCGCGTCGATGCCGGTGTCCTGCAGCGCCTGCGAAATCGTCTCGATCAGGTCGCCGCGCCAGAACTGTACCGGCGAGATGTTGACCGCGAGCGTCAGCGTGTCGTGACCGTCGTCGCGCCAGCGCGCGATCTGTTCGCACGCGGTGCGGATCACGAAGTCGCCGATCGGCACGATCAGGCCCGTCGATTCGGCGATCGAAATGAATTCGTTCGCGGAGATGACCCCGTGCTCGGGGTGATCCCAACGCGCGAGCGCCTCGAAGCCGGTGATCGTGCGGTGCGTCAGGTCGATCTTCGGCTGGTACGCGAGGAACAGCTGCCCGTCGGCGAGCGCGACGCGCAGTTGCTGTTCCCAGCGCATCAGGTGATCCGCGCGATGCGACAGGTGCGGCGCGTAGAACTGGTAGCAGTTCTTGCCCGCATCCTTCGCGCTGTACATCGCGAGGTCGGCCTTCTTCAGCAGGTCGATTTCGCTTTCGTTCGCGACGGTGTGCAGCGCGATGCCGATGCTCGCATGCAGCACGAACGAACTGCCGCGCACGTCGAACGGCTCGCCGAACATCCGGATGATCGCTTCCGCGAGCCGCACCGCGCGCCGTTCGACGTCGTCGCCCTTCATCACGACGACGAACTCGTCGCCGCCGATCCGTGCGAGCGAGCCTTCGTCGCCGACGGCATCCGACAGGCGCGACGCGGTCATCTGCAGCACGATGTCGCCGGCGTTGTGGCCGAGCGTGTCGTTGACGGTCTTGAAGTTGTCGAGGTCGATGAACAGCAGGCCGAGCCGCGACAGGCTGGCCGGCATCGACACGTCGTTGCGCAGCCCGCGCAGGGTCGCGTAGCGGTTCGCGAGGCCGGTGAGCAGGTCGTATTCGGCGAGCTGGGTCATCTCGCGCTCGCGGCCGAGCAGCTTGCCGATCAGCCCCGTCGCGACGCCGAAGAACGCGAGCATCGCGAGCGTGATGAAGCTCGTCATCAGCAGGTAGACGTTGCGCGTATGGTAGTAGTCCGCGTATTCCTCGGTCTGCGACAGCCCGACCATCACGGCGAGCGGGTAGCCGTCGAGGTGGCGGTACGACACGATGCGCGTGACGCCGTCGATCGGGTCGATGATCGTGCCCGTGACGCGCTCGGCGATCGGGTAGACGCCCGATGCGGAGAACGCCCCCGGTGCGTTGTTGAGCGAGCCGGTGCGCCGCGCGAGCACGGCACCCGTATCCGACACGACGGAGATCACGCCTTCCTTGCCGATCGCCGCGTTGTTGTAGAAGTCGTTCGTGAAGTAGCTCGGGTCTTCCGACACCACGACGATGCCGGCGAAGCTGCCGTCCGGGTTGTTCAGGCGCCGCGTCATCTGCAGCGTCCAGTGGCTCGACACGCGGCCGAGCACGGGCTTGCTGATGTACAGGCGATCGTCGTTGTGCGCGAGGTGGACCTTGAAGTGCTCGCGGTCGGACAGGTTGATCGGTTTCGGGTGGAGTTCGGCCGTGTTCGCGAACAGGATGCCCTTCGCGTTGACGAGCGAAACCTGGATCAGCGTGTCGCTCGGCACGACGCCTTTTTCGACCGTGCTCGCGAGGTTGAAGCGCGCGGGCGATTTCTCGAATTCGAACTTGACGAAGCGGGTGATCTGGTCGACCTGGTGGATCGCCTTGACCGTGTGCTGTTCGAGCGCGGACGACAGGATCGCCGCGGAAGCCGCCGCTTCCTTGTACGCGCTGTCCTTTTCGACCGACAGCCGCGCGATGATCACGGCCCACAGCAGCGCGAGCGCGAGCATCCCGAGCAGCGGGATCGCGAACAGCGCGCGCCGGCGCGACTTGCGTGGCGCGCGTAGCGGCCGGTTCGGCGGCGGGTGGTTTGACCGGGCGGAGCTCATCGAAGAGGGCGGCGTCCTGCTCGCGTGCGCCATCCCGCGTCGGGATGGCCGGCTATGGTTGGGGTCGCACCGGCGTCTGTTCGTACGCGGGATGCGCAACCATGGACAGACCCGCCGAAGCGACGGATTAGGCCCGATATTACTGGCTGGAACGTTTTTGCGATAGCCGGGGGAATCGTAGGGCGCCGGCCGGGCCGGCGCCATCGCACATCGCGAAATGTTACACGGGGGACCGGAAGGTGCCGTCGACGACCGTGACGACGTGGCCGCCGATCCACGTGGTGCCGTCTTCGGCATAGCTGACGAAGATGCGGCCGTCGCGGCCGATCGCCGTGCCCTGGCGGGCCGTATACGACTGGCTGGGGCGGCGTTCCTGCCGCGTCAGCAGCCCGGCCAGCGCGGCGTTTGCGCTGCCGGTGACCGGGTCCTCGCCGAAGCCGAAGTCGCCGCCCGTCATCAGGCAGCGGATTTCGAAGGTCGCGGGACCGCCTTCGGCATGCGGCGCGTAGACCGCGAGGCCGTCCGTGCCGTAGCGGCGCGTGAGCGCCTCCAGCGCGGCCGGATCGGGCGCCAGGCCGATGCACGCGTCGGCCGACTTCAGCCGCACGACCAGCCACGGCGCGCCGTTGTCGATCGCGCACGGCTCGGCTTCCAGGTCGATCGCGTCGCTGCGCAACGCGGCCACCAGTGCCGGGTAGTCCGAACGGTCGAGCGGCGTGAACCGTGCCGGCGGCGCGGCAAATGCCCAGCCATCGGCCTGTTCGCGCAGTTCGACCAGGCCGACCCCGCATTGCTGGACCAGCCGGCCCGGCGTGCGCGGCCGCGCGCCGCTTTCCAGGAACGCATGCGCGGTGCCGAGCGTCGGGTGGCCGGCGAACGGCAGCTCGCCCGCCGTCGTGAAGATCCGCACGCGGTAGTCGGCGTCCGGATCGGTCGGCGTGCAGACGAACGTGGTTTCCGACAGGTTCGTCCAGCGGGCGATCGCGAGCATGGCGTCGTCGCCGAGCGAGTCGGCGTCGAACACCACGGCGAGCGGGTTGCCCTTGAACAGCACCGACGTGAACACGTCGACCTGCTTGAAGCGGACGAGACGACCGGTCACCTCGATGCCCCCGTTACGCGACTTCGGCGATCAGTTCGATCTCGACGCACGCGCCGAGCGGAATTTGCGCGACGCCGAACGCCGAACGCGCGTGCTTGCCGGCGTCGCCGAACACCTCGGCGATCAGTTCCGACGCACCGTTCGTCACGATGTGCTGTTCGGTGAAGTCGAGCGTCGAGTTGACGAGGCTCATCAGCTTCACGATGCGCGTGACCTTGTTCAGGTCGCCCGTGTGCGCGTGCAGGGTCGCGAGCAGGTCGATCGCGATCGCGCGCGCAGCCGCCTTGCCGTCTTCCGTCTGCAGGTCGGCGCCGAGCTTGCCGGCCCAGACCTTGCCGTCCTTCTTTGCGATGTGGCCCGACAGGTAGACGGTGTTGCCGCTTTGCGCGCTCATCACGTAGGCGGCGGCCGGTGCGCCGGCGGTCGGGAGCTCGATGCCGAGCGACTTCAGCTTGTCGTAGACGTTAGCCATGGATTCGATTCCTCGTGGATCGTAGAGAGTCGTGACAGGGAAAAAGCGGATCAGAGACGCTCGCGCAGCAGCTTGCCGAGGCGCGCGACGCCTTCCTCGATCTTCTCCGGCGGCACCGTCACGAACGACAGGCGCAGCGTGTTCTGCTGCGGGTCGTTCGCGAAGAACGGCGCGCCCGGCACGAAGGCGACGTGGTTGGCGACCGCGGCCTCGAGCAGCTTCATGCTGTCGATCTGCGCGGGCAGGTTCACCCAGATGAACATGCCGCCGTCCGGGCGGTTCCACGTGACGCCTTCCGGCATGTGGCGCGCGAGCGACGCGAGCATCGCCTCGCATTGCGCGCCGTACAGCTGGCGGATCGTCGGGATGTGCTCGTCGAGGAAGCCGTCCTTGATCACTTCGTGCGCGATGCGCTGCGTGAGCGTCGGCGTGTGCAGGTCGGTGGCCTGCTTGGCCTGCACGAGCTTGAAGTGGAGTTCCTCGGGGGCAATGATGTAGCCGATCCGCAGGCCCGGCGCGAGCACCTTCGAGAACGTGCCGAGGTGCACGATATGGTCGGGCGCCATCGACAGCATCGTCGGCAGCGGCTCGCCCTGGTAGTTCAGTGCGCCGTACGGGTCGTCTTCCAGCACCGGGAACGGGCTCGACTGCGCGAACGCGGCGAGCGCGCGGCGGCGCTCGACGGGCAGGCGGCGGCCGGTCGGGTTCTGGAAGTTCGGCTGCGCGTACAGGAGGCGCGCGCCTTGCGTGAGCGCGGGCGTGAGGCCTTCGGGCAGCAGGCCCTGCTCGTCGGTCGGCACCTGCACGTAGCGCGGCTCGTACAGCGAGAACGACTGCAGCGCGCCGAGGTAGGTCGGAGTTTCGACGAGGATCGGGCTGTCCGGATCGATCAGCGCCTTGCCGAGCAGGTCGAGCGCCTGCTGCGAGCCGGTCGTGATCAGCACCTGCGACACGCGCACGCTGTAGCGCTCGGCGATCCATTCGCGCAGTGGGAGGTAGCCTTCGGTCGCGCTGTACTGGAGTGCGGCCGCGGGCGCATCGCGCAGCACGCGGTCGGCCGCGGCGCGCATGCGCTCGGCCGGGAACGTCGCGGGAGCGGGCAGGCCGCCTGCGAACGAGATGACCTCGGGGCGTTCCGTGACCTTCAGGATCTCGCGGATCGCAGAGCTCGTCAGCTTGCGGGCGCGTTCGGAAAGCTGCCAGTGCGGCGGATGCAGGTCGCTCGGATTCATAGTCTCCTCGTTCGGATATCGTGGTCAGTCAAGAAAGGTCGGTCAGGCAGATTGCGTCGACGCAGCCGGGTGGGCGTGCGGGAGCGCGATCGGGCCGTCGCGGCCGGGTGGGCAAAACCGTTCAGGCAAAACGGACATTATGGCGCACCTCATCAACCGGCGCGAGCGGGACGCGGGGCCGTGGCCACCGCCGAGCGCCGGCCGAGCATCACGGTCGCGATCACGGCGGCCGCGAACAGCCAGGTCGACGGCGTCACCGTTTCGCCGAACAGCAGCGCGGAAAAGGCGATCGTGAAGAAGATCTGCAGTAGTTGCACCTGGCCGACGCGCGCGATGCCGCCCATGGCGAGCCCCGCGTACCACGCGAAAAAGCCGATGAATTGCGAAAAGAGGGTCACGTAGCCGAACGCGAGCCACGTGCGCAGCGCGAGCGGGGCGGGGTGCGCGACGTGCTGCGTCCATGCGAGCCAGCCGACCGGCAGCACGAGGAACGGCGCGGACACGACGAGCGCCCAGCAGATCACCTGCCAGCCACCGATCTGGCGCGCGAGGCGCGCGCCTTCCGCATAGCCGAGCGCGCCGATGCCGACCGCGACGAGCATCAGCGCGTCGCCGGCCTGCACCGTCCCGCCGCCGTCGCGCAGCGCGAACGCGATCACCAGCGCGCTGCCGGCCAGCGCACTGGCCCAGAACGCCTTCGACGGCCGTTCATGCGACAGCCACGCCGCGTACAGCGCGACGAACAGCGGCTGCAGGCCGTTGACGACCGCGCCGTGCGACGCCGGCACGGTCTTCATCGCCCACGCGGAGAACACCGGATACGCGATGATCACGCCGGCCGACACGACCGCGAGGCTTTTCAGTTGCGCGCGGGTCGGCAGCCGTTCGCGGCGCCACCACAGCAGCAGGCCGGCCGGCACCGACGCGGCGAGCGCGCGGCCGAGCCCGTTCAGCAGCGGGTTGAGTTCGGAGACGACGATACGCGTCATCGGCAGCGTGAGGCTGAAGATCATCACGCCGATGAGGCCGAGCAGCATGCCCCGGGTTTCGCGCGAATTCATGGACTGGGTGTCTCCGTATTGCAGGGTTCGGGTAATCGAAAGGGCGCCGGGGCGGTCAGCGCAGCGTGCGTGCGCCCTGCGGCGTGTCGAATTCGGCGACGAGCGCCGGCGGGCCGTCGCCGGTGTCGAGGTCGAGCATATGGCCGGCGCCGAGCCAGTCGAGCTGCTCGCGGACGGCATCCGCACGCGGGTGGACGCCCTTGAGCGCCTGCAGCGCGACGCCGTTGTCCGGCAGCGATTCGGCCGGATGGCGCGGGCTGTCCCACTGGATCAGCGACGGCACGAGGCCGTCGCCGGCGCCGTGCCATGCGGGGAACGCGCCGTCGTCGGGCACCGTGAGGCCCCAGCTCAGGTCGCCGCGCCGCATCGCGACGACCGGCGCGATGCGCGTCGGGTACTGGCTTTGCCACAGCGCGAGCCGGCGCGGGCGGTCGACGCGCGCGACCCAGTGCGCGAGGAACGGGCCCTGCGCGAGCCGCGCGTGCATCGCCGGATCGTCGAGGCCGAACAGCCGCGCGCGCGGCGGCGTGGCGTCGTCGCCTGTCGCGGGCGCGTCGGGATCGATCGCGATCACTTCGAGGTACAGCCCGCCCCACGCGCCGAACAGCGCGTTGTGGGTGCGCATCAGCGGATGGCGGCCGCCGCCGGCCGGTTCGATGCCGAGCGCGTCGGCGACGTGGCGCACGCCTTCGTCGAGCGTACGCGCGGCGATCACGAGATGGTCGAGGGTCAGGGAGCGGGCTGGCATGAACGTCGGTCGGGAAGCGAAAGTGTCATGGTGGGCGGGCGACGCGCGGGACGGTTGGGCGGCCGGCCGGTGCCCGGCCGCGAATGCAGGCCGGACGGGGCTGCGCCGCATACGGCAGGGCCGGAACGGCGGCCGCACGATCGCCATTCCGGTCAACTGTAATCGTCGGCACCGGCACAGTAACGGTACAATCGGCGCGATAGCCTTCGGTACAGTTGGAGCCGCCGCCCATGTCCACCGTCCCACTCGCCCAGATTCCCGCGCCGCACGATACGGCCACGCTCACGCTCGTCGACCAGCTCGTCCAGTGGGCGCGGCGCCGCATTGACGAACGCGTGTTCCGGCCCGGCATGCGGATGCCGTCGATCCGCAAGCTCGCGCTCGACAAGAGCGTGTCGCGCTTCACCGTGGTGGAAGCGTACGAACGGCTCGTCGCGCAGGGCTACCTCGACTCGCGGCGCGGCTCGGGCTTTTACGTGCGCGAGCGCACGGCCACCGGCCCGCTGCCGGCCGACAACGTGGTGCGCGTGGCCGAGGCCGCGCCGGTGCACAACACGATCGACGTGGTCTGGCTGCTGCGCAACATGCTGCATACCGCCAGCCCGGAAAAAGGGCCGGGTCTCGGCTACCTGCCGGGCCGCTGGCTCGACGGCGAGCTGATCACCGGTGCGCTGCGCGCGCTCGGGCGCCAGTCCGGCGCGCAGATGCTCGGTTTCGGCACCGCGCAGGGTTTCCTGCCGCTGCGCCAGCAGCTGCAGACGCGGCTCGCGGAAGTCGAGATCGGCGCGAAGCCCGAGCAGCTCGTGCTGGTGTCGGGCATCACGCAGGCGATCGACCTGATCTCGCGGATCTACGTGCGTCCCGGCGATGCGGTGATCGTCGGCGATCCCGCGTGGTTCCAGATGTTCGGCCGCTTCGCGTCGCAGGGCGCGCAACTGGTCGGGATGCCCTATACGCCCGACGGCCCCGATCTCGACGCGCTGGAAACGCTCGTGCAGATGTGGCGGCCGAAGATGCTCGTGATCAATTCGGTGCTGCAGAACCCGACCGGCACGTCGCTGTCGGCCGCGCAGGCGTTCCGGATCCTGAAGCTCGCGGAGGCGTACGATTTCCTCGTCGTCGAGGACGACGTGTACGGCGACCTGTGCCCCCCGAGCTATTCGGCCACGCGGCTCGCGAGCCTCGACCAGTTGAAGCGCGTGATCTACCTGGGCAGCTATTCGAAGACACTCGCGGCGAATTTGCGGGTCGGCTATGTCGCCTGCGCGCCGGAGATCGCGAAGGCGGTCACCGACCAGAAGATGCTGGTCGGGATGACGACGCCGGAGCTCAACGAGCGCGTGTTGTACAAGATCCTGACCGAAGGGCACTACCGGCGCCACGTCGAGCGGCTGCGCGCGCGGCTCGACGGCGTGCGCGACAAGACCGCGCGGATGCTCGAGCGTACCGGGCTGCGGCTCTTCACGATGCCGGCGGCCGGGATGTTCCTGTGGGCCGACACGGGCGTCGATTCGGATGCGCTCGCGGCCGCCGCGCACGAGGAAGGCTTCCTGCTGACGCCGGGGAGCCTGTTCTCGCCGCAGCAGTCGTCGTCGACATGGACGCGCTTCAATGTCGCGAACTGCGGCGATCCGGCGCTGCCGGGGTTTCTCGCGCGCTATATCGAATCGGCGGCGCGGCGCGCGTCGTGACGCCGGGCGGCACGCCGCCCTTGAAATCCGCTCGCCCGTCCCCAGATACCCGCGCAAACCGCCTGCGCCAGGCGGTCGTCCTTGACGGGCCCGCCGGCATCGCGCGCCGGCGCACCCGCGCTACACCATTCAAGTTCAAGTAAGAGGAAACAGCATCCATGGCACACGAAACGATGAGCTTTCAGGCAGAGGTCAAGCAACTCCTCCACCTGATGATTCATTCGCTCTACAGCAACAAGGAAATCTTCCTGCGCGAACTGGTGTCGAACGCGTCCGACGCGGCCGACAAGCTGCGTTTCGAAGGGCTCGCGGACAACGCGCTGTACGAGAACGATCCGAACCTGCGCATCCGCATCGGCTTCGACAAGGCGGCACGCACGATCACGATCGAGGACAACGGCATCGGCATGAGCCGCGACGAGGCGATCGCGAACCTCGGCACGATCGCGCGTTCGGGCACCAAGGAATTCTTCACGAAGCTGTCCGGCGACCAGCAGAAGGATGCGGCGCTGATCGGCCAGTTCGGCGTCGGCTTCTACTCGGGCTTCATCGTCGCGGACAGGATCACCGTCGAGACGCGCCGCGCCGGCCTGCCGGCGAACGAAGCCGTGCGCTGGGAAAGCGCGGGCGAGGGCGATTTCACGATCGACGCGATCGAGCGCGCGCAGCGCGGCACGAAGATCACGCTGCACCTGCGCGAAGGCGAGGACGAGCTGCTGTCGTCGCACCGCCTGAAGTCGATCATCCAGAAGTATTCCGATCACATCGCGCTGCCGATCCTGATGCAGAAGGAAGAGTGGGATCAGGAAAAGGGCGAGATGGTCCTGAAGGACGAGGACGAGACGGTCAACCAGGCGAGCGCGCTGTGGACGCGTTCGAAGAGCGACGTCACCGACGAGCAGTACACGCAGTTCTACCAGCACATCGCGCACGACCACCAGGATCCGCTCACGTGGACCCACAACCGCGTCGAGGGCCGCAGCGAATACACGCAGCTGCTGTTCGTGCCGGCGCACGCGCCGTTCGACCTGTGGAACCGCGACTACCGCGGCGGCCTGAAGCTGTACGTGAAGCGCGTGTTCATAATGGACGACGCCGAGCAGCTGTTGCCGCAATACCTGCGCTTCGTGAAGGGCGTCGTCGATTCGGCCGACCTGCCGCTCAACGTATCGCGTGAAATCCTGCAGGAAAGCCGTGACGTGAAGGCGATCCGCGAAGGCGTGACCAAGCGCGCGCTGTCGATGCTCGAGGAGCTCGCGAACGCGGAAGAGGATGCCGGCAAGGAGAAGTACAAGACGTTCTGGAGCGCGTTCGGCCAGGTGCTGAAGGAAGGCCTTGGCGAGGATCACGCGAACCGCGAGCGCATCGCGAAGCTGCTGCGCTTCGCGTCGACGCACGGCGACACCGACGCGCAGGACGTGTCGCTCGCCGACTACGTGTCGCGCATGAAGCCCGAGCAGAGCAAGATCTACTACGTGACCGCCGATACGTGGCAGGCCGCGAAGAACAGCCCGCACCTGGAGGTGTTCCGCAAGAAGGGTGTCGAGGTGCTGCTGCTGACCGATCGCGTCGACGAATGGATGCTGTCGTTCCTGCACGAGTTCGACGGCAAGCCGCTCGCGAGCGTGGCGCGCGGCGATCTCGACCTCGGCGAGCTGAACGACGAGGAAAAGAAGGCGCAGGAGCAGGCGGGCGAGGCAATCAAGCCGGTCGTCGAGAAGATGAAGGAAGCGCTCGGCGACAAGGTGAAGGAAGTGCGCGTCACGTTCCGCCTGACCGATTCGCCGTCGTGCCTCGTCGCCGACGACAACGACATGAGCGGCTATCTGCAGCGGATGCTGAAGGCGGCCGGCCAGAACGCGCCGGCGATGCAGCCGATCCTCGAAATCAATCCGGAGCATGCGCTGGTGAAGCAGCTGAACGCCGATAGCGCCAACTTCGGCGACTGGTGCCATCTGCTGTTCGACCAGGCGTTGCTGGCCGAAGGCGGGATGCTCGACGATCCGGCGAGCTTCGTGAAGCGGACCAACGCGCTGCTGCTGTCGCGCACCGCGTGAACACGCGAATGCGATTCGACGGCGCACGGGCGGGCTGGCGCGACACGCCCCGGCCCGGCTGCACGCTCGACCAGCGCGACTGGCTCACGCGCGGCGGTTCGCTGACCGCGCATCTCGCGCGGCTTGGCAGCGTGAGCGTGCGCGTGACGCGCGAGGCCGTCGACTGTCCGTGGTTCGACGAGCCGGACGCGCTCGACAGTGCGCCGCGCGCGCCGATGTGGGTTCGCGAGGTGATCCTGTCGGTCGACGGCACGCCGTACGTCGCCGCGCACAGCATCGCGCCGCTCGCGGCCAGCAAGGGCGTGTGGCAGGCGATGCGGCGGCTGCGCACGCGGCCGCTCGCGGAGCTGCTGTACAGCGATCCGCAGGTCGAGCGCTCCGCGCTCGTCAGCCGGCGCGTGATCGCAGGTCATCCGCTGTATGCGCTCGCGAGCCATGCGCTCGGCGCGGGCGTGCGCGCGCCGCATGCGTTCGCCGCGCGGCGCTCGGTGTTCCAGCGGCGCGGCAAGCCGCTGATGGTCACCGAATGCATGCTGCCCGCGCTGTGGCGCCATCTCGATGCGCACGGCGACGGGCCGCGCTCCGTCGGACCGCGCGGAGCAGCGTGATGCTGCAAGGCTTTCCGCCGGTCGTCGGGCCGCATACGCATACGATGATTCTCGGCAGCTTTCCGGGCGAGGCGTCGCTCGATGCCGCGCAGTACTACGCGCATCCGCGCAACCAGTTCTGGCGGTTGCTCGGTGCGGTGCTCGGCGAACCCGGGCTGCACGAACTCGTGTATGACGCGCGGCTCGAACGCGTGCTTGCGCACGGCATCGGCATCTGGGACGTGCTCGATGCATGCCATCGCAAAGGCAGTCTCGATTCGGCGATCCGGAATGCGAAGCCGAACGACTTTGCTTCGTTGCGCGAGCACGCGCCGTTGCTGAAGAAAGTCTGCTTCAACGGCAAGACGGCAGGGCGGTTTGCCGATGTGATCGGCGCGGCGGGTTATGAAACGCTCGTGTTGCCTTCGTCGAGTCCGGCGAATGCGACGTTGTCGTTCGAACAGAAACTGGTGCTCTGGCGCGCCCTTCGCACCTGAGGCGCGCCGGATTCCGAGGATTCGGTGAAGCGGTATTAGGTGGGCGGCGGCAGGTGCCTGGCGCCCCTGGCCGCGGCAATGCGACCTTGTGCAGCGACGAGTTGGTCGTCGGTGGTCGCCACCAGCCACAGACGTGCGTGCTCCTCGATCCGGCGGTTGTGGTCCTTCAACGGACCCATCGCGGCAGCGGCCTTCCAGACCACCGGGCCGATTCGGCTACTCCTGCCCGACGGCGCGCCTACCAGCAGGCAGTAAGGTCCCAGCGGAAGCGATACGAACGGAAGTGCCGGACTGGCGCTCACGCGCCAGTCGATGAACGGTGTGTCGCTGATCAGCAGCGGCGTGGGCAAGCCGTAGAGCACACTGAAATCGTACAGCGCCAGCTGCTCTCGCATGGCGACGTAAATTCGACGGATGTCGTCGACAACCGCCGCGCGGATCTCGTCGTCGAACATGGCTTCCTGCGCGTAGCGGGCAAACGCCTGTCGAGCCTCCCGTTGATACGCGCTGAACAGGCCGATCTCCACGCAGTCCTGCACCGCGCGCTGAACCTCCGCTACAGAACCGGCTTCCCCTGGCGTGCCTAGTTGCGCAGCCCGCAAAAAGCGGGCAAGTCCTTCCTCGTGGATCGCAGGACCCTCCGCGGATGCGTCGTCGTCAGTGTTCATGCCCAGCGGCACGTAGATATATTTCTCGGCAGCGAAATGCGATTTCTTGCCTGCATCGAACTTGATTTCGCCATCGACGCAGTCGAGATAGCGCGTCCCGATTCGGCCGTGCTCCCAAACCCAATTCTTCAGGAACGGACGGAGTGGATGCAGTCTGTCGTGATCGGCCATCGCAACCTCCAGGTTTCCGTGTATGAGCCATTCCGGCAACGCGCCGCACCCTCCGCGCCGTCGCAGGGGCCCGCACTACAACGCGAGCGTACCCAGCTCCTCATAAGTACGATGCAGCCAGACCTTGACGCGCTGCCGCTCCAGCAAGCCGAGCCCCGTGGCGGCGCGGTCGGGATGATTGACCGCCGCCCAGAAGCTCGCGCTTTGACGATCGATCTTCTGCATCGTCGTGTCGGGCAGGCGGCGCAGCGTAATCACGCTGGCGCCGAGGGCCTCGGCCCGCTCGCGTTCGCCGGACGCCTCCAGAATCTCGAAGCGATCGCCGCGGACTTCATTCAGTACCAGCACCAGCCTGATGCGTCCACCGAATTCGTCGAGCCAATGCCGCAGCAGATCGACCGAATCGCGTCCGGTGTCCATCACGTGCCACCACGTCAACGTGAGGCCGTGTTCTTCGGCAAAATCCAGCACGTCCGAATCGTCGAGCCATCTTGCGAGCGACTGCCGCGTCTGGGCCGCGAGGTCGACCAGTATGCGCCGCTGCGGATCTTCGAGCGCCGATTCCATGACCGGATCGAGGCTGTCATGCTGGTCGAGCACGGCAGGCGCGGCAAAATCGGCATAGAACCGCAGTAGCGCGCCGTGCGATCGGTCGGTATCGAAGCCCATGAAGGGCACGCTCCGATCGATGAAATACTGGGCCAGCACACGGGCGGCGAGCGATTTGCCGACGCCGCCTTTTTCCCCGCCGATGAAGTGGATGTGACTCATGATTACGAAATCCCGTGTGATGGAGCCGGTATGGCCGGAACGGATGTTGGCAGGCTTCGATGACGTTACGGCGTATCAGGTCACGTCGAAAGAAAATGCAGGTGCGACAGCAGCATGCTGTCTGATCGACGCCGATGTCAAACTGAACAAAATGGCAGCGCCAGCATGCGCCATCTCTGAAGCGTGAACCTAGAAGCGCTCGACGCGCACCTCGACCGAATCCTTGGGCACGGTCACCCGCGTGCGGTCGAGCAGGGCCTCCGCGGGCGCGGTGCCGTCCGGGTTCAGCGGCCTCACTTTGTTGAACACCACGCAAAAAAGCTCCGGCGTGACGGTGGCTGACGCATAGCCCTGTGCGTCGTGGTCGGCGTGGCGCAGATCGGGGTTGTTCGTCGTCAGGAAGGTGTCGAGTTTGGCCGGGGTGGAGGCCAGCGATGCAAACGGCGTGCCGCTCCATGCGGCTTTCAGGTAGGAATAGAAGGACGCGCTGCTGATGCCTGCGCAGACGAAGTCGACGGCCACGGGCGTGCCTTTTGCAGGGTCGGGGTCGTCCCGCACGACGCCGCACTGAAACGCATGCAGGTCCCCGCTGATCGCGACGACGTTGCGGATTCCCTGCTCGTTCAGGTATGAGAGCAGTTCGTGCTTGTGCGCCGGATAGCCGTCCCATGCGTCGCAATCGACCACGAGGCGTGCTGCCGGTGTCTGCGGCGCGCCTGGCATCACGGCCCACAGACGGTTCAACATCACCTCGTTGCCCCACACCTTCCAGGTCACGGGCGAACCTTTCATCGTGGCCTTCCACCATTGCGTCTGCTCCGGGCCGAGCATCGACGGCGCGCGACCAAGCTGCGCGGCAGCCTGCGCCTCCAGGCGCTGCAGCACACCCTGGTTGACGAAGTAGCGCGAGCCGGCTGCGTCGTCGCCGTTGACCGGGTCGTGCCCGCGTGTACGCGCGACAGACGCCTCGCTGACGACATGGTCGTCGCGATACAGCCGCTCGTCCGTCATCACGAGATGCATCAGCGTGCCGAAGCGAAATTCGCGATAGATACGAATGTTGGTGTACGACGGATTGTCCGGTTCGAAGCGCACGTCGCTCCAGTCCACCGGCATGTACTCCGCCCACGCGCGACTGGCGTTGCGGCGGCGCTGCGTCTCCTGCCTTTCCTCGTTGGTGTAGACCTGGTGATCCTGCCAGCAGTCGTCGGAAAATTCGTGGTCGTCCCATATCGCGATCATCGGCAGGCGCTGGTGCAGCGTCTGCAAGCGCGCGTCGGTACGATAAGTGCGATAGAGCGTCCGATAGTCTTCGAGCGTATCGGCATACACGCGGCCATCGGCGAGCGGCTTTCCGTCAGGCAGGCGCAGCGGCGGGTGCGCCGCCTCGACCGTGCCGGGTCTCGAGGCCCCAGCCGTCTCATAGATGTAATCGCCCACATGCACGACGAAATCGAGATCGCTTTCGGCTGCCAGCAGGCTCATGGCTTGCCAGTGATTGATGCTCCAGTCCTGGCAGGTGAGCCATGCGAAGCGAACGCGGTGGTTGGCCTCGTCGGCATCCGGAGCCGTGCGCGCGACGCCGGTGGCACTCACGTCGCCGCCGGCGACGAACCGGTAGTGGTACGTGAGATTCGGTGCGAGCTGCGTTACCTTCGCGCGCACGGTGAAGTCATAGGTGGCGCGTGCTCCCAACGGGACGCTGGCGACGAGCGTCGAGAAATCCGGCCGCGTCGATACTTCGAGTCGTAACGGGATCGTGTGCGCGACGCCTTTCGCGCGGTGCCGCGCGTTCTCGGCGACGGGCACGCAGCGCGTCCAGAACACGACGGAGCGATCGCGCGGATCACCGCTGGCGACGCCTTGCGGGAACCGATACCTGCCCTTGCGCACGGTGCCGGCAGATCGGGCCGACAGCGGAACGACGAGCGTACCGGTGGCTGCCGCAACCGTGAAAAAGGTCGACGACTTGAGGAAATGGCGGCGATCCATCGATACTCCCGATCGACATACCAAGGATGCCAGGAGAGGAGCGTCGCGACGCAGCAGTACGCGATCGCGTCGCTCGCCCTGCAATCCGGAACATCGGCACGACGTTGCCGTCAGGCGGCGAATACGACTTCGATGTGCCCTTCGACTTCGGACTGACGGTCAGGCCCGACGACGATCTGCACGTCGCGTCCGAGCTTCGCCAGACATTCGAGCATCTTCGTTTCGCTCACGCCGCGAAACTGCCCGCGCAGCATGTTCGACAGCTTCGGCTGCGTCATGCCGAGCAACCGGGCCGCCTGCTGCTGCGTCCATTTGCGTGCCTTGATGATCTCCGCGATCTTGGCGGCGAGTTGAGCCTTCACGCGCATTTCGTCGGCATCGCGCATGCCCAGATCAGCGTAGACGTTCCCGCTGCCCGGTTCGATTTCGATCATCGTCTTGCTCCTTGTGCGTGTGCTTCGGCTGCTTTCAGGCGTGCGCGGACGAGATCGCCGTCCGGCTTCGGCGTCGCGATGCCGCACGATGATTTCTTCTGGAAGCAGTGCAGCACGTAGACGCTGCTCCCGAGCTTCACCGTGTAGACGGCGCGGTACGTGCCGTTGTCTTCCGATTCCACGATCTCGAGCACGCCGGCCGATCCGAACCCTCGCAACGGTTTCGCCTGCTCGTGCTTGCGTCCGGTCTGCGCCAGATAGAGCGCATAACCGAACGTGTCCTGCACGGCTTCGGGCATCGCTTTGAGGTCCTTGCGCGCCGAGCCGAGCCAATACAGCGGTTTGATGTACGGATCCATCGATGAATTTATCCCTATTTGGGTATATTTTCAAGGTGCGCGCAGGAACCCGGTGCGACCGTTCGCATGCGGTGTGAGGGCGGGGCAGGCTGGAGGTGAACGCCGACGGGCGATGCCGGCGGCACCGCGGTGCGTGTTGACGAAGGCGAGCGCGCGCGTGATCTTCCGGCCGATGGCCGTTCCTTCACATCTTTGCGTCGCGGGGAGGCCGGGGCAATTCAGCCGTTCGACAGAGGGCGATCGATTTGGGGCGATGACGGCGGGAAGCGGGTTGTTCGTTGCCGAAGAACGGCGATCGTACGTGCGTGCGTGTCGCGCCGGACGATCAATCGTCCTTGCCCCATCGCCACCCGGGCTTCTCGCCCTTGAGCCAGCAAACGGCAGTCAGCAGCGCGACCAGTACCACGATGCAGGCACCGTATGCGATCGGCGATTGGTGCGGCGGCACCAGCCACGCGCTCGCGATGATCCCGGTCGCGAACAGCAGCAGCACGACCCAACCTTGCCATGCGACAGGCAAACCCCATCCCCAGCCGTAGCGCTTCGCGGGAAACCAGATCTTCTTGCCGTTCGAGGTCATGCGTCCTCCTTCGATCAATGAACGCGGCGTAGCGCCAACGGCGCGGTGAAGTCGAAGTCGTGCATCACCAGGCGTTCGGTACGGTTCCCGCTGCCACCAATGCTATCCTCTCGTCCGCTCATCCAGCGTCACCCAGCGAGATTCAATCATGACCCGACTGATCAAGCGCGCGTCCGCCGAGGCGCGCGCGTTCAAAAAACGCAAGCCGTCCGCCTACAACGGCTCCGAACAGCTCCAGCCGCCGCGCGTGAAGCGCCGCCCGGAGATCGACGAACACGACGACGTGCCCGTCCTCGACGCACCGCGCAAGCCGCGCTTCGCGCCCGTCACGTTCTCGGAAGAGCGCGGCGTGCGCTTCCTGCACTTCGGTACCGAATGGGTGCAGGGCGCGATGCGGATTTCGAAGCCGCTCGCCATCGAGCTCGAATACGCGCAGCAGATGATGGCGTGGCTGCTGTTCCTCGAAACGCCCGAGCGGATCGTCCAGCTCGGGCTCGGCACCGGCGCGCTGACGAAGTTCTCGCACCGCTTCCTGCCGCACGCGAAGGTCGAGGCCGTCGAACTGAACCCGGCCGTGATCGTCGCCGCACGCACGATGTTCGCGCTGCCGCCCGACGACGCACGCCTCGTCGTGCACGAAGCCGACGCGTGGGACTTCGTCAACGATCCGGCCAACCGCGGCACGACGGGCGCACTGCAGATCGACCTGTACGACGCGACCGCACGCGGCCCGGTGCTCGACAGCGTCGCGTTCTACCGCGCGGTGCGCGGCTGCCTCGCCGACGCGGGCATCGCGACGATCAACCTGTTCGGCGACCATCCGAGCTTCGTGCGCAACATGAAGCACCTGAACGCGGCGTTCGACCATCGCGTGATCGCGCTGCCCGAAGTGCACGACGGCAACCGGATCGCGATCGCGTTCTCGGGCCCCGCGCTCGACGTGTCGTTCGCGCAGCTGGAAGCCCGCGCGAAACTGATCGAGGACACGCTGAAGCTGCCCGCGCGCAAGTGGGTGAAAGCTTTGAAAGAAACGATCGGCGCACGCGAATCCTCGTTCGCGATCTGACGCTCATGCGCCGGCCGCATGCCGGTGCAACCGCATGACTGGGGGCGGATCACCTCGGGTTCGCCCCCGCTTGACCGCGCGTTCGCGGCTCCTATACTGGCGCGAAGCCAGGGGAGCCGCAGCTTACCCGTTTTGCCGCTCCTCTCGCCGCCGCACCCGCTTGACAAGATCGATAACCGGGAAAGATGAGGAGACGTCATGGCTCACGATGCCGACGCCAATCGGGCCGCCAAGCGCTGGCTCTGGCTGCTGGTACTACCGCTGATCGCGATGGTGTGGGTACCGTCGTACAGCAAGATCGAACCGCAATGGTTCGGATTTCCGTTCTTCTACTGGTACCAGCTCCTTTGGGTCTTCATTAGCGCGGTGATTACCGCGTTCGTCTATTTCAAGACCAAGAACGCGTGGAAGGCGAGCGGCCCGCAGGGAGGTGCGCGATGAATCTCGGCGCGACCTTCGTTTTCGTGCTCCTGTTCATCGGTGTCACGATCATCGGTTTCCTGGCCGCCAACTGGCGGCGCGGCGATCTCGCCCATCTCGACGAATGGGGCCTCGGCGGCCGCCGCTTCGGCACGATCGTCACCTGGTTCCTGCTCGGCGGCGACCTCTACACGGCCTATACGTTCGTCGCGGTGCCCGCGCTCGTGTTCGGCGCCGGCGCGATGGGCTTCTTCGCGCTGCCGTACACGATCCTGATCTACCCGTTCGCGTTCGTCGTGTTCCCGAAGCTGTGGAGCATCGCGAAGCGTCACGGCTACGTGACGGCCGCCGACTTCGTGAACGCACGCTACGGCAGCCGGATGCTCGCGCTCGCGATCGCGGTGACGGGCATCCTCGCGACGATGCCCTACATCGCGCTGCAGCTCGTCGGCATCGAAGTCGTGATCGGCGCGCTCGGCTTCGACACGACGGGCTTCGTCGGCGACCTGCCGCTGATCATCGCGTTCGCGATCCTCGCCGCGTACACGTACACGTCGGGGCTGCGCGCGCCCGCGATGATCGCGATCGTGAAGGACATCCTGATCTACATCACGATCGCCGCGGCGGTCATCGTGATCCCGGCGAAGCTCGGCGGCTTCGGCCACATCTTCGCGAGCGTGCCGCCCGCGAAGCTGCTGCTGAAGGCGCCGGACGCGGCGAGCCTGAACGGCTACAGCGCGTACGTGACGCTCGCGATCGGCTCGGCGCTCGCGCTGTTCCTGTATCCGCACTCGGTCACGGCGATCCTGTCGTCGTCGTCCGGCAACTCGATCCGCCGCAACATGGCGATGCTGCCCGCGTACTCGTTCGTGCTCGGCCTGCTCGCGCTGCTCGGCTACATGGCGCTTGCAGCGGGCGTGAAGGACATGCCGCAGTACGCGCCGTACTTCAAGGCGTTCGGCCCGAACTTCGCGGTGCCCGCGCTGTTCCTCGAGTATTTCCCGTCGTGGTTCGTCGGCGTCGCGTTCGCGGCGATCGGCATCGGCGCGCTGGTGCCGGCGGCGATCATGTCGATCGCGGCCGCGAACCTCTATACGCGCAACATCCACCGCGAGTTCATCAACCGCGACATGACGCACGACCAGGAGACGCACGTCGCGAAGCTCACGTCGCTGATCGTGAAGGTCGGCGCGGTCGCGTTCATCCTCGGGCTGCCGCTCACCTATGCGATCCAGCTGCAGCTGCTCGGCGGGATCTGGATCATCCAGACGCTGCCCGCGATCGTGCTCGGCCTTTACACGCGGCTGCTCGACCATCGCGGCCTGCTGGCCGGCTGGGCGGCAGGCATCGTGTGCGGCACGTGGATGGCGGTGTCGCTGAAGCTCGCGAGCTCGATCTTCACGATCCACCTGTTCGGCCTCGCGATTCCCGGCTACGCGGCCGTGTGGTCGCTGGTCGTGAACCTGGTGGTGGCGGTGGCGGTGAGCGTGCTGGTGCGCGCGATGGGCATGGCGCATGCGGAGGATCGCACGCGGCCGGAGGACTATCTCGACGTCGTCGAGGGTTGATGCGGGCGGCGCGGCCGCGTGTCGCGGGCCGCGCATCGCGCAGCGGCAACGACGCCCGTCACTGCGAAGTGGCGGGCGTTTTCGCGGGTGTCAGCCCTGCGCGCGTTTCACGAGATCCTCGCGTTGCGACAGGTCTTCGACGTTGACCATCCAGTGCACGCCGAAACGGTCCTTCGCCATCCCGAAGCCGAGCGCCCAGAACGTCTTGCCGAACGGCATCGTCACTTCGCCGCCGTCGGCGAGCGCATTGAACAGCTTCTGGCCTTCCTCGACCGTCGCCGGGTTCAGCGACAGCGAATAGCCGGCGTGCGCGGCGCCGGCCGGCTGGCTGCAGTCGCCGTCCGAGCACATGATCATCGAGTCGCCGATCGTGAAGCTCGCATGCATCACCTTGTCGGCCATCTCGGGCGTGATCGCGTGTTCGGGATTCGGCGGCGCATCCTTGAAGCGCATCTTGAACATCGTCTTCGCGCCGAGCGCCTTTTCGTAGAACTGAAGGGCCTCTTCCGCGCGGCCGTAGAACGTCAGATACGGTTGGACTTGCATCGTTGTCTCCTGTTGACCGGGCCGGCGTGTCGGTGCCGGCGCGGGTACTTCCAAGATTGACCGGGAAGAGCACGCCGGGATGCGGCCGGCGCACTCGTGACGTGGATTGTAGTGCGCGCGTCTGACGATGGAATGAAAAATAAAAACGGCCGCGAACACGCGGTTCGCGGCCGTTCGTCACGCTGCTGACGGCTGTTGTCAGGGTTGCTGACAGTTCAACTGCCGGCCGTCACGTCAGGTGCGGCGTGGTTCAGCGCAGCCCGTCGATCAGCTTCTCGAGCTTCACCGCATCGGCGGCGAACACGCGGATGCCTTCGGACAGCTTTTCGGTCGCCATCGCTTCGTCGTTCAGCTGGAAGCGGAACGATGCCTCGTCGATCGCGACGCGCTCGGTCGGCTTGTCCTGCAGCGCGTCCGGCGACAGCTTGCGCGCCACCGTTTCGGTGCTGTCGTGCAGCTTCTGCAGCAAATCGGGGCTGATCGTCAGCAGGTCGCAGCCCGCGAGCTCGGTGATCTGGCTCGTCGTGCGGAAGCTCGCGCCCATCACTTCGGTGTTGTAGCCGAACGTCTTGTAGTAGGTGTAGATGCGGCGCACCGACTGCACGCCCGGATCGTTCGCACCGCCGTTCTTCGCTTCATCCCAGTCGGCGCCGGCCTGCTTCTTGTACCAGTCGTAGATGCGGCCGACGAACGGCGAGATCAGTTGCGCGCCGGCTTCCGCGCACGCGGCGGCCTGCACGAGCGAGAAAAGCAGGGTCATGTTGCACTTGATCCCTTCCTTCTGCAGCACCTCGGCCGCGCGAATGCCTTCCCACGTCGACGCGAGCTTGATCAGGATGCGCTCGCGGCCGACGCCGGCGGCCTCGTACAGTGCGATGAGTTCGCGACCCTTGTCGATCGAGCGCTGCGTGTCGAACGACAGGCGCGCATCGACCTCGGTCGACACGCGGCCCGGAATCAGCTTCAGGATCTCGGTGCCGAATGCGATCAGCAGGCGGTCGATGATGAAATCGGTGCTTTCGTTGCGATGATCGCGGACGGTTTTCTCGAGGATCGGCTTGTACGCGTCCTTCTGGACGGCCTTCAGGATCAGCGACGGGTTCGTGGTCGCATCCTGCGGCTTGTATTGCGCAAGCTGCTGGAAATCGCCCGTGTCGGCGACGACGGTCGTGTACTGCTTCAGCTGGTCGAGTGCGGTAGTCATGGCGATTCGGAAGAAGGGCGCGGCGCGCCGGGTTCTCACGGGCCGCGCGAGCGCGGCGGCGAAGCGAGGCGGCGCCGGGCGCCGCCTTCGATCCATCATTTTAGGCCCGATTCGTGTCGGGCACGTTTTGGCGGGTCCGGCGCCTGCCGTGGCGGGCGTCGCGCCGCATCACGCGGGGCGCCGCGCGTTCAGGATCACCTGCGTGACGATCCCCGCGACGAGGCCCCAGAACGCCGAGCCGATCGACAACAGCGTCAGACCCGACGCGGTGACCATGAACGTGACGAGCGCGGCTTCGCGCTGCTTCACGTCCTGCATCGCGTTCGCGAGCCCGCTCATGATCGAGCCGAACAGCGCGAGCGCGGCGACCGACACGACGAGCGCCTTCGGCAGTGCCGCGAACAGCGCGGCGATCGTCGCGCCGAAGATCCCGGCGATCAGGTAGAACGTGCCGCACCACACGGCGGCCGTGTAGCGCTTCGCGTGATCCTCATGCGCTTCGGGGCCCGTGCAGATCGCCGCGGTGATCGCCGCGAGGTTCACGCCGTGCGAGCCGAACGGCGCGAGCAGCAGCGACGCGAGGCCGGTGGACGCGATCAGCGGCGACGACGGGGTCGAATAGCCGTCCGCGCGCAGCACCGCGATGCCCGGCACGTTCTGCGACGCCATCGCGACGACGAACAGCGGAATGCCGATGCTGACGATCGACGCGATCGAGAACGCGGGCATCGTGAACACGGGTTGCGCGAGCGCGATGTGGAAGCGGCTGAAGTCGAGCAGACCGAGGCCGCCGGCCGCCACGGTGCCGACGAGCAGCGTCGTGACGATCGCGTAGCGCGGCGCGAGCCGCTTGACGATCAGGTAGGTGAAGAACATCGCGAGCACGAGCGCGGTCTGGAACTGCGCGGCGCGGAAGATCTCGATGCCGATCTCGAACAGGATGCCCGCGAGCAGGGCGGCAGCGATGCCGGCCGGAATGCGCCGCATCAGCGTGTCGAACAGCCCGCTCAGGCCGACCGCGGTCAGCAGCAGTGCGCACACGACGAACGCGCCGATGGCTTCGGGATACGGTACGCCGGGCAGCGACGCGATCAGCAGCGCGGCGCCGGGCGTCGACCACGCGACCACGACGGGCGCGCGAAAGCGCAGCGACAGGCCGATCGTCGTCAGCGCCATGCCGATCGACAGCGCCCAGATCCACGACGAGATCTGCGCGTCGGTCAGGTGCGCGGCGCGGCCGGCCTGGAACATCAGCACGAGCGAGCTCGTGTAGCCCGTCATCATCGCGACGAAGCCGGCGACGAGCGCCGAGACGGACGTATCGGTGAAAAAGCGGCGGCCGCCGGCGCGGCCAGCGCTCGCGGTGGGCGAAGGGTTCATGCTATCTCCGGGGGAGGCCGCCTGGACGCGGCCTTCGTGTCTGCAGGGTGGGTTCGTTACTTGCTGAGTGCGCGCATCGCGGTTTCGAGGCCCGCGAGCGTGAGCGGGTACATGCGCTGACCGAGCACGTCGCGAATGATCGAGACCGATTGCCGGTATTCCCATAGCCGCTCGGGCTCCGGGTTCAGCCAGGCATGGTGGGGGAACTGGTCGGCGAGGCGGCGCAGCCAGACGGCGCCGGCTTCCGGATTGTTGTATTCGACCGAGCCGCCGGGCTGCAGCACCTCGTACGGGCTCATCGTCGCGTCGCCGACGAAGATCAGCTTGTAGTCGGGCGTGAACTTGTGCAGCACGTCCCACGTCGCGGTGCGCTCCGCGTGGCGGCGGCGGTTGTTCTTCCACAGGTGGTCGTACACGCAGTTGTGGAAGTAGTAGAACTCCAGGTGCTTGAACTCGGCCTTCGCGGCCGAGAACAGCTCCTCGGTGCGCTTGATGTGGTCGTCCATCGAGCCGCCGACGTCGAGCAGCATCAGCACCTTAACGTTGTTGTGGCGCTCGGGCACCATCCGCAGGTCGAGCCAGCCGGCGTTCGCGGCCGTGCTGCGGATCGTGCCGGGCAGGTCGAGCTCCTCGGCCGCGCCTTCGCGCGCGAAGCGGCGCAGGCGCCGCAGCGCGACCTTGATGTTGCGCGTGCCGATCTCGACGGAATCGTCGTAGTCGCGATAGGCGCGCGCTTCCCACACCTTGACCGCGGTGCGGTTGCCGTTCGACGGGCCGCCGATGCGCATGCCTTCGGGGTTGTAGCCGCCGTGCCCGAACGGCGACGTGCCGCCGGTGCCGATCCACTTGTTGCCGCCTTCGTGGCGTTCCTTCTGCTCGTCGAGCAGTTCCTTCAGGCGCTCCATCAGCTTGTCGAGGCCGCCCATCGCTTCGATCTGCGCCTTGTCCTCCGGCGACAGCTCGCGCTCGAGGCGTTTCTCGAGCCAGTCGAGCGGAACGTCGAACGCCTCGGAAGGCAGGGCGGACACGCCGTGGAAATACGCGCCGAACGCCTGGTCGAACTTGTCGAAGTACTGCTCGTCCTTGACGAGCGTCATCCGCGCGAGGAAGTAGAACGCGTCGATCGACGGCGAGATCAGCCCGGCCTTCAGCGATTCGAGCAGCGTCAGGTATTCCTTCACCGAGACGGGCAGCTTGGCTGCGCGCAGCGCGTAGAAGAAATTGAGCAGCATGGCCGGGCCTTCGCGGGTGGGTTACCGGTTGTGCCGGTTCATGTAGACGAGCCGCTCGAGCAGGCTCAGATCCTGCTCGTTCTTCAGCAGCGCGCCCGCGAGCGGCGGCACGATCTGCTTCGCGTCGACGCCGCGCAGCGCGTCGGCCGGGATGTTCTCGGCGAGCAGCAGCTTCAGCCAGTCGAGCAGCTCGGACGTCGACGGCTTCTTCTTCAGCCCCGACACGGCGCGCAGCTCGAAGAAGCTCTCGAGCGCCGCGCGCAGCAGTTCCTCGCGGATGTCCGGGAAGTGGACCGCGACGATCTGCTGCATCGTCGACGGATCGGGAAACTGGATGTAGTGGAAGAAGCAGCGGCGCAGGAATGCGTCGGGCAGCTCCTTCTCGTTGTTCGACGTGATGATCACGAGCGGGCGGTGCTTCGCGCGCACGGTCTCGCGCGTCTCGTACACGTGGAATTCCATCCGGTCGAGCTCGCGCAGCAGGTCGTTCGGGAATTCGATGTCGGCCTTGTCGATCTCGTCGATCAGCAGCACGCTCGGGTGCTCGGCGTCGAACGCCTGCCACAGCACGCCCTTCACGATGTAGTTCGCGATGTCCTTCACGCGCGCGTCGCCGAGCTGCGAGTCGCGCAGCCGCGACACGGCGTCGTATTCGTACAGGCCCTGCTGCGCCTTCGTCGTCGACTTGATGTGCCACTGCAGCAGCGGCATGTCGAGCGCGGCCGCCACTTCCTCGGCGAGCATGGTCTTGCCGGTGCCGGGCTCGCCCTTGATCAGCAGCGGGCGCTGCAGCGTCAGCGAGGCATTGACCGCGAGCTTCAGGTCGTCGGTGGCGACGTAGTGCGAGGATCCTTCGAAACGCATGGCGGCGCTCTTTCCTGGTCGCAAAAAAACCCAGTATAAGTCAGAAGGGCTGTCCGGTTGGGCCGGGGCCGCGTATCGTTGCGGGGCTGCGGCGGGGCGGACCGGGGCGCCGTATGGACGCATTCCCCGCCGACGCGGTACAATCTGGCCGTTTTTTTTGGCCTGCGTGGCGACCGACAAGCAAAACGGCGCGGGCCGTTGCCGCTTCGGCGCCAGTTTCCCCTCAAGCTAGGTTACAAGAGCTATGAACAAATTCGTCGGCAAACACGTCGTTGTCGCAGCGCTCGTGGCGCTCGCGGGCAGCGCGCAGGCGGCCGGTGTGGTCGGCAACCCGAAGGACGGGGCAAGCAAGGCCGCCATGTGTATCGGTTGCCACGGCATCCAGGATTACCGCGCGGCGTATCCGGAGGTCTACCGGGTGCCCGTCCTCGGCGGCCAGAACCAGCAATACCTCGAGAACGCGCTGAAGGCCTACCGCAAGAAAGATCGTCACTTCCCGTCGATGAACGCGATCGCCGGTTCGCTGACGGACCAGGACATCGCGGATCTGGCGGCTTACTACGCCGTCCAGAAGGCCGACACGAAGGACAATCCCTACAAGTAAAGCGCGCGCCGCCGATCTGACCGGCGGGACAGGAGCATTCATGAACAACGCATTCAAGACGGCGGCGGTTGCACTGGCGGCCGGCCTCGCGATCGGTACCGCGCATGCGGCGGACATCACGAAGGGCAAGGAGCTGGTCGAGTCGCACAACTGCGCGGCCTGCCACGGCGCGCAGCTGAACAAGCCGATCAACGCAGAATATCCGCGCCTCGCGGGCCAGCACGCCGACTACCTCGTGTGGGCGATGCGCCAGTACCAGATGGGGCTGACGAACCCGCTGCTCGGTCGCAACAACGCGATCATGCAGGCGCAGGTGCAGAACCTGTCGGTCAGCGACATGAAGGACATCGCGGCCTACATCGAGTCGCTGAAAGAGACGGATCTCGTCTTCAAGAAGTAAGCGCGCCGGACCTTGCCGGTCCGTGCAGCCGGAATACCCCGCCGCGGCGGGGTATTTTTTTGTCCGCGGCGCTCAGTCGCGCGACGCGCGGCGCAGGATGCGCTGCAGGTACGCGTCCGTATCGGGCGGCGTGCCGGTGCGCTGCGCTTCCCAGATCGTCTCGCCGAGGCACTCCATGATCATGTGCTGCGCCTCGTGGGTCGAGTCGAGCTTCGCGGCCAGCTTGTCGTGCGCGGCGCGAATGCCGGGCGGCTGGTCGATCGACAGCTGCTCGCTGATCGCGAGGTGCATCGACAGATGCAGGAACGGGTTCGTGCGGCCTTCCTCGGGCGTGTAGTTGCGCGCGGCGGCGCCGTCGGCGTCCGCGAGGTCGTCGTGGTATTCCGGATGCTCGACGATCCAGTCGGCTGCCATCGCTTCCAGCGGCGTCAGGATCTCGCCGGCGCGCTGCTTGCGCCAGGTCTCGGTGAAAAAGCGACGGACTTCGTCGCGACTCGGATTGAACATGGTGGGGAAACGTCGTGATTCGGGCGGCGTCATGCCGCGTCGCGCATTGTACGCCGGGTCGGCGCGCGGCGCTGGCGGCGGGTGGGGCCGGCGGGGCGCTTGCGGCGCGCAGCGGATGCATCGGGCACATCAGGCATATCAGGCATATCAGGCATATCGGGAGATCGGGAGATCGGGAGATCGGGAGATCGGGAGATCGGGCATCGGGCATCGGGCCGATAGGTGCGGGCCGGCGCGGCGCCGGCCGCCGCGCAACGGGTAAGCGCGAGCTAGGCTGCCGGCCGCCGCGCCGCTACACTCCGACGATTCCCGTCGTCGCGCTCGCACCGCTCCATCATGTCCGCCACCGTCCGCTCATCGTCCGCCGCGCTACAGGGCGCGCTCTATGTCGCGTTGTCCGCCGCCGCCTTCGGCGCGATGGCGATCTTCGGCCGCTATGCGTATGCGGCCGGCGTCGACGTGCTCGGGCTGCTGATCGTGCGCTTCGCGATCGGCGGCGCGATCCTTGCCGCGATCGCGCGGCACCGCCGCGTCGCATGGCCGCGCGGCCGCACGCTCGCGCCGCTCGTGGCGATGGGGGCGCTCGGCTACGTCGGGCAGTCGTTCTGCTATTTCAGTGCGCTCCAGCATGCGCAGGCGAGCCTCGTCGCATTGCTGCTGTACCTGTATCCGGCCTTCGTCACGCTGCTGGCCGCATGGTGGCTCGGCGAGCGCCTCACGCGCGCGAAGGCGGTCGCGCTCGTGCTCTGCGTCGCGGGCTCCGCGCTGATGGTCGGCGGCGGCCACGGCGAGCCGCTCGGCATCGCGCTCGCGCTGGCCGCCGCGGTGATCTATTCGCTGTACATCGTCGGCGGCACGAAGGCGACGCGCGGCGTCGATCCGCTCGCGACGACCGCCGTCATCTGCCTGTCGGCGACCGCGACGCTCGTCGCGATCGCGATCGTGCGGACCGCGGTGTTCGGTGCGCCGCCGCGCTGGCCGGCGACGGCTGCCGGCTGGGCGTCGATGCTTGCGATCGCCTTGGTGTCGACGGTCGCCGCGATGCTCGCGTTCTTCGCCGGGCTCGAGCGGCTGGGGGCCGCGCGCACGTCGATGCTGTCGACGCTCGAGCCGGTCGTGACGGTCGCGCTCGCGGCGCTGCTGTTCGGCGAGGCGCTGTCGCCGTTGCAGTGGATCGGCGGCGTCGCGATCCTCGCGGCCGTGCTCGCGCTCGTGCGCGCGGGCGGCGCGGCGGCCGACGACGCGACGGCGACGTCCAACGCATAGCAGGGCAGGGACAAGCCGCGGGCGCCGCAATGGCGTCCGCTGGTCGTGCCGCGCGCTGCCCGCGCGCACGAGCGCACGAGCGCACGAGCGGCACGAGCGGCCGCGTGCAGTGCGTCAGCCGCGGCTGACGCTCACTCGTTCGGCGGCGGCGTCTTCGGCCGGAATTCGCACAGCGGCTCGATCACGCAGTGCCAGCATTCGGGCTTGCGCGCCTTGCACACATAGCGTCCGTGCAGGATCAGCCAGTGATGCGCGTCCTGCAGGAATTCCTTCGGCGTGAACTTCTCGAGCGCGGCCTCCACGGCCCGCACGTCCTTGCCCGGCGCGAGCCCCGTGCGGTTCGCGACGCGGAAGATGTGCGTGTCGACCGCGATCGTCGGCTGGCCGAACGCAGTGTTCAGCACGACGTTCGCGGTCTTGCGGCCGACGCCCGGCAGGCTCTCGAGCGCTTCGCGATCGGCCGGCACCTCGCCGTCGTAGCGCTCGAGCAGGATGTTGCACGTCGCGATCACGTTCTTCGCCTTGGTGCGGTACAGGCCGATCGTCTTGATGTAGTCGGCGACGCCTTCTTCACCGAGCGCGACGATTTGTCGCGGGGTGTTCGCGACCGGGAACATCTTGCGCATCGCCTTGTTGACCGACACGTCGGTCGCCTGCGCGGACAGCATCACCGCGATCAGCAACTCGAACGGCGTCGTGTATTCGAGCTCGGTGGTCGGATGCGGATTGAGGCTTTGCAGCGTTTCGTAGATCGCGCGTCGTTTCGTGGCGTTCATGGACGGTTCTTGTCGGGCGGCGCGGACGGGCCGTTCCGGTCGTCGTGATTCGGATCGTCGCGGGTGTCGCCGGCGGCCTCGGCGTCGCGCTGCGCCTGCTGTTCGGCGAGCCGCTTGCGGCGGGCTTCGGCCGCATCGATCTGCGCCTGCACGGCCGCGCTCACGCCTTCGGTGTTCTTCGGCCCGGCGCCTTGCCCGGACAGTTCTTCCTTCTTCTTGCGTGCGCGTTCGAGCGCGGCGGCGATGATCGCGCGCTTCTTCGCGTCGGCGTCGTCGGCCGGGGCAGCGCCCGGTGCGCCCGGTGCGCCCGGTGCGCCCGGCTGTTCCGCGGCCGGCGCAGCCTTGGCCGCGCCGGCGCCGGCGCTGGCCGCGCGGCGGGCGGCGGCGCGCGCCTCGGCGGCCTCGCGTTCGCGACGCTGGCGCGCGAGCCGGCGGTCGTGGCGCTCGCGCGCGGCGTCCGCCTGTTCCTGCGACCACGCGTCCCAGCCGGTGCGCTCGTCGGTCACGGGGACCATCGCGATGCAGTCGACCGGGCAGGGCGGTACGCACAGGTCGCAGCCCGTGCACAGCGATTCGACGATCGTGTGCATCTGTTTCGGTGCGCCGATGATCGCGTCGACCGGGCACGCCTGCATGCACAGTGTGCAGCCGATGCACAGGCTTTCGTCGATGAACGCGACGGCGCGCGGATGCTCGGCGCCGTTGACGGGATTCAGCGGGATCACGGGCTTGCCGAGCAGGCGCGCGAGGCGCGCGATGCCTTCGGCGCCGCCGGGCGGGCACTGGTTGTAGTTCGCGTCGCCGGCGGCGATCGCTTCGGCGTACGGACGGCAGCCGTTATAGCCGCACTTCGTGCATTGCGTCTGGGGAAGCAGATCTTCGATGCGATCCGCGAGGGTCTTGGAATCGGTCACGGTGACAACGGGCGCAGCAGCGCCGAATGGCTCTCGGCCGCGTCTGGCGCGGCCGGAAAGGTTTGCCAAACCTTGATTATCGCCGATTTCCCGCATTGCGCTGGACGCTGTCTGTGCGCATAATCGAACCGCTTTTTTGCAGGGGCTCAGCAGGAGGGCGGCCGCATGCGGCGCGCTCGTTCCAGGGCAGCCGGCGCCGAGGCGGTGGGGGTGCCGGTCCGGATCAGGATCACGCGGCTCACATAGCAAAACGCCACCATGAATCAGCCAAAAATCAAAAGAGATCCTGAAGGTACACGCCGCCGCATCCTGATGGCGGCAGCCGAAGAGTTCGCGGGTGGAGGGCTGTTCGGCGCACGCGTCGACCAGATCGCGCGCCGGGCCGAGACCAACGAGCGCATGCTCTATTACTACTTCGGCAGCAAGGAGCAGCTGTTTACGGCCGTGCTTGAACACGCGTTCTCCGCGCTGACCGAGGCCGAGCGCGTGCTCGATCTGGATGGCGTGGCGCCCGTCGAGGCCGTCACGCGGCTTGCGCATTTCGTGTGGGACTACTACCGCGATCATCCCGAGCTGCTGCGGCTCATCAACAACGAGAACCTGCACGAAGCGCGCTACCTGCACAAGTCGACGCGGATCCGCGAGATGATGTCGCCGATCGTCGCGAAGCTCGGCAACGTGCTGATGCGCGGCCAGAAAGCCGGGCTGTTCCGCAGCGACGTCGATCCGCTGCGCTTCTACGTGACGCTGTCGGGGCTCGGCTATTACATCGTGTCGAACCGCTTCACGCTCGCCGCGACGCTCGGCCGCGACTTCAGCGAAGCCGACGAGCGCGCGGAGATGGTCAGGATGAACACCGAGTTGCTGCTCGCGTATCTGCTGCGGCGCTGAGTCGACGAACCGTCGAACCGACGCGCCGATGAACCGACGCGTCGATGAATCGATGAGTCGCCGCGAGCGCGACCGCCGGATAAAAAAACGCCGCCGTGCGCAAGCAACGGCGGCGTTTTTGCGTCGGGACGCGGTGCGTCAGGCGGCCTTGCGCGCCCGCGCGGGCTTGGCGCGCGTGCTGCCTGCGCGTTTCGCGGCCGGTGCGGCCTTCGCGACGGCCGTCCTGGCGGGGGCGACCGTCACGGCCGGCGCTTTCGGGCGCGTGCGTTTCGCGGCGGTGGCGCGCGCCGTCGTTTCAGGCTGCGGCGTGGCGGCCGGCACGGCGCCGATCGTGGTCGCGTCCTGTGCATCGGGAGGCAACTTCGTCGTGCCGTTCTTCGGTTCCGGCGCATGCTCGCGGATGAAGTCGCGCAACTGCGGATAGATGATCGTGCGCCAGCGGCGGCCCGAGAAGATCCCGTAGTGACCGCACTTCTCGGCGGTCAGGCTGCGGCGGTCGTCCTGCGGGATGCCCGTGCACAGCTCGTGCGCGACGTGCGTCTGGCCGCTGCCCGAGATGTCGTCGAGTTCACCCTCGATCGTCATCAGCGCGGTGTGCTTGATGTCCTGCGGACGCACGCGCTCGCCTGCGACATCCCACGTGCCTTCCGCGAGCCGGAATTCCTGGAACACGACGCGGATCGTCTCGAGGTAGTACTCGGCCGCCATGTCGAGCACCGCGTTGTACTCGTCGTAGAAGCGGCGGTGCGCCTCGGCGTCGTCCTCGTCGCCGCGCAGCAGGCTCTGGTAGAAGTCCCAGTGCGATTGCGCGTGACGTTCCGGGTTCATCGCGACGAAGCCCGTGTGCTGCAGGAAGCCCGGATACACGTGGCGGCCTTCGCCCGGATAGTTCGCGGGCACCGTGTGGATCACGTTGTTCTCGAACCACGCGGTCGAGTGTTGCGTAGCCAGCGAATTCACCGACGTCGGGCTGCGGCGCGCGTCGATCGGGCCGCCCATCATCGTCATCGTGAGCGGCGTGTCCTCGCCGCGGCTCGCCATCAGCGAGATTGCCGCGAGCACCGGCACGGTCGGCTGGCACACGGAGATCACGTGCAGGTTGCGCGCGCCGATGTGGCGGATGAATTCCTGGATGTACGCGATGTAGTCGTGCAGGTGGAACGGGCCGACCTCGACCGGCACCATCCGCGCATCGATCCAGTCGGTGATGTACACCTTGTGATCCTGCAGCAGCGTGCGCACGGTGTCGCGCAGCAGCGTCGAGTGGTGGCCCGACAGCGGCGCGCAGACCAGCACGACCGGCTCGTCCTTCAGCTGCGTGACGGCATCGGCGTCGTCCGAATAGCGCTTGAAACGCAGCAGCCGGCAGAACGGCTTCTCGATGATCGTCTGCTCGACGATCGGGATGTTGTGGCCGTCCTTGACGATCTGGTGAATGTTGAATTCGGGCTTCTCGTAATCCTTGCCGAGCCGGTACATCAGTTCGTACGCGGCGGCCATCCGCGGCGCGCCGGGCATCAGCGAGAACGGGCTGGACGGATTGGCGAACGACTTGGAGGCGGCCTGGGCCCAGGCCGTGAGCGGGCTCAGCATCGCCCGCTGGAATTCGTGCAGTTGGTAAAGCATGCAGACTACTCCCGCTTGGGGGACGGTGCGCAGGGGCGTGTGGCGTCGCGGCGTGCCGTGTGGGTCAGCGACCGGCCATGTTGCAGTGCGGCCGGACAATCGAGTCGATCATATCGGACAACGATCAATGTTGCAATGCAACATTTTTCCGATTTTTCATCAAACGTTTGCGAATTGACGATCTCTGAAGAAGCCGCTCCACCCCCGGTCAGCGCCCCGTCGCCACGGCCGGCGCCGGCTGGCCGGCCGCGCGCGCCATCGCTTCTTCGTGGTGCATCAGGTTCATCGCGGTATGCACGAGCGCCACGTGCGAGAACGCCTGCGGGAAATTGCCGACGAGCCGGCCATCGACCGGATCGTATTCCTCGGCGAGCAGCCCGAGGTCGTTCGACAGCGCGAGCAGCCGGCTGAACAGCCGGTGCGCGTCGTCGATCCGGCCGAGCAGCGCGTAGTTGTCGACCAGCCAGAAGCTGCACGCGAGGAACGTGCCTTCGCCCGGCGGCAGGCCGTCGTCGTACTCGGTCGTGCGGTAGCGCATCACGAGGCCGTCGTGCAGCAATTCCCGCTCGATCGCGTCGACCGTGCCGACGATGCGCGGGTCTTCCGGCGGCAGGAAGCCGAGCAGCGGCAGCAGCAGCACGCTCGCGTCGAGCTCGTCGCTGCCGTAGCTCTGGGCAAACGCCTGTTTGCCTTCATGCCATGCGTTGTCGCACACGTCCGCGTGGATCCGGTCGCGCAGCGCGCGCCAGCGGTCGAGCGACGCGGGCAGCCGGAACATCTCCGCCGACTTGATCGCGCGGTCGAACGCGACCCACGCCATTACCTTCGAGAACGTGAAGTGGCGGCGGCCGCCGCGCGTCTCCCAGATGCCCTCGTCGGGTTCCCGCCAGATCTTCTCGAGATGGTCGAGCAGCGAGCACTGGACGGACCACACCGTGTCGTCGGCCTGCAGGCCGCCCACGCGCGCGAGGTGCAGCGCGGCCATCACTTCGCCGAACACGTCGAGCTGGAGCTGGTTCGCGGCGCCGTTGCCGACGCGCACCGGTTTCGAATCCTGGTAGCCGGGCAGCCAGTCGAGCTCCATTTCCGGCAGCCGGCGCTCGCCCGCGATCCCGTACATGATCTGGATCTGCTCGGGCGAGCCGGCCATCACGCGGCCGAGCCACGTGCGCCACGCGCGCGCCTCGTCGTAATAGCCGCCGCGCATCAGCGCGAGCAGCGTGATCGTCGCGTCGCGCAGCCAGCAGTAGCGGTAGTCCCAGTTGCGGTTGCCGCCGATCTTCTCGGGCAGCGACGTGGTCGGCGCCGCGACGATGCCGCCGGTCGGCTCGTACGCGAGCGCCTTCAGCGTGATCAGCGAACGGCGCACGGCGGCCGCGTAGCGGCCCTGCACCTGGCAGCGGCCCGACCATTCGAGCCAGTAGTTCTCGGTGCGCGCGAGCATCGACAGCGGATCGCGCGCGGGCGGCAGCCGCAGGTGCGACGCCGCATAGCTGAGCGAAAACGGCACACGTTCGTCGGCGCTCACCGTGAATTCCGCGAGCGTATGGAGGTTCTTGCCGGTGAGCGGCACCGGCGTGCGCAGCACGACGGTATCGGGGCCGGCGATCGCCTTCATGCCGTCCTCGCGCGTCAGCTGCGTGACCCACGGGATCGAGAAACCGTAGTCGAAGCGCAACACCAGTTCCATGCGCATCTTCATCGTGCCGTGGCGGCCGACGACGATCCTCACCAGTTCGGACCAGCCGTTGCCGGGCGGCATGAAGTCGATCACGGTGACCGCACCGTCGGCGCTTTCGTAGTCGGTTTCGAGGATCAGCGTGTCGCCGCGATAGCGGCGCGTCGTGTGCGTGATCGCGGCGTCGGCGGCCGGCGCGAGCAGCCAGCGGCCGTGCTCGGGCGTGCCGACCAGCGCCGCGAAACAGGCGCCCGAATCGAAGCGGGGCCAGCACAGCCAGTCGACGGAGCCGTCTTTCGAGATCAGCGCGGCGGTGTGGCCGTCACCGACGAGGGCGTAGTCTTCGATCAGGGCGGGCATGGGCAAGCGGTCCTTGGATATTCGAGTTCACGATGCAGGGCTGCGGCGCCCGGGCTTCACGCGCCGGCGTCGCGCCCCGTATACTCGCCCGGGCGGCGGAGCGCATGAACGGCCGGCGTTTCGTCCTATCTCAACACTTGAAGCGACTCGATGCAAGGAGGATTCAATGCCCAACCGTTTACGCGAGCGTGACGCGCGCGCTTCGACACGAGGGTTCCCGCTTAGGTTCGCTCACTGGATGAAAGGTTTCGCGCTCGTGCTTTCCTTGTCCGCGACCCACGCCTTCGCACAACAATCGCCGGCACCGGCCGACGGCGTCTACAACCTGCTCGTCGGCACCTATACGGGGCACGGCAGCGACGGGATCTACGTGTACCGCTTCGATACGAAAACGGGCAGCATCGCGCCCGTGTCGTCGGCGAAGACCGTGAACCCGTCCTACCTGTTGCCGAGCCGCGACGGTCGCACCGTCTACGCGGTCAACGAACTGCCCGGCGACAACGGGCCGGCCGCGCAGCGCGGCGGCATCAGCGCGTTCGGCTTCGATCCGAAGACGGGGGCGCTCACGTTCATCGACCGCGTGTCGTCGGAAGGGAACGATCCTTGCTATCTCGCGCTCTCGCCGGACGGCAAGTACCTCGTCACGGCCAACTACTCGGTCGCGGCCGATCCGGGCGGCAGCTTCGCCGTGTTCCCGATCCGCGACGGCGGCGCGGCCGGCCCGGCCGTGCTGACGGTGCATCACGAGGGCACGGGGCCCGTGAAGGGGCGCCAGGATGGCGCGCACGTGCACTCGACGGTGTTCTCGCCCGACGGCCGCTACCTGTTCGTGCAGGACCTCGGCGCGGACAAGCTCTACGGCTACCGCTACACGGTGGACGGCAGCCGCGGGCTGATCAGCCCGACCGACACGCGCTACACGCCGGTGAAGGCCGGCTCCGGCCCGCGTCACATGGTATTCAGCGCCGACGGCCGGTTCGCGTACGTGACGAGCGAACTCAACGCGTCGGTCGAGGTGTTCGGCTACCGCGACGGCAAGCTGACGCCGGTCGAGACGCTGCCGATGACGGTGCCGGGCTTCAAGGGCAAGGTCGGCGGCGGCGCGCTCCACCTGTCGCCGGACGGCCGCTTCCTGTACGCGAGCAATCGCGGCGACGTGAACGAAATCGTGATCTACGCGGTGAACCAGGCCGACGGCCGGCTGAAGACCGTCGGGCGCCAGTCGAGCCTCGGCAGGACGCCGCGTGAATTCCTGATCGATCCGACCGGCAAGTGGCTGATCGTCGGCAACCAGGACAGCGACACGTTCTACGTGTTCAGCCGCGATGTCGAAACGGGGCAGCTCGGCGCGAATCCGCAGAAGGTCGTGGTCGGCAGCCCGGTCGACTTCAAGCTGGTGCCGGCGGCGCTGTAAATCGCCGTCCATCAAAAAAGGGCGCTGCCGAGGCAGCGCCCTTGTTCGTCCGGGCGGCCGCTTGCGCGGGGCGCCCGGATCGATCGTCGGCGGCCGTGCGGCCGCCATGCTCAGTCGGCCGCCGCCGGCACGAGCACCTCGCGGCTGCCGTTGATGCCCATCGGCGACACCAGTCCGGCCGCCTCCATCTGCTCGACGAGGCGCGCGGCGCGGTTGTAGCCGATGCGCAACTGGCGCTGCACCGACGAGATCGACGCGCGCCGCGTGCGCACGACGAACGCGACCGCTTCGTCGTACAGCGGATCGGCTTCCGCATCCGGCGCTTCGCCGAACAGGTCCTGCGTCGCGCCGTCGGCGGCCGGGCCGTCGAGAATTCCTTCCTCGTACTGCGGCTCGCCGAACTGCTTCAGGTATTCGACGATCCGGTGCACTTCCTCGTCCGCGACGAACGCGCCGTGCACGCGCTGCGGGTAGCCCGTGCCCGGCGGCAGGAACAGCATGTCGCCCTGGCCGAGCAGCGATTCGGCGCCCATCTGGTCGAGGATCGTGCGCGAGTCGATCTTCGACGACACCTGGAACGCGACGCGCGTCGGAATGTTCGCCTTGATGAGGCCGGTGATCACGTCGACGGACGGGCGCTGGGTCGCGAGGATCAGGTGGATACCGGCCGCGCGCGCCTTTTGCGCGAGACGGGCGATCAGCTCCTCGATCTTCTTGCCGGCGACCATCATCAGGTCGGCCAGCTCGTCGATCACGACGACGATCAGCGGCAGCTTCGACAGCGGCTCGGGATCGTCGGGCGTCAGCGAGAACGGGTTGCCGATCTTCTTTTCCTTCGCCTCCGCGTCGCGGATCTTCTGGTTGAAGCCCGCGAGATTGCGCACGCCGACGGCCGACATCAGCCGGTAGCGCTTCTCCATTTCGCCGACGCACCAGTTCAGTGCGTTCGCCGCGAGCTTCATGTCGGTGACGACCGGCGCGAGCAGGTGCGGGATGCCTTCGTAGACCGACAGCTCGAGCATCTTCGGGTCGATCATGATCAGCCGCACGTCCTCGGGCGTCGCCTTGTACAGCAGCGACAGGATCATCGCGTTGATCGCGACCGACTTGCCCGAACCCGTCGTGCCGGCGACCAGCATGTGCGGCGCTTTCGCGAGATCGGTGACGACCGGGTGGCCGGTGATGTCCTTGCCCATCGCGATCGTCAGCTGCGACGCCGAATGCTGGTACTGGCGCGACTCGAGGATTTCCGACAGGCGGATCATCTGGCGTTTCGCGTTCGGCAGCTCGAGGCCCATGCAGGTCTTGCCGGGAATCGTCTCGACGACGCGGATCGACGTGAGGCCGAGGCCGCGCGACAGGTCCTTCATCAGGCCGACGATCTGGCTGCCGCGCACGCCGAGCGCGGGTTCGATCTCGAAGCGCGTGATCACCGGGCCGGCCGATGCGCCGACCACCGTCACCGGCACCTTGAACTCCTGCAGGCGCTGCTCGATGACCTGGGCCGTCTGCGCGAGGTGTTCCTCGGTGATCGTTTCGACGTCGTCGGACGCGGGCTCGAGCAGGTCGAGCGTCGGCAGCTCCACGTTGAACGACGCGGGTGCGTGGAATTCGAACGCGTTCGGGCGCGGCTGGCGCGCGGGCGCCGCCGATGCGTCGGCGGCCGGGGCGCCCGATTCCGCCGGTGCCGGCGGCACGGTGGCCGCGGGAGGCGTTGCGGTCGGAAGCGGCACGGTCGTGGCGGCCGGGATCGTGATGCCGGTTGTCGTGGGCGTCGTGCCGATGTCGGACATGGACCAACTCGCCGGCGCAGCGGCGGGAGCCGGCGGGGTCGTGAACGACGGGGCCTGCGGCAGCGGTGCGGACGCGATGGATTGCGCCGGTGTCGCCGTGTCGACGGATCCGCCCGGCACGGAGTAGGTCGGCAATGCCGAGACCGACGGGGGCGCGGAAGTCGGCGACGCGGCCGGTGCCGTCGCGGCCGGGGCAGCGGCGAAGGAGGCTGGCGCGCCATTTGTCGCGGCAGGCGTGGCGCCGAACGCGGCGGGCGCGGCAACGGCGACCGTGTTCATCGGGGCGAGTGCGCCGGAAGACGGTGTCGGGGCGATGGCAGTGGCAGCGACAGGCGCGGCGCCGGTTGTCGTCTGCGTCGCTCCAGTCGTCGCGGCCGGCACACCGAATGCCGAACCGTCAGGCATGCGGGTGGTCGATGCTGCCGAAGGCGTCGCCGATGCGGTCGACGTTGCGGCCAATGCGCTGCCCGACGAGGCGAAAGACGCGGCGGCAGGCGACACCGGCGTGCGTTGCGCAGGTTGCGATCCGGTTGCGCTGAAGGACGTGCCGGTCGATGCAGGCGCCGTGGCGGCTGCCACGGTCGGCGCGGATGCGAAAGGCTGCGCGGCGGCCGGGCCGGAAGCGCCCGCCGCAGACGTCAGGGCGGAAGCCGCAGCCGCTGCGTTTTGCGCGGCCGCAAAAGGTTGTGCCGTTGTCATGCCGGCAAACGCAGGCGCTGCGGCGACAGGCGTGCTGTTCGGCGTGTTCGCGGGTACCGGCGCGGCAGAACCGGATGCGCTGCCGACGGGCGACGACGCGTCAGCTGCCGAGGTCGTCTGCGCACCAGCGAAGGGCTCAGCGGACAACGGCTTCGACCATGATGCGGAGGAGGCAGCGGCGTCGACGGACGCAGGTTGCATGGCCGCGGCGGCCGGTGTCACCGTTGCCGCCGCCGCCGCCGCCGCCGCCGCCGCCGCCGCCGCCGCCGGTGCCGGTGCCGCCGGTGCCGGTGGCGTGGCGCGTTGCATGCCTGCAGGCAACGGAGCGGTTTCGCTACCGTGCTTTGCTGCCGCGTGCCAGACCGTTCCCGTCACGGCGCCGGCCGGTGCCGTGTTCGACGCGGCCGAGGCTGCCGTCGTCGCTGCTGCGACGGGCACTGCATCGGCACGCGGCTGCGTCGGCGTTGCCGCGATCGACGAAGCGGAGAGGGGAGGCGGCGTGACCGGCTGGACCGGCTTCACGATATCCTGCGTCGCGTGCGCGTGTTCTTTCGCGACGACCGATACGGCGGTATCGGCAAGCGCCGTAGCTTGCGATTGGACCTGGGCGGCAATTCCGGCGGCCGTTGCCGCATCCTTCGCATCGACGGTGCGGCCCGTGGCGCTCACGGTCGACGTGACAGCGGCCGAAGGCGTACCGACCGCTGCGCTCGCGGCCACCGACTCATCCGCGTCCGACGGTGGTGCGGCAATCGGGCTTTCATGCGGCGCGCCGAGCCTGGAAACCGGCGGGCTGACGATGTCTTCCCAAGGCGCAAAGTCGATCGGGGCATCGAATGCCGGCGCGGCTGGTGCATCGGCGCCATGCCGATGCTCGCGGTCCGCGTGACGCGTCGGCGCATCGGTTTCGACGCCAGGATCCGGCATGGCATGCCGCACGGCCTCGTCGAACACCGGAGTACCCGTATCGACAGCAGGCACGCGCACGCCCGGCTCGGCCGGCATGAACGCATCCAGCACGATCGGTGAGTCGTCGGATGGCGTCACGGCCTCGTCGAATGCCACGCCATCCGTATCGACAGCAGGCACGCGCATGCTCGGCTCCGCCGGCATGAATGCATCCAGCACGATCGGTGCGTCGTCGGACGCCGGCGCCGCTTCGTGCGCATCCGGACGCCCTGCGTCCTGGGGCGCGGCCTGGCGCGCGTCCGGAACGACCGCGGCCGGTACGGCCGTCGACGCCGACGCCGACGCGGCGACGCTGCCCGCCGCTGCAACCGCGCCGGCCACGGTCGCCGCGGCGGCCGGCGCTGACGACGCGTCGGCCTGCCGCACACCGTCCAGCGTCGCCCACTGCGCGGTACTGGCTTCGATCGAGCGCAGCGTGTCGTGAACGCTCGGTGCCGGCGTGATCGGCTCCGCGGGCTGTTGCACCCACGCGTAGAGCGGCGCGCGTGCGGGGGCCGGCGGCGCGGGGCGGCGTCGTGCGGCGTCCGGCGACTGGCCGGCGGCGCCGACGCCCGTCACCGGGCGGGCGTGCGTGCGCGGCGGCGTCGCG
>NZ_QTPV01000027.1:0-100291 GCF_003857985.1 Burkholderia sp. Bp9090
TGTCGGCGCTCGTGCTCGGCGCCGCGCTGTTCGCGTTCTCGCCGCGCCCGCTGCCGGCGTTCCCGGTCACCGCGATCGAAGCCGCGAAGACGCACTACTACAGCGTCAACGACAACGGCACGCAGCAAGGCAACTACGCCAACGACGGCGCGACGGGCGTCAACTCGCTGGCAGCCGGCGTGAACGCCAGCGCGGCAGGCGCCAGCAGCGTGGCAGTCGGCGACGGCTCGAACGCGCAGACGGCGGGCGCAGTCGCCATCGGCCAGAACGCATCGGCCACCGGCGGCAAGGCGGTGTCGATCGGCTCCGGCAACACCGCGAGCGGCGACGGCGCGGTCGCGATCGGCGACCCGAGCATCGCGACGGGCACCGGCGCAGTGGCGCTGGGCGCGAACGACACGGCGACCGGCACCGGCGCAGTGGCACTCGGCAACGCGAACACGGCAACCGGCAACAGCGCGCTCGCCCTCGGCAGCGCAAACCAGGCCACCGCGGACAACACGATCGCGCTCGGCAATCAGGCGACGGCCAGCGCGATCGGCGCCCAGGCCTACGGCTCGAATGCGAAGGCCACGGCAACCGACGCCCTCGCCTTCGGCACGAACGCGCAGGCCAATGTCGCCAACTCGATCGCGATGGGCGCGAACTCGACCACGGGCAACGCCGTCGGCGTATCGAGCGTCACGGTGGGCGGCATCACGTACCCGGTCTACGGCACCTCGCCAGTGGGCGTCTTCAGCGTCGGCGCACCGGGTGCGGAACGCCAGATCACGAACGTCGCGGCAGGCCGGGTATCGGCCACCAGCACGGACGCGATCAACGGCAGCCAGCTCAACGCGACGAACCAGGCGGTCAACAGCCTGTCCACGTCGACCGCGTCGAATATCGCGTCGCTGTCGACCGGTATCGGTTCGCTGTCCACGGGCCTCAGCTCGACCAACAGCAACCTCACGTCGTTGTCCACGTCGACCTCGACGGCGATCAACTCGCTGTCGACGGGCCTCAGCTCGACGAACAGCAACCTCACGTCGTTGTCGACGTCGACCTCGACCGGCATCGGCTCGCTGTCGACCGGCCTGAGCACGACGAACAGCACGGTGGCTTCGCTGTCGACCGGCGTGACGAATCTTGGCGATCAGGTGAACCAGTTGTCGACCACGATCAACAACAACACGACACGTGCGGCGAACAACACCGGCATCGCGGCCGACATGAACGGCACCGGCAACGACCGGCCGACCGTCACCGCCGGCTCGAACTCGGTGGCGATCGGCGCGAATTCGAACGACGGCGGTCGCTCGAACGTGGTGTCGGTCGGCAGCGACACGCAGCAGCGCCAGATCACGAACGTCGCGCCGGGTACGCAAGGCACCGACGCGGTGAACGTGAACCAGCTGACGCAGGTGCAGACGACGCTGTCGACCGCCTTGTCCGGCCAGCAAGGGCAGATCAACGCGCTGGGTTCGCAACTGCAGCAGACCGACCAGATGGCGAAGCAGGGTATCGCGGCCGTCGGCGCGATGGCGTCGATCCCGCAGCTCGATCGCGACGCCAACTTCGGGATGGGTATCGGCACGTCGACCTTCCTCGGCCAGAAGGCGATGGCGGTCAACATGCAGGCGCGCATCACGGAGAACCTGAAGGCGTCGATCAACGGCGGCTTCAGCGGCGGTCAGAAGGTGATCGGCGCCGGCATGCTGTACCAGTGGAAGTAACCCGTCGCGCCGCCACGCCGCCGGCTCGCGAGCCGGCGGCGCCAGGGGGCCCCGACGGCAGGACGAGCCCGCCGCGCAACGCGCGGCGGGCTTCAGTCAACCCAAGTATTGAGGACGTAACCGTGAACAAACTCGCTCTTGCGCTCGCGCTTTCCGCGCTGGCCCTCGCCGCGTGCTCGACCGCATCCGGCCCGACCTTCAGTGCCTCCGAACTGCAGCCGCGCGACGGCGTGCGCACCTTCCAGGTGGACTGCCACGGCCTGCTGTCGGGCCCGCAGACCTGCATGAAGGCCGCCCGCAAGATCTGCGGCGACCAGCCGGTGCGCACCGTCGATTCCGCCCGCGCGCTGCGCGACAATTCCGATCCCGCGACGCTGGTGTTCCAGTGCGGCGCCGCACCGGCCCAAGCTGCGTCGACGGCCGAGCCGGCCCCCGCGCCGGCCGCGGTCGAACACGTCAACCTCGCGGGCGACGCGCTGTTCGCGACGGGCATGGCCACGCTCACGCCGGCCGCGCGTGCGTCGCTCGACAAGTTGCTGAACGAACGCGAAGACCGCACGTACACGCATGTGACGGTCACCGGCCATACGGATTCGGTCGGCAACGACGCCGCCAATCTCGCGCTGTCGAAGCGCCGCGCGGAAACCGTCGCAAGCTACCTGAAGGCACACGGACTGAAAGCGCAGGCCGTGTCGGTCACGGGCCGCGGCAGTGCCGATCCGGTCGCGTCCAACGCGACGGCCGAAGGCCGCGCGAGCAACCGCCGCGTCGAGATCTCGCTGCAGCGCTGAGCAGCCGGCCGTCGCGGCCCCGGCGCACCCCGCGCCCGCACGCGACGGCCTCGACCGGCAACGCGCAGCCGCCCCGCCGCCACCCCGCCCGACCGCACCGACCCCGCTTCGCCGGGGCCCCGGCTCCCGCGCGGGCGGCTATGTCAAAGTTCGTCAGGCCCCCTCCACAAGACGGCGCCTTCCGTGCCACAATCGCCGCAGACAGCTGCCGAGGCGTTCCGCCCGCGTCGCGCGCCGTGACCCGCCCGACGACACACCGGAATCCGGCGGCCGCCCCGCGATCCGCGCCGCTCGACGCATATTCCGGCGCGTGCCGGCGCGAACACAACCACGACAATCCACGGCGCGCCGTTTCGCGGCCACGGCCGAACGCACGACGCCGCAGAGGAAACCAACCGGTGACGGACATCAATCAAGCCGCCTCGGGCGGCACCCGCAAGCAACGGCCGGCCGTCGGCATCTCGCTGTTTGCGCGGGACGGCCAGGCGATCTGGGAAAACGGCATTCACCAGAACATCGCGTTCCTCGCGATGATGCTCAAGCGCTCCGATCGCGTCGGCCCCGTCTATTTCCTGAACGGCGGCGACGCCAACGCGTTTCCGGCCGGGCTCGATCTCGACGGCCTCGACGTGCCGCTCGTGAAGCCTTCCGACGTCACGCACGACCTCGACGTCGTGATCGAGATGGGCGCGCAATTGCCGCTCGAATGGCGCAGGCACATGAAGGCGCTCGGCAAGAAACTGGTCGCCTTCTTCTGCGGACACGTCTACGCCGGCCTGGGTGAAACACCGATCTTCGGCAAGCCGTCGGGACACATCTTCAACGACACGCCGTTCGACGAAGTATGGCTGCTGCCGCAGTACGAGCAGACCGGCGCACCGATGCTGCAAACCCTGTTGCGCGCGCCGGTGCACCTGATGCCGCATATCTGGTCGCCGTATTTCCTCGATCGCCGCATCGCCGCGCTGGCGAGCGAAGGCCTGACGTTCGGCTATCGGCCCGGCCGTCGCCCGTGGAATCTCGCCACGCTCGAGCCGAACATCTCGGTCGTGAAGTCCTGCCACTACCCGATGCTCGCGTGCGACGAACTCTACCGCGCGCATCCGGACGCCGTGCAGCATCTGTTCGTCGTCAACTCGATGCACATGAAGGCCCATCCGACCTTCGTGCACTTCGCGAACAGCCTCGACCTCGTGCGCCATCACAAGGCGACGTTCGAGCCGCGCATCGACCTGCCGGGCTTCATGGCGCGCCACGCGGACGCCGTCGTGTCCCATCACTGGGAAAACGCGCAGAACTATCTGTACTACGACGTGCTGTATGGCGGTTATCCGCTGATCCACAACTCGACGCTGATCGGCGACGCCGGCTACTACTACCCGGACTTCGATTCCGCCGCGGGCGGCCGCGTGCTGCTCGATGCCTGGCTGCATCACGACGAGCAGCTCGACGACTACCGCGCGAAAGCCGACCGGCTGCTGCGGTCGGTCTCGATCGACAACCCCGCGAACCTCGACGCGTTCGTCTCGCGTCTGGTCGCCTGAACCGGAGAATACGCATGTCGGACTCCAATGCCCGTCAAGCGCCCGGCGAGGGCAAGCGTCTCGTCGTCGGCGTGTCGCTGTTCGTGCGCGGCGCCGGCCAGTCGCTGTGGGAAAACGGCATCTTCCAGAACTGCCTGCTGCTGATCCTGTTGCTGCGCCAGTCGCCGCTCGTCGCTGAAGCCGTGATGGTGAACGGCGGCGAACAGCTCGCCGATCCGCAGATGATGCTCGGCGAATGGGACGTGCCGCTGCTGTCGATGGACGAAGCGCTCGAGCGCTGCGACGTGCTGATCGAAATGAGCGCGCAGTTCGGCGCCGATTACCTGCGCGCGTTCCGCGACCGCGGCGGCAAGGTCGTCACGATGCGGGTCGGCAACGACTACGTGATCGACATCGAGCGGGCGATGTTCGACAAGCCGTCGGGCTTCCTGTTCTCGGGCGCGCCGTACGACGCGGTATGGACGATTCCGGAATTCGAGCGCTCGTGCCTGCACTATTACCAGACGGGCCTGCGCGCGCCGGTGACGATCGTCCCGCACATCTGGCATCCGATGCTGTTCGACAAGGCACGCGCAACGCTCGGCGCCGGTTTGTCGTTCGGCTATCAGCCCGGCAAGCCGCGCTGGCGCGTGACGATGTTCGAGCCGAACATCTGCATGGTGAAGACGAGCATCATCCCGATGCTGGTGACCGAGGAAGCATATCGCGCGAAGCCCGATTTCGTCGAATTCGTGCGCGTGTGCAATACGCTGCACCTGAAGGAACATACGACGTTCGTCCATTTCGCGAAGAGTCTCGACATCGTGAACCACGGGATCACGACGTTCGAAAGCCGCTACGCGGTGTACGAGTTCATGGCCGCCTACGGCGACGCGGTGGTGTCGCACACGTGGGAAAACGCGCAGAACTACCTGTACTACGAACTGCTGTACGGCGACTATCCGCTGATCCACAACTCGCCGTTCCTCGGCAATGCCGGGTATTTCTATCCGGACTTCGACTGCCAGGCCGGCGGCCGCGCGCTGCTGCGGGCATTTGCCGAACACGACGCGAATCTGGATGCATACCGCGAGCAATCGAAGCACGTGCTCGACTCGGTCAGCATCTACAACCCCGACAACGTCGCCGCGTATTCCGACGCGATCGCGTCGCTCTATCGCGACGCTTGACGCGCACCGTCCGCCCGGAGCCGCCGATGAAAATCAATGTCGCGATTACGATGAACGTGCAGCGCGACGCGACGCAGTCGATCTGGTACAACGGCGCGAACCAGCATTGCGTGTACCTGTACATGCTGCTGAAGCGTTCGCCGCTGATCGGCGAAGTGTGGCTCGCGCACGACGACGGCATCACCGACTACCCGCAGGCGCTGATGATGGACGCGTTCGGCGACGCGCTGCGGCCGTTGTCGGCGATCGTCCACCAGACCGACCTGCTGATCGAGATGAACGCGTTCGTCGACCCGTCGCACACGGACGCGGTGCGCCGGCGCGGCGGCAAGTGCGTGTCGTACCGCTTCGGCAACGACTACGTGATCGCGGTCGAGACGATCAATTTCGAGAAGAACAACTGGCGGCCGAACCCGAACCGCGTGCAGTTCGACGAGATCTGGACCAACCCGCAGCACATGCACACGTGCGCGGCCTACTTCCAGGCCGTATATCGCGCGCCGGTGATCGAGCTGCCGCACATCTGGTCGCCGTACTTCATCGAACGCAGCCTCGACGCCGACCCCGAGCTGAAGGCGCGCTTCGGCTACCGCAACCACGGTCCGGCCAAGCGCATCGCGTTCTTCGAGCCGAACCTGAACGTCGTGAAGAGTTCGATCGTGCCGATGCTGGCCGCGAACGCGTGCTACGTCGAGCATCCGGAGCTCGTCGAACACGTGTACATGACCAACACGTTCGACAAGAAGGAAAACGTCGCCTTCAAGCATCTCGCGCTCGGGCTCGAGATGGTGCGCGACGGCAAAGCGACGGCCGACGTGCGCGCGCCGTTCGTCGCGTGGGCCGCGCATCACACCGACATCGTCGTGTCGCACCATTGGGAAAACGGCCTGAACTACCTGCTGTACGACGCGCTGTACGGCAACTATCCGCTCGTGCACAACTCGCCGTTCCTGCGCGACGTCGGCTATTACTACCCGGACTTCGAGATCTTCGACGCGGCACGCGCGATCGCGACCGCCGCGCAGACGCACGACGCGCGGCTCGACGACTACGCGGCAGCGGCCCGCCGCTGCCTGCAGCAGGTCGACACGCTCGCCGACCACAACGTCCGCGCGTATTCCGGGCAGATCCAGCGCCTGTTCGCCGGGCGCGCGCTCGGCTGACCGCGCCCGTTCGCCATCCGTTCATGAAGCACACCGTCCGCCACTTCGTCGTGATCGATTCGATCCACGGCCCGTTCGTCATCGACCGGCACAGCACGCGGCAGGCCGACGCGCTGCTGGAGACCGGCCGGCCGCACAACCAGGGCGAGCTCGACACGATCATGCAGGTGATCGACCAGTTGCCCGACGGCGCGCTCGCGGTGGACGGCGGGGCCAATGCGGGACTCGTCTGCGTGCCGATCGCGCAGCGCTTGCGCGATCGCGGCGGCCACGTCCACGCGTTCGAGCCGCGGCGCACGCTGTTCCATGCGCTCGGCGGCACCGTTGCGCTCAACCAGCTCGACAACCTTCATCTGCTGAACATGGGGCTCGCGAGCCGCAACGGCACGATGACGGTGCCCGACGTAGACGGCGGGCACCCCGCCGGCGCCGAACCGGCCGCACGCGTCGACGCGCACGCGGCCGACGGCACGCCCGCCCCGACCGTCAGGCTCGATTCGCTCGGCCTGCCGCGCCTCGATTTCCTGAAGCTCGACATCGACGGGATGGAGGTCGACGCGCTGCACGGCGCGCGCCTGCTGATCGAAACGCATCTGCCGTGGTGCTGGATCGCCTGCCGGAACGCGGATGACGCACGCGTCATCGATACGTTCGCCGGCCTCGATTACACGTTCTACCGGTTCGACGGGCCGAATCTGTTGTGCGTGCCGAACCCGCGCTGGGACCGGCAACGCCTGTTCATCTCGGGCGAGCCCGTCGGCCGCGTATCCGCCCGGGCAGACGATGACGCGAATGCCGCCGTGTCAGCCGAGGCCGACGACGCGCCCGAAACGCACTGGAACCGCGCGCTCGACCACGAATCCCGCTGCGAATGGGGCCACGCGATCGCCCGCTGGCTGTGCGCGCGCGGCCGGGGCCTCGACGACGATGCGATCGCGTTCCAGCTCGCGTCGTGCTACGGCTTCGCCGGCGCGCCCGACGCCGGGCTCGCGGCACTCGAACGCATCGGCGAACCGGCCGCGCTGCCCGACGCGCTGCGCGGGCGCGTCGAACTCGCGCGCTCGGCGCTGCTGCTGCGTGCCGGCCGACGCGACGAAGCCGCGCGCGCGACCATCGCCAGCGAGAACGTGCTGACGGCCGCACGGTTCGGGCTGCCGACGGAACGGCTCTACGACGGCCAGCCGCTGCACGGCAAGCGGCTGCTCGTGATCAGCTACGGCGGGGTCGGCGACCAGCTCCAGTACGCGCGCTACCTGCATGCGCTCGACGCGCTCGACGGCGTGGCGGTGACGGTCATCGTCCCCGCGGCGCTGGCCGACCTGATGCGCCATACGTTCCCGCGCATCGAAGTCGTCGCCGCACACGGCGCGTGGGTCGACACGTCGCAGATCGCTCACGACTACTGGTGTTCGTTCCTGGTGCTGGCCGCGCAGTTCGGCTACGCGCCGGCACCGGCCGGCGCGCCGGCCGCCTACCTGTCGTGCCCGCCCGAACGGGCGGCGGCATGGCGCGAACGCGTCGCGCGCGACGGCAACGCGCCGGGCACGCGCCGCATCGGCCTCAACTGGCGCGGCCGCGACGAAAGCGATGCGCGCTTCCTGCGCGCGGCCAGCCTGCGCGACCTCGCGCCGCTCGCGCGGCTGCGCGGCCATGCCGCATACTGCATCAACCGCGATATTGCCGCGCAGTCCGAGCCGTCGGATCTGCCGGTCACGTTCCCGCATCACGCGATCGGCGATTTCAGCGATCTGGCCGCACTGATGCTCGCGATGGACGCCGTGGTCACCACCTGCACCGCGCACATCCACCTGGCCGGCGCGCTGGGCGTGCCGGCCGTCCTGCTGCTGAGCCCGAAAGCCGATGCGCGCTGGGAAACCGGCTCGCGTACCGCGCTGTACCCGGGCATCCGGATCGTGCGCGCCGCGCATCCGGGCCGCTGGGACGATACGGCCGACCGTGCGCTGGCGCTCGTGCTGGGTGGCTTCGGGAAGGATTGACGAGTGACCTTGCCGCGCGACGCCGGGCGGTAGTGCTCCTGATTAGCGTGATAAGAGCCCGACGAGGACGTGATGCGCGAACCGGCGTCAAGCCGGAACACGCTGGCCCCGTCGCTCGGCGAACGCACGGCCATGTCGCCGGCCGATGCGCGCAAGCCTCGCGAAACAACGTGCCGCCGCGGGACCGACAGCGCCGGCCTGTTGCGCCAGGCTGCCCGATACACCGCACGCGATCGCCGAATCGTCGCCGCAAGCGCCCGCGAACACACCGGCGAAATAGTGTCGCGCCGCGCGCTCGCGACCGTCGGCATCGAGCGGCTTCATCCGGTGAATGTGTTGCGAGACGTCCTTCAGGCCGTGGAGAAACGGCATGACGTCGACCGGTGCAACGGTCGCGTCAATCGCGTCGGCGCCGAGTTGCTCCAGCATCTCGGCCAGTTCGGCGATCGCGACGAGCTCGCGCGCATCGGCCGCCTGCGTGCCCGTTCCGTGCCCGGCCTTCTTCGTCGCCGCCATGCCCACGCCCCTATTCAATTCTTCGTTGTCCGATGCCGGCGCGCCGCGCCCGCGCCGCAGCGTCATGCGGCGGCCGGTGACCGCCATGTAAAGCGGATGCCCTGCGCCCATGAGACGCCGGAATCCAGGATGATCTGCCGGTCGATCTCGTTCTCCACGCCTTCGACGACGACGTGCCGCGCGCTTTCGTGCGCGAACGCGATCAGCCGGCGAAACTGGTAGCGCCCGATCGCGTTGCGCTTGATCAGCGACAGGACCGACCTGTCGAGCTTCACGATGTCGGGATTGCCGACCACCAGGTTGTTCAGCGCGCTGAAGCCGACGCCGAAATCGTCGATCGCGACGCGGCACCCGGCCTGGCGGAACCGGTTCACGAACGACCGGCCCGCGACGGGGTTCAGCGGCCCCGTCTCGGTGATTTCGACGACCAGCCGCGCCGCGACCGACGGCTCGCGCTCGAGCCGCCTGAACAGCGCGAGCCACGCGTCGTCCACGACCGCGCTCGTCGCCGTGACGTTGCAGCCGTACACGGCCTTCGGATCGGCGCGCAGCGCGTCGATCGTCCGGCCCACCACGAGCCGGTCGAACCAGCGCATCAGCCCGAGCGATTCGAGGCGCGGCAGGAACGCGAGCGGCGGCAAGACATCGCGCGCGCCCCAGCGCAGCCGCGCGAGGCATTCGTGATACAGCACGCCGCCCGACAAATCGGCGCGGCAAACCGGCTCTCGCGCGAATCCGAGCCGGCTTTCGACGAAACTGCGTACCGACGCAAGGTCGGGGTGATCGTCAGGCGCGCCGAATACGAGATCGATCTCGTCCCGATTCGCTACGCTGTTCGCCTCCAGGCGAGGTTCGACCGCATTCATCCGGCGCTCCGGCAATTGTCGGACCGCCGATGACGGCCCGCGCTCTCGATACATGTGGCGCGAGCCGACCACGACGCGCACCACCGCCTACCCGGCCCAACCTCTTTTTCGATCTTTTTCGGGAGCGTACTTTTTATTCCGGCGTGCCGTCAAATCAGATATTGTCAATGATATTCAAACACCGAAAATACACCACACGCGCACGTCGACAACAGTGCGACAGGTTACACAAAAACGTCGACGATACTCCGATCGATACTGGTTATTTGCCCCATCCGAACATCTTCGGGTGAATCGATTTATCGCAAGACCCGTTTCAAAAATCGGATGTTTGAAATATCATATGACAAATGCGCGCCAGCGAAACGCGACCCGGACCCGACGGCCGGATTCCTCGCAACTGCTGGCAAACCGTGCAGCCATTGCATTGCGACGACGCATTCGGTCTCCACAGAATTCAATTTTGCCGTTTCAAACGATATTGAAAATATTTGAATGATAATCCGGCTGATTTGAACGACAATAATTAAGTCGAATTATACGACAACCATCCATCGAAAGATATTTAACAATCTTTCCGACTAGTTAACCTATAAAATTATTTTTGACGGACTTCCCTCGGAGCCGTCAAATTCGTGCCTTCAAAAACCGTCGAATCTCCCCGGTTCGGCGGTTTCTTTTTTAACGGCTCATTTCTTCAGACATTAACCCGGGTCAATCCGGTTGACGGCAGGCGGCGAAATCGAGCCGACCGCCTCGATCGCGCAAATCGCGATCGAATGCACCCGCTGGCCGCAGGCGGCGGCGCGTGCCGCGTCGTGCAGCCTTATGCCGCCGTCGCGCCGATCAGGTTCGCGAGCAGCGCGTCGTAGTCGGCGACGAGCGCGGGGTTCGCCGACGTATAGCGGCGCAGGATCTCGCGCTGCCGCCGCGCATACCCTTGCCAGTCGTCGTCGTGCGTATGCAGCACGTGCAGCAGCGCCTCGGTGCCCTTCTGCACATCGTTGCCAGGATAGTAGTAGCCGAGGTCCGGCACGAGGCTCGCGTTGTGCACGAGCGGATAACCCTGCCAGCACACGTCGAAATAGAAATAGTTGAGCGGGTTCGCCCATTGATGCGACACGACGATGTCGGTCATGTCGGCCAGGAACAACGGCGTGTCGAAACGCCCGACGAAGCTCGCCTTACCCGCGCGCACGATGTCCAGGTAGTTCATCAGCGTCACGAACTCGGGGCTGTTGTGCGCGAGGCGATCGGCGTTCGTCACGTGCGTGAAGCAGATCGCGTCGGGGTCGCGGCGATACGCCTCGTCGATGATCAGCATCGGATACATGCAGAACTTCACGACGTTGTGGTTCGGCTCCATCACCGTCAGCCGCTTGCCCGGTTCGCTGCGCGGCCGGTATTCGCCACGCTCCGGCAGCGATTGCGCACGCGCCTCCAGACACATCGGGTCCCACACGAACGGCACGACGCGCCCCGGGCAACGGCGCAGCGACTGCAGGAACGGCAGCGACGACTCCGCGATCTGCGGAATGGCCCACAATTCGTCGTAGCCGCGGTTGATGAACAGCGAATCCCACATGCGGCGGCCGAACAGTATCGATTCCATCGAGGTGATGTACTCGAAGCCGCAGCAGTAGCTGACGATCTTCGCGCCGCGCGCCTTCAGGTAGGCCGTCTGCTCGCCGTCGATCTGACCGCCCAGCTCGATCACCACGTCGAGCGCATCCTTCATGTCGGCGAACGCGCGCGTGTCGTATACGCGGCGATCCCAAGGCAGCGCGTCGGTAAGCGCCACGTCGGTCGTGTTGACCAGCGTCACGCGATACCCATGCGGCGACGCCATCAACAACTTCGCGAGAAACAACGCGTTCTGCTTGATGCCGTTGATCCACAGGCTTTCGTCGGGGGCGCGCAGGCCGATCGTGATACCGATGCGCAGGCCGTTCAGGGCAGGAGACTTCATCTCGTCGGCGGGGTGGTGATTGAATGGATGCAGTGTAGCTCACGGCAATGGCCACGTGAGCAATCCGCCAGTCTAGCGGAGCGCCGGCCGCCAGACTGTCAGGCATGGTCATACGCGATGCGGCAGCGTTTACAATGGAACAGGAGCCGGTTGTTGGCCCGACACGCGCGAATTGACCGACACTGGAGCACCAGGGCGGATGATCATCAATTTGAACGAATCGCAAATCCGCGCCCTGGACCAAGTGCGCGCCGTCCTCGACGGCACACGGACGCTCGACTTTGCACCCGCCGCGTGCCCTCACGAACGTCGCGAATGGGTCGCGTCCGTGCTGCGGCGCTTTCGCTACGATCAGCTCAAGCGGCCTCACCGCGGGCTCGTGCTGCGCTATCTGCGACGCTTTAGCGGTTTCAGCCGAGCTCACATGACACTGCTGGTACAGCGCTGGGTTCAAGGGCCAAGGCTCGCGTGGCTGAAGGGCACGCCGGCGAATGCCTTCGCCCGTCGCTAAACCGATGAGGACATCATCGCCGTGCACCGGGCTCCCGCGCCAGAGCTCCCTTTAACGATCGTCCCCCAGGAACTTCTCTTCTTCCAGGCTCCTTTTCGCTTTTGGAAAGTACCGACGCAACACGCGATGCTTTCGCACCGGTTATATCCTCCATCGTCCGGTCTCGATTGCAGACTCCATCATTTTAATGGTCAGCGGACGCTCCAGTATTTTATCCCTGGCGCCGGCACTGAACGGAGATCTCAGCACCTCCATCAAAAACTGACCGAATCGCATTTTTCTCGACGGATAGTAATAATCTATATCGAAGTCCGACATATCAACACCGAATTCATCCGAAAGCCTTCTCATTAGCCGCAACATAGCCCGATCGGAAATTTCGAGATCGACACAGAGATCTGTTTCCGGAGAAATTTCGAGCTCGCCCCACAATGGTGAGTCAGCTTCATCCCGCACCATCTCGATTAGACGAGCATCCATTAGATGCGATCCTCCGGCTTGACCAAGTCATTGTACTTGACTGCAGAACGATACATTATGATCGATATGTCGGCAGCGGTAATAACCCATCCAACCACCGGCACGGCCCGCCCGACAAATACACCGAGTTCCCTGGTAAATTTGACCTTCAGAAGCACAAGACTCTTGAATGACGTCACCGTCGGCAAAATTTTGTGCTTGACCTCATAAGGCAGCAATCTCCGCGAAACCCGCGATGCGATCGAGGTTCCCTTGACCGCTCCGCCAAACTTTCCCCTTGTCGGCACGAATCGTTGCCCCAGCAAAATCATTGCGATCCCGACCGCGTCGTCGATACCCAATTCATCGCAGGCTACGTCGATAACAATCAGGAAAAAAAGTTCTGGTGGCGTAAGGTTTCCATGCACCCCGTAATTATATTTCTTCGTCATCTCGATTCGTCTCTCGGCAACGCTCATTTGATGAGTGTGCAGCGCACATGCTGCACCCCGGCTGTTACCGTAGCCTAATCACTCGAACGCGGGCAGGAAGATGCGACCACTTCTCGAGCCGGCCTGACCTTTTTGACGCTTGCAAACGATGGTTACTGTGGCTCGCCCCCCTTCATTTACAAGAGGAAGAAGCCGGCTTGGCTTGACGAAGCAGCCCGGACAAGCCGGCTGTCAATTCTTCAACAACCGTTGCAGCAAACGACCAGTGCGAAACGGTGCCGCTGTGCCGCCGGTCAACAGTTGGAAACAGTTGAATTGTCAAAAGCCTCGACAGCGTTGCGTGCGTATCATTGTTTTTTTCTGCAGGCAACGAAAGCGACCGTCAACGCGAAATGCGGATATCGTCCTGATGCATTTGCGTCGGACATCCCGCTACAGGATGCTGCCGTAACGATTCAGCAGCACGAGCCACGATGGCCGGCGTCGGTCACCGCTGCGACGCCGGGCCTTTTTCTGCATCGAAGCGCGGAGCTTGCGCCATCCGTGAGAGTCGGCAGCGGCTCTCACGCACACACGTCACTCAATCTTCCGCCATCATCAGCAACTGCGCGCCATCCGCGACCTGGTCGCCGACGCCGTACAGCACTTCCGCGACGACACCCGCGCCGGGCGCGCCGATCGTGTGCTCCATCTTCATCGCCTCCATCACGATCAGCGGCGTGCCGGCCTCGACCTTCTGGCCCGGCTCGACCAGCACCGCGATCACCTTGCCGGGCATCGGCGCAGTGAGGCGGCCGCCGCCATGCTCGGCATCGCCAGCGTGCGCGAGCACGTTGCGCCATTCGAAGGTCTCGGCGACACCCTGCGTGAACACGTGGAAACTGTCGCCGTCCGCATACACCCGGCCGCTGCTGCGCACGCCGTCGAGCGTCACGTCGAAGTCGAGCGGCGTCGCGCCGCGCGTCCACGCGAACGGCTGCGCGGCCGCGTCGCCGGTGGCGAGGCGCGTGCTGCCGCCGTCGTCCTCGTAGGTGACCGTCACGTCCGCTTCGCGATCGGGCGCATGCCATTCGAGCGTGCGGCGATAGCCGCCGTTCAGCCGCCAGTCCGGCAGCGCGCCCCACGGCGACGCGCCTTCCCGTGCGGCCGCGCCGCGTTCGCGCGCGAGCAGTGCCGCGCAGGCCAGCGCGAGCGTCGCGCGCGGCGGCTGTTGCGGTGCGAACAGCGCATCGTGGTTGCGCTCGATCAGGCCCGTGTCGAGATCGGCGCTCGCAAACGGCCCGCAGGTGACGATCCGCTGCAGGAACGCGGCATTCGTGTGCAGGCCCACCACCTCGCAGGCCCGCAGCGCGCGCAGCATCCGGCCGAGCGCTTCCGCGCGGTCCGCGCCGTGCACGATCAGCTTCGCGATCATCGGATCGTAGAACGGCGTGATCGCGTCGCCCTCGCGCACGCCGCTGTCGACGCGCACCGGCGCGCCGATCGCGAACTCGACGCCTTCCGGCAGCCGCAGGTGCTTCAGCGTGCCGGTGGACGGCAGGAAGCCGCGCGCCGGATTCTCCGCGTAAAGACGCGCCTCGATCGCATGACCCTGCACGCGCAGTTCGTCCTGCTTCAGCGGCAGCGGCTCGCCCGCTGCGACGCGCAGCTGCCATTCGACGAGATCGAGCCCCGTGACCATCTCGGTGACCGGATGCTCGACCTGCAGGCGCGTGTTCATTTCCATGAAGTAGAACGCTTCGCCCGTCATGATGAACTCGACGGTGCCCGCACCGACGTAATTCACCGCGCGCGCGGCCGCGACGGCCGCCTCGCCCATCGCCTGGCGCACGTCTTCATGCAGCCCCGGCGCCGGCGCTTCCTCGAGCACCTTCTGGTGACGGCGCTGCACCGAGCAGTCGCGATCGAACAGGTAGACGGTGTTGCCGTGCGTGTCGCCGAACACCTGCACTTCGACGTGACGCGGGCGCGTCAGGTATTTCTCGATCAGCACGCGGTCGTTGCCGAAGCTGCTCGCGGCCTCGCGCTGGCACGACGCGAGCGCCGCCGGGAAGTCCTCGGAGCGCTCGACCACGCGCATGCCCTTGCCGCCGCCGCCCGCGCTCGCCTTCAGCAGCACCGGGTAGCCGATCTCGTCGGCTTCGAGATGCAGGTTCGCCGCGTCCTGGTCGTCGCCGTGATAGCCGGGCACGAGCGGTACCGCGGCCGCGTGCATCAGCGCCTTGGCGGCAGCCTTCGAGCCCATCGCCGCGATCGCGTCGACCGGCGGCCCGATGAACGCGATGCCGGCCGCCTCGCAGGCATGCGCGAAATCCTCGTTCTCCGACAGGAAGCCGTAGCCCGGGTGGATGGCCTGCGCACCGGTCGCGCGCGCGGCCTCGATGATGCGCTCGATGCGCAGGTAGCTGTCCGCGGCCGCCGCGCCGCCGATGTGCACGGCTTCGTCGCATGCGGCGACGTGCTTCGCGTTCGCGTCCGCGTCGGAATAGACGGCGACGCTCGCGATCCCGAGACGTTTGCACGTCGCGGCGACGCGGCAGGCGATTTCACCGCGGTTGGCGATCAGAATCTTGTCGAACATGGCTTCGATGTCGTCCGGAAAGTTAGGGGCACGCCGTCATTCACGCCACGAAGGCGTGCGTTTCTCGAGGAAGGACGCGATCCCTTCGCGCGCTTCCGCGCCGGCGCGGGTGCGCGCGATCCAGTCGGCCGTCTGCTCGATCAGCGTCGCGTCGAGCGGCCGGCCGGCCACGTCGGCGACGAGCCGCTTGCACGCCTGCACGGCGTCGGGGCCGTTCGCGACGAGCGTCGCGGCCAGCTTCGCGACCGTTTCGTCGAGCGCATCGGCCGGCACCGCGTCGTGAATGAAGCCGAGCGACGCGGCGCGCGCGCTGTCGAACACCTCGGCCGTCGTGAAGTAGCGGCGCGCCGCGCGCTCGCCCATCGCCCGCACGACGTACGGCGCGATCGTCGCGGGAATCAGCCCGAGCCGCGCTTCGGACAGGCAGAACTTCACGCCGTCGGCGGCGATCGCGATGTCGGCCGCCGCGACGAGACCCACGCCGCCCGCATACGCATCGCCGTGCACGCGCGCGATCACCGGCTTGCCGCAGCGATGGATCGCCTCGAGCATGCGCGCGAGCTTGCGCGCGTCGGCACGGTTCTCGTCGTCCGAGTAACCGGCCATCTTCTTCATCCAGTTCAGGTCCGCGCCCGCGCAGAACGCCGCGCCTTCCGCGGCGAGCACGATCGCACGCACGCCGGCGTGCGCGTCGAGCCATTCGAACGCGGTGGTCAGCTCGGCGATCGTCGTCTCGTTGAACGCGTTGCGCACGTCGGGCCGCGCGAGCGTGACGGTCGCCACGCGGCCGGCTTCGCTTACCTTGATCGTTTCGTATCGCATCGGTCAGCCCTCCCGGCCGTTACATGCGGAACACGCCGAAGCGCGTGTCGTCGATCGGCGCGTTCATCGACGCGGCGAGGCCGAGGCCCAGCACGTCGCGCGTCTGCGCGGGGTCGATCACGCCGTCGTCCCACAAGCGCGCACTCGCGTAGTACGGATGCCCCTGGCGCTCGTACTGGTCGCGGATCGGCTGCTTGAATGCCTCTTCGTCCTCGGCCGACCACGCGCCGCCCTTTGCCTCGATGCCGTCGCGGCGCACGGTCGCGAGCACCGACGCCGCCTGCTCGCCGCCCATCACCGAGATCCGCGCGTTCGGCCACATCCACAGGAAACGCGGGCCGAATGCGCGGCCGCACATCCCGTAGTTGCCGGCGCCGAACGAACCGCCGATGATCACGGTGAACTTCGGCACCTTCGCGTTCGACACGGCCGTCACCATCTTCGCGCCATGCCGCGCGATGCCTTCGTTCTCGTACTTGCGGCCGACCATGAAGCCCGTGATGTTCTGCAGGAACACGAGCGGAATCTTGCGCTGGCAGCACAGCTCGATGAAATGCGCGCCCTTCACGGCCGATTCGGAGAACAGGATGCCGTTGTTCGCGACGATCCCGACCGGATGGCCCCAGATGTGCGCGAAGCCCGTGACGAGCGTCGTGCCGAAGCGCGCCTTGAATTCGTCGAACTCCGAATCATCGACGATGCGCGCGATCACCTCGCGCACGTCGAACGGCTTGCGCGTGTCGACCGGAATCACGCCGTACAGGCTCTTCGCGTCGTAGCGCGGCGGCTTCGGTTCGCGCAGCGCCACCGGCGACGCGATCTTCGGCGCGAGGTGACCGACGATGTTGCGCGCGATCGACAGCGCATGCGCGTCGTTCTGCGCGAGGTGGTCGGCCACGCCCGACAGGCGCGTGTGCACGTCGCCGCCGCCGAGGTCCTCGGCGCTCACTTCCTCGCCGGTCGCGGCCTTCACGAGCGGCGGGCCGCCGAGGAAAATCGTGCCCTGGTTCTTCACGATGATCGACTCGTCGCTCATCGCCGGCACATACGCGCCGCCCGCCGTGCACGAGCCCATCACGACCGCGATCTGCGCGATCCCCGCGGCGGACATCGTCGCCTGGTTGAAGAAGATGCGGCCGAAGTGATCGCGATCGGGAAACACGTCGTCCTGGTTCGGCAGGTTCGCGCCGCCCGAATCGACGAGATACACGCACGGCAGCCGGTTTTCCGCGGCGATTTCCTGCGCGCGCACGTGCTTCTTCACGGTCATCGGGTAGTAGGTGCCGCCCTTGACCGTCGCGTCGTTGCACACGATCACGCACTCGCGGCCCGCGATCCGGCCGATGCCGGTGATCACGCCCGCGCCCGGCGCGTCGTCGTTGTACATGCCGTTCGCCGCGAGCTGCGACAGCTCGAGGAACGGCGCACCCGGATCGAGCAGTTGCGCGATGCGGTCGCGCGGCAGCAGCTTGCCGCGCGACAGGTGCTTGTCGCGCGCGGCCGGGCCGCCGCCTTGCGCGAGCTGTTCGATCTTCGCGCGCAGGTCGGCGACGACCGCCTCCAGCGCCGCGGCGTTCGCGCGGAATTCTTCCGAACGCGGGTTCAGTTTCGATTCGATGATCGGCATCGACGGGGCTCCGTTCGCGTGACGTGGGGCGTTACATCGTTTCCGCGAACAGCTCGCGGCCGATCAGCATCCGGCGGATCTCGCTCGTGCCGGCGCCGATCTCGTAGAGCTTCGCGTCGCGCCACAGGCGCCCGACCGGGTATTCGTTGATGTAGCCGTTGCCGCCGAGGATCTGGATCGCCTCGCCGGCCATCCACGTCGCCTTCTCGGCCGTGTAGAGGATCACGCCCGCGCAGTCCTTGCGCACCTGGCGAATATGGTCGCTGCCCGCCGAGTCGAGATGGCGGCCGACCGCGTACAGGTACGCGCGGCACGCCTGGAACGTGGTGTACATGTCGGCGACCTTGCCCTGGATCAGCTGGAACTCGCCGATCGACTGGCCGAACTGCTTGCGGTCGTGGATATACGGCACCACCGCGTCGAGACACGCGGCCATGATGCCCGTCGGGCCGCCCGACAGCACCGCGCGTTCGTAGTCGAGGCCGCTCATCAGCACCTTCACGCCGCCGTTGAGCTGGCCGAGGATGTTCTCCTCCGGCACCTCGACGTCCTGGAACACGAGTTCGCCCGTGTGCGACCCGCGCATGCCGAGCTTGTCGAGCTTCTGCGCGACCGAGAAGCCCTTCATCCCCTTCTCGACGATGAATGCGGTGATGCCGCGCGGGCCGGCGTCGAGGTCCGTCTTCGCGTAGACGACGAGCGTGTCGCAATCGGGGCCGTTGGTGATCCACATCTTCGTGCCGTTGAGCACGTAACGGTCGCCGCACTTGTCCGCGCGCAGCTTCATGCTGACGACGTCGGAGCCCGCGTTCGGCTCGCTCATCGCGAGCGCGCCGATGTGTTCGCCCGACACGAGCTTCGGCAGGTACTTCTGCTTTTGCGCGTCGGTGCCGTTGCGGTGGATCTGGTTCACGCACAGGTTCGAGTGCGCGCCGTACGACAGGCCGATCGACGCCGATGCGCGCGAGATCTCCTCCATCGCGACCATGTGCGCGGTGTAGCCCATGTTCGCGCCGCCGTATTCCTCGGCCACCGTCATGCCGAGCACGCCGAGATCGCCGAACTTCTTCCACAGATCCATCGGAAACTGGTCGGTGCGGTCGACCTCCGCCGCGCGCGGCGTGATTTCCTTCGCCGCGAACGTCGCGACGGCGTCGCGCAGCATCTCGATGTCCTCACCGAGCATGAATTGCACACCGGGCAGGTTGATCATGTCTCCTCCGTCTCCAGAAAGTGGGTCGCACGCGCCGATTTCTGAGTTTCGCTCAAATCGGATCAATGCGTCGATTCATTAAGCCAATACAGCGGAAATTTTGCACAGTTTCGCGCCTCGTCCGGCTTGCCGTCAATAGTTTTTTGAGTGACACTCAGATATCATTGCGAGATGACAGCCGCTACCGCCGACACCATGACCGCCACCGCCAAAGCCGACCGCGCCGAGCCGTCGCGCGCACCCGCCGGGCGCAAGTCCCAGCAGCGCGTGCAGGACATCCTGCGCGCCGGCCGTGAAGTGTTCGCCGAAAAGGGCTACGAGCATGCGACGGCCGCCGAGATCGCGCAGCGCGTCGGCGTGTCGGAGGCGACGGTGTTCAGCTACTTCCGCGGCAAGCGCGAGCTGTGCGCGCGTGTGATCGCCGACTGGTATGACGAAATCATTGCCGCGTTCGAACTCGGGATGCCGCAGGACGCGCCGGTGCAACAGCAGTTCGCGTTCATCGTGCGCACGCACCTGCGGCTGATGCTCGTGAACGGGACGGGGTTGTGCGCACTGGTGCTGTCGGAGGGGCGTGCGAAGCAGCATGCGCTGAGCGACGAGCTCACCGCGCTGCAGCGCCGCTACACGGCGCCGCTGATGGACGTGCTCGCGCGCGGCCAGGCGGCCGGGCAGGTGCGCCGCGACATGCCGCTGAGCCTGCTGCGCTCGATGGTGTTCGGGCCGATCGAGCACGTGCTGTGGGATGCGATCCTCGGGCACCGCAAGCTCGATACGGAAACGACGGCCACGCAGCTGATCGACATGCTGTGGGCGGCCGTGCAGCCGCCCGCGCCGGAGCAGGCGGCGCTGGTGCGCTTCAGGAACGAAGTCGCGGAAGCGGTGCGGCGGCTCGAAGGCGAGGCGTGACGCGGGCGGGCGACGGGCGCGGCCGCCGTGCTGCGTCGCGATCGTTGCGCGCGGCTCGGAGCCGCTACGATTCCTCGCTCACCCGCAGCGGCGCGCGGCTCTGCTCGTTGTTCAGATGGACGAACTTGCGCAACAGGCGCATCAGTTCCTGCGAATCGTCCTCGCCCATGCCGTCGAACAGGCCGGCGCGCAATTCCTTCACCGACGGAATCAGGTGCGTGAGCAGCTCGACGCCCGCCGGCGTCAGCAGCAGGCGCCGCTGACGCCGCGGCAGCACTTCGCGGACGATCAATCCTTTCGCCTCGAGCCGGACCGCGAGATCGGCAGTCGTCGACGTGTCGAGCGCCACCCGCTGCGCGAGCGTCACCTGATCGAGCCCCGGGCACTCGTAGAGCATCCGCAGGACCGCGTACTGCACCGGCGTCACGTCCCGGCCCAGCTTCTCGTAGAACATCGCGACTGCGATCTGGTGCGCGCGCCGGATCAGGTGCCCGGGCTCGTCGTACAGGTCGAGCGGGAAAACCGGCGTGTCGGCGGGATTCGTTTTTTCCATGAATGAGTCGATGACATAGGCGGCGCACGCCGTTGCGTGCGCCGACGGCATGGCGCTGCCTCGCGCCATTTCCCGGGAAAACCAGTATACCGCTCGCCTTGCTCCAGCCAATCTCAATGAGTACACTGAATCACATTCAGTACACGGAATGACGAGTTGCCGCGTACCGGCGGCACCGCCCTGAAGGAGACGAACAACGTGTTTCTCAAGAACGCTTGGTATGTGGCCTGCACGCCCGACGAGATCGACGGCAAGCCGCTGGGACGCAAGATTTGCAACGAATCGATGGTGTTCTACCGCGCGGCGGACGGCCAGGTCACCGCGCTCGAGGATTTCTGCCCGCACCGCGGTGCGCCGCTGTCGTTGGGCTTCGTGCGTGACGGCGTGCTCGTGTGCGGCTATCACGGGCTCGAAATGGGCTGCAACGGCAAGACGGCCGGCATGCCGGGCCAGCGCGTCGGCGGCTTCCCGCCGATCCGCAGCTTTCCGGTGGTCGAACGGTACGGATTCGTGTGGGTCTGGCCGGGCGACGCGTCCGAAGCCGATCCCGCCAGGCTGCCCGCGCTGCAATGGGCCGAAGATCCGGCCTGGGCGCACGGCGGCGGCCTGTATCACATCCGTTGCGACTACCGGCTGATGATCGACAACCTGATGGACCTCACGCACGAGACCTACGTGCATGCGACGAGCATCGGCCAGAAGGAAATCGACGAAGCCGCGCCGAAGACCACCAGCAATGGCGACGAAGTCGTCACCAGCCGCTTCATGGAGAACGTGATGCCGCCGCCGTTCTGGCGGATGGCGCTGCGCGGCAACGGCCTTGCCGACGACGTGCCGGTCGACCGCTGGCAGATCTGCCGCTTCACGCCGCCGAGCCACGTGATGATCGAAGTGGGCGTCGCGCATGCGGGCCACGGCGGCTACGACGCGCCGGCGGAGCTGAAGGCGTCGTCGATCGTGGTCGACTTCATCACACCGGAGACGGACACCTCGATCTGGTACTTCTGGGGGATGGCGCGCAACTTCCGGCCCGACGATCACGCGCTGACCGCCGAGATCCGCGAAGGCCAGGGCAAGATCTTCGCCGAGGACCTCGAGATGCTCGAGCGCCAGCAGCTCAACCTCGAGCAGTGGCCGGAGCGCAAGCTGCTCAAGCTCAACATCGACGCCGGCGGCGTGCTGTCGCGCAAGGTGATCGAGCGGCTGCTCGCCGAGGAAAATGCGGCGAGCCCGCAGCGGCCCGTGATTCCGGTCGCGCACATCAAGGAGGCGTCATGAGCGCCGCGACGCTGACGGTCCGCGTGGCCCGCAAGTGGCAGGAAGCGCGCGACATCTGCGGCTTCGAATTCGTCAGCGACGACGGTTCGCCCCTGCCGCGCTTCGACGCCGGCGCCCATATCGACGTGCATCTGCCGGGCGGGCTCGTGCGCCAGTACTCGCTGTGCAACCACCCGGAGCACGGCGATCGCTACCAGATCGCGGTGCTGCGCGATGCCGAGGGCCGCGGCGGGTCGCGCGCGATTCACGACGAAGTCCGGCAAGGCGATACCGTGCGGATCGGCATGCCGCGCAATCAATTCCCGCTCGCGCCCGACGCCCCGCACCACCTGTTGCTCGCCGGCGGAATCGGCGTGACGCCGATCCTCAGCATGGCCGAACGGCTGTTCTCGTCCGGCCTGCCGTTCGACATGCACTACTGCGCGCGTTCGACCGATCGCATGGCCTTCGTCGAGCGGATCAACGCCGCCGGGTTCCATGACCGCGTCCGCTTCCACGTCGACGACGGCGCCCCCGCGCAACGCTTCGACCTCGCCGCGGTGCTCGCCGCCGCGCCGGACGGCACGCACCTGTACGTATGCGGCCCGCGCGGCTTCATGGATGCGGTGCTGAACGCCGCGCGCGAGCGCAACTGGGCCGAAGCGCGGCTGCACTACGAGTTCTTCGGCGGCGCGGTCGAGTCGTCCGGCGCGGATCGCGCGTTCCAGGTCCGGATCGCGAGCAGCGGCAAGGTGATCGACGTGCCGGCCGAATGCACGGTCATCGCGGCGCTGGCGGCCAACGGCATCGACGTGCTGACGTCGTGCGAACAAGGCGTATGCGGCACCTGCATGACGCGCGTGCTCGAAGGCGAGCCCGATCATCGCGATTCGTATCTGACGGAAGCGGAACAAGCGGCCGGCGACCAGTTCATGCCGTGCTGCTCCCGATCGCGAAGCGACCTGCTGGTCCTCGATCTGTAGACGGACCGCCCGATACGCGGCGGCCAATCACAATACTGGAGACGATCAATGGAACGACCTGCCCAGGCCCCCATCAGTACTGCTCAATTCCCGGTCGATCGATGGTGGGTCGCCGCGCTGTCATCCGAACTGACGGACCGCCCCGTCGCCCGCACGTTGCTCGGCCGTCCGGTCGTGCTGTTCCGGTTGCCGTCCGGGGAAGTCGGCGCGCTGGAGGATCGCTGCTGCCACAAGTCGCTGCCGCTGTCGTGCGGCTCGCTCGAGGCGCGCGGCCTGCGCTGCGGCTATCACGGGCTGCTGTTCGACCGCGGCGGCACCTGCGTGGAGATTCCCGGGCAGGAACGCATTCCGGCGAAGGCGTGCGTGGCGTCGTATCCGGTGCAGGAGCAGGACGCGATCGTATGGATCTGGATCGGCGCCGACGCGCACGCCCAACCGACCTGCGCGCCGCCGCGCTATGCGTTCCACACGGATCCGCAATACCGGTTCGGCGGCGGCCACTACCATTACGACGCGCCGTATCAGCTGATTCACGACAACCTGATGGACCTGAGCCACCTCGGCTACGTTCATCTGAAAACGATCGGCGGTAACGCGCCGCTGCATATGGGCGCGGAAACCCGCGTCAGCAGCGAAGGCGACACGGTGACGCTGGTCCGCCGGATGCCGGCGTCCGACCCGCCGCCGACCTACACGGCCGCGTGGCCGTTCGCGGGCCGCGTCGACCGCTGGCAGGAAATCGAATTCCACGTGTCGCATATCCGGATCTGGACCGGCGCGATGGACGCAGGCACCGGCGACCTTCACGACCCGGCGCGCGGCGGTTTTCACATGCGCGGCTTCCACGGCATCACGCCCGAGACGGAAACGACGACGCACTACTTCTGGACCGTCGCGACCAATCCGCAACACGACGTCGAACGCATCGCGCAAACCGTCATCGAGCAATCCGCGGCGACGTTCGACGAAGACAAGACCGTGATCGAAGCGCAATACCGGAATCAGTTGCGGTTTCCGGACGGCCGCCAGATCGACATTCATGTCGACGCGGGCCCCAATCGCGCGCGGCGCGTGATCGAGCGGCTGCTGCTGCAGCCCGACCCCGCGTAACCCTCGCCCCGGCGCGCGAACGACGCGAGCCGGCCGCGACGGGCGTTCCCCGGGTTGCCCGTCAACCCACGCATTCGCTTTCGTCCCATTCGCCCTGTCGGCTTCGATTTCATCCCATTCGATTAGTCATACTATTTTAATCAAGGATCTTTGACGTGAGCGAAAATATCCGCAATACGATCGACGCGTCCCCGATGAGCGCGTTCCAGACGATGGCGGTCACGGCCTGCGTCGTGCTGAACATGCTCGACGGCTTCGACGTGCTGGCCATCGCGTTTGCCGCGCCGCACCTGGCGGCCGAGTGGAAACTGAGCGGCAAGGAAATCGGCCTGCTGCTGAGCGCCGGGCTGGCCGGCATGGGGATCGGCTCGGTGCTGATCGCCCCGCTGGCCGACCGCGTCGGCCGCCGCCGCATCATCCTGCTCTGCCTCGCCGTGATCTCGACCGGCATGCTGGCCTGTGCGGCCACGCACAGCACGTTGCAACTCGCCGTCGCGCGTGCCTACACGGGGCTCGGCATCGGCGGGATGCTCGCAAGCCTGACCGTCATCAGCGGCGAATACGCATCGAACAAATGGCGCAGCGCCGCGATCGGCATGCAGTCGACCGGCTACGCGATCGGCGCCACCGCGGGCGGCGTTCTCGCCGGTTACCTGCTGTCGGTATGGGGATGGCGCAGCGTGTTCACGTTCGGCGGCATCCTGACCTTGATGGCGATCCCGATGGTGCTCGCACTGCTGCCGGAATCGCTCGACTTCCTGCTGGCGCGACGTCCGGACGACGCGCTGCAGAAGATCAACCGCATCCTCGCGAGAATGAAGCGCGCGCCGATCGATGCGCTGCCGGCCGCGAGCGCATCCATCGACACGGCGAGCCCCGCCTCAAGTTGGACAGCCGTGCTGCGCGCGCCGCTCACGCGTCGCACGATCGCGCTTTGGATCGCATTCTTCCTCGTGATGGGCAGTTTCTATTTCGTCGTCAGCTGGACGCCGAAGCTGCTGGTCCAGGCCGGCCTGTCGGCCTCGCAGGGTGTGACCGGCGGCGTGCTGCTCAACCTCGGCGGCATCGCGGGCGCGTCGCTGTTCAGCCTGCTGTCGACCCGGTTCGGCCTGCGCAGCCTGCTGGGCGCGACGCTGTTGCTGGGCGGCGCACTGATGGTCGCGTTCGGCGCGAACACCGGCTCGCTCGGCACCGGGATGATCGTCGCGGTGTTCCTCGGCGCCGTGATCAACGCGTGCGTGGCCGGCATGTACGCGCTGTCGCCAACGCCCTATCCCGCCGAGATCCGCACGACCGGCATCGGTCTCGCGGTCGGCATCGGCCGCCTCGGCGCGATCCTGTCGCCAATGACGGTCGGCGCGCTGCTGGACGACGGCTGGTCCGTGCCCCATCTCTATTTCGCGTTCCTCGTGCCGATGGCCGGCGCGGCGATCGCCGTCGCCGTGGCGGGCGCGCGTGTCGCGGCGCCGCACCGGCAACGCGATCCGGCGATCTCGTAACACGCGACACCCGCAGTCCTGCCGATACCCGTCGGCATCCCGGGCAGGTCCGGGGCAATAAAAAAATCGATAAGTACATCTACATACTGTTTGGAGACAGCCATGAAAACGAAACTGGGCGTTGCACTCGCGACGGCGATGGCGCTGGCCGGGCCGGCCTGTGCGCAAAGCAGCGTCACGCTGTACGGGATCATCGATACCGGCGTGTCCTACTACAACAACGCCGCGCGCGGCGGGTCTTTCACCGGGATGCCGACGCTGACCGGCGAAGTGCCGTCACGCTGGGGCCTGAGAGGCACGGAGGATCTCGGCGGCGGCTACCAGGCCTTCTTCGTGCTCGAAAACGGCTTCCAGCCGGGCACCGGCGCGCTGAACTACGGCGGGCGCCTGTTCGGGCGGCAGGCCAACGTGGGCGTAAACAGCCCGTTCGGCGCGCTGACCCTCGGCCGTCAGATGAACATGTCGATGATCGTGCTGACCAATGCCGACGTGATCGGCCCGTCGATTCATTCGATGGCGGATTTCGATTCGTATCTGCCGAACGCGCGCAGCGACAATGCGATCGGCTACAAGGGCACGTTCCACGGCGTGACGCTCGGCGCGACCTACAGCTTCGGCCGCGACGCGGCCGGGCCGGCGGGGCCGTCGGCGACGGCCTGCGCCGGACAGGTGCCCGGCGACATCGTCGCGTGCCGCCAATACACGGCGATGCTCGCGTATGACGCGAGCAGTTTCGGGCTGGCCGCGTCGCACGACGTGATGCGCGGCGGCGGCGGCGCGCTCGCGCCGCTGAACAATCCGGCCTACACCGACACGCGCGACATCGTCGCGGGCTACGTGAAGATCGGCCCCGCGAAACTCGGCGCCGGGTGGATCCGCCGCAACCTCGCGGCGGCCGAACATCTGCAAGCCGACATCGTGTTCGCGGGCGGCACGTACTACGCGACGCCCTACCTCGCGCTCGACCTGCAGGGCGTGCGCTACCTGCAACGCCGCGAAAACAAGGAAGGCACGAACGCGACGCTGGTCGTCGGGCGCGCGAACTATTTCCTGTCGAAGCGGACGACCGTGTATACGTCGGTGGGCTACATGTTCAACAGCGCGCTGGCCGCGAACGCGGTCGCGGCCGGCGGGACGGTCGGCACCGGGATGAATCAGCTCGGCGTGATGGCCGGCATCCAGCAGAAGTTCTGAACGCCGGACACCACACCTCGATCAATCGGCGAGCCGGCAATGCGACAGCTTCAGCCCGGGCAGCACCGGCGCGTCGATGTAACCTTCGTTCACGCAGCTGAAGCGGAAATTCGCGGACGCCGTGAACGGCTTGATCTCGCCGCCCGGGAATTTCGGTTTCAACGCGGCCTGATCGGCCGCGTCGAAATGCGTGTCGAACTGCTCGCCATCGGCCGTCAACGCACCGAAGTACGTACCGCCCGGGTCGCTGCCCATCCGCATCACCGCGCCGACGAACGCGAGGCGCCTGCCGTCGTATTTCGTCTTCGCGGCGGCCATGTCCTGCGTGTAGGCCTCGATCACGGTGGCGTAGTGCGCGTCGATCGCGGGCTCGGCGGCCGGCGCAGCGTAGCCGCTCTGGTGAACGCCCGCCAGCATCGCGCAGGCAGCCAGCGCGGCCGTCATGAACGGTGCGGAACTCTTTTTCATTGGGTGGTCTCCCGTCAAGCGTGGTGGTTGAAGTAATCGATCGCGGCGCTTCGCCGGCTGCCCGGCGAAACACCAGGGAATGACGTGCGGCCGTTGCGTCAATCGTTCGAATCGTGGAACACGGCTGCAATCACTTCAGCACCCGCGTGGTCGGCTGCGGTGCGCGACGTCGCGCGGCACGCGACGTGACAGGAAGATGACATGGTGCGGCCCCCGGCTCTCATTGAATTTCACTGCGTCTATTTTTGGGCGCTACGGTAGCAGACGGCCGGCGGCCCGGCAATCACGATGCCCGGTCCGAATCGGCCTCTTTACAATTGCAAACGATTCTCATTACGTATATCATGCACATCCTCCGCGCGACGCAGTAACGGCGCTGCGGCCCGCGTCATCGTCCTTAGCACTCCGTCCATTCATCGATTCATGCCATCCCGCCGAACGCCCCACCGCGCCCGGACGCTTCGTCCGTGGCGCGCGAGCCTGCCTGCCCTGATCACGCTTTGCGTCGCAAGCGGCGCGCATGCGGATGCCGAACCTGCCGCCACGGCTTCGGCGGCCACGCCCTCGCCCTCGTCGACGCCCGCGCGCCCCGAACGCGAACTGCCGACGATCAGCGTCAGCGCATCGTCAGCAGTCGATCCGACCGTCGGCTACCAGCCGCGCACGAGCAGCGTCGCCGGCGGCGACGATCGCCCGCTCAGGGAGATTCCGCAATCGGTCGCCGTGGTCAGCAGCAGCGTGATGCAGGACCAGCAGGCGCGCTCGCTCGACGACGTGCTCGGCAACATCAGCGGCGTCACGCAGACCAACACGCTCGGCGGCACGCGCGATGCGTTCATCAAGCGCGGCTTCGGCTCGAACAACGACGGCTCCGTGCTCGTCGACGGCGTGCGCACGCCGGTGCTGCACAGCTACCTCGCGACGATCGACCGCGTCGAAGTGCTGAAGGGCCCGGCTTCGCTGCTGTACGGGATGCAGGACCCGGGCGGCGTGATCAACCTCGTCACGCGCAAGCCGGAGGACACGTTCGGCGGCTCGATCTCGGCCTCGCGCACGAGCCACGGCGGCAGCAGCGCGCAGTTCGACCTGACCGGCCCGCTCGGCAAGCCGGGCCAGGTCGCGGGCGGCACGCTCGCATTCCGGCTCACCGGCGAATACGACACGAGCCGCTACTGGCGCAGCTTCGGCCGCGAGCGCAATGCGCTGATCGCGCCCGCGCTGTCGTGGCACGACGCGAACACGTCGATCGACGTCAGCTACCAGTACGTCGACTACACGATGCCGTTCGATCGCGGCACGGTGCTCGTGAACGGCCGCCCCGACGATGCGCTGCGCTATCGCCGCTACGAGGAAGCGTGGGCGCAAAGCAGCGGCATCCAGGAAACGCTGCGCGCGCGCGTCGAGCACCGCTTCTCCGACGCATGGCGCATGCGCGCGACCTACGGCTGGGGCCGCGACCGCTACGATCAATACATCGCCCGCGCGACCGCCTTCAACAGCACGACCGGCGCGCTATCGCGCTCGTCCGACGCGAACCTCGGACGCAACGACTCCGACCAGATCGCGACGCTCGGCCTGCTCGGCAACCTGACGCTCGCGGGGATGAGCCACGCGCTCTATGTCGGCGGCGAATACGAGCGGCAGCGCAGCTTCCGCGGCGACACGATCCGCGGCACCGCGACGAAGGGCTTCGATCTCTACGATCCCGTCTACGGCCTGCTCGCGCCCGGCGGCACGGTGAGCGCGAAGCAGAGCGATTCGCTCTCGAAGGTCCACACGTACTCGATGATCGTGCAGGACTCGGTGAAGATCACCGACCGGCTCACCGCGGTCGGCGGGCTGCGCTGGGAGGACTGGCAGCAGGAATCGGGAATGGGGCGGCCGTTCGTGTTCGCCGACCGCTCGCACGGCAACGTGTGGCTGCCGCAGTTCGGGCTCGCGTATGCGCTCACGCCGTCGCTGACCGCGTATGCGAACGTGAGCCGTTCGTTCAAGCCGAACGTCGCGTCCAACGTGGCCGCGCCGCTCGCGCCGGAATTCGGCCGCGTGCTGGAAGCCGGCTTGAAGTTCAGCCTGAAGCCGGGCATCACCGGCACGCTCGCGGCCTATCAGATCGACAAGCGCAACGTCGCGGTCACGGTCAACGACATCACGTCGACGATCGGCACCGCGCGCTCGCGCGGGATCGAACTCGACGTCGCGGGGCAGCTCACGCGGCACCTGAGCCTGATCGGCAGCTATGCGTACACGAACGCGAACGACCGCGACAGCAACACGCCGCTCGTCAACGTCGCGCGCCACACCGGCAGCCTGTTCGCGGTGTACGACACGGCGATCGCGAACCTCCCGGGGCGCTGGCGCTTCGGGGGCGGCGCGCGGCTCGTCGGCGCACGGCCCGGCGACACCGCGAACAGCTTCACGCTGCCCGGCTACGTGACCGTCGATGCGTTCGCGGCCTATGAAACGACGATCGGCAAGTTCCCGACGCGCATCCAGCTCAACGTGAAGAACCTGCTCGACAAGACCTACTACCCGTCGAGCAACAGCAACCTGATCGTCGCGGTCGGCGAGCCGCGGCTCGTCACGCTGACGACGACGGTGTCGTTCTGACGCATCTTCGCGCCGGGTGGCCGGGGCTGGGGCCGTGCCACGCGCCCCCGCCGGCGACACGAGCCGATCTCACCCGCCCGCGAAATCGAGCAGGATCTTGCAGCTTTTCTCGGGATTGCGCTCGGCCATCTCGAACGCCTGCGCGATGTCGCGAAAGCCCACCTTGTGCGTAACGATGTGCTCCGGCTGGATCAGCCCGCGAGCAATCCAGTCGATCACCTGCGGGAACATCGCGCAGTTCAGCCGCGATGCCGCGAGCGTCAACTCCTTCTTCGTCAGCTCCGCCTGCACGATCGCCGACGGTTCCGACGAAAACCCGAGCACGCCGATCCGGCCGGCCGGCGCGGCGATCCGCACGGCCTCCTCGAGAATCGACGGATGGCAGACCGCATCGAAGATCAGCGTCGGGCCGCCGTCGACGCCGCGCTTTTCCAGCGCGTCGGGCAACGACTCGACGCTCGTGTCGATGATTTCGTCCTCGGCCGCGCCGCACTTGCGCGCGAGCTGAAGCCGTGCATCGAGCCGGTCGGTAATGAATGCGCGAATGCCGTACACGCGCTTGAGCACCTGCAGGATCGTCAGCCCGACCGTGCCGGCGCCATAGATCAACGCGACGTCGCCCGGCAGCACGCCGGTGCGCGACGTCGCGTTCGCGGCCACCGCGAACGGCTCGACGATCGCCGCGCAGGGTTCGGCGATCGCGTCCGGAATCCGGTACGCATTGCCGGCCGGCACACACGTGTACTGGCTGAAGCCGCCGTCGCGATGCACGCCGAGCACGGTCAGGTGCCGGCAGACGTTGCGCCGGCCGATCGTGCACGCGTGGCAATGCCCGCAGCTGATCACCGGATCGACCGCGACGGTCTCGCCGAGCCGCGCGGCGTCGACGCCCGCGCCGACCGACTCGATCGTGCCGACGAACTCGTGGCCGATGATGCGCGGATACGACACGAACGGATTCTTGCCGTGAAAGATGTGCAGGTCCGACCCGCAGATGCCCGCATAGCGCACCTTCACGCGCACTTCGCCGGCTGCGGGTACGGGCAGCGGCACTTCGCGCACGCCCATGCTGTTCGGACGATCGACAACGACGCTCAACATTTCGGTTCTCTCCTTCCGGTCTTCGGCGCTTACCAGTTCCACATCGATCCGTCGCGCAACCGGGCGACCGGCAGGTACGCGCGCTCGTACGGGTATTTCGCGGCCAGTGTCTCGTCGATGTCGACGCCGAGGCCCGGCACGTCGTCCATCACGAGATAGCCGTCCTCGAAGCGGTAGCTGTGCGGAAACACTTCGTCGGTCAGCGCGCTGTGCGGCATCAGTTCCTGGATGCCGAAGTTCGGCGCCCACAGCCCGAAGTTCACGGCCGCCGCCATGCAGACGGGCGACAGGTCGGTCGCGCCGTGGAAACCGGTGCGCACCTGGTACATCGCCGCGTAGTCGGCGATGCGCCGTACGTGCGTGATGCCGCCAGCGTGCACGATGGTCGCGCGGATGTAGTCGATCAGCTGGTCGCGGATCAGGTCCTTGCAATCCCAGATCGAGTTGAATACCTCGCCGACCGCGAGCGGCGTCGTCGTGTGCTGGCGAATCAGGCGGAACGCGTCCTGGTTCTCCGCGGGTGTCGCGTCCTCGAGCCAGAGCAGGCGATACGGCTCGAGATCGCGGCCGAGCCGCGCGGCTTCGATCGGCGTGAGCCGGTGATGTGCGTCGTGGAGCAGGTGCGGCGCATCGCCGACCGCGTCGCGCACCTTGCGGAACAGTTCCGGCGTGTGGCGCAGGTAGAGCGCGGTGTCCCACGGCTCCTCGGGCGGCAGCCCCTTCTCGGCGGGCTCGTACGCGCCGGCCGTCTTGCCGACGCCGTACACCTTGTCGAGCCCCGGCACACCGGACTGCACGCGGATCGCGCGGTAGCCGGCGTCGATGTGCGCGCGCACCGCGTCGACCGCTTCCTCGTGATCGCGCCCGTTCGCGTGGCCGTATACCATCAGGCCGTCGCGGCTCTTGCCGCCGAGCAACTGATAGACGGGCATGCCCGCGAGCTTGCCCAGGATGTCCCACAGCGCCATGTCGATCGCGGCGATCGCCGCCATCGTCACGGGCCCGCGCCGCCAGTACGCGCCGCGATATAGGTATTGCCAGATGTCCTCGATGTTGCGCGGGTCGCGTCCGACGAGGCACGGAAACACGTGGTCTTCCAGGTACGCGCGCACCGCGAGCTCACGCCCGTTGAGCGTCGCGTCGCCCAGGCCGTAGACGCCTTCGTCGGTCACGATCTTCACCGTCACGAAATTCCGGCCCGGACACGTGACGATGGTCTGCAAGCGTTCGATTTTCACTGCGCTCCTCCAGCGGGCGTTTCAGTCGACAAAGTAATGGGGCGCGCGGCTGCGCACTTCCGGCAGATGCGAGCCGATCCGGTCGACGTGCGACGCGACCGATGCGCCGAGCAGCGCCATGTTGCGCGACGCGATGTGCGCAAGGATCTGTTCGTGTTCCTGCAGCGCGCGGCGCGCGTGATCCTCGACGCGGTCGAGCAGCAGCCAGCGCACACGGTCGAACTGGCGCTTCATCGGCTGCAGCATTTCCCACACGTGCGGCCGACCCGCGAACGCGAACATCCGGCCGTGCATTGCCTCGTCGAGATCGAAGAACGCTTCGACGTCGCCCGCGGCCACCGCCTCGCGCTGCGCGTCGATGATCCGCGACAGCTCCGCGAGCTGCGCCGGCGTGATCTTCTGCGCGAGCTCGACATGGTTCGCGCATTCGAGCGTGCTGCGCGCGAAGCGCCCTTCCTCGAGGATCGACACCGGAATCGGCGCGACCAGCGTGCCGACCTTCCGGATGATCTGCACGAGCCGCTCGTCGGCGAGCTGCGCGAACGCTTCGCGCACCGGCGTGCGGCTGACCTTGATCGTCGTGGAGATCACCGCCTCCGACAGCGCGGTGCGCGGCGGCAGCGCACCGCGCACGATCGCGTGGCGCAGCAGCGCATGCACCTGCTCCGTATACGACCGGCTCTCGTCCAGCGAGAACCCCTGCAACGCCGTGACCACGACGTCCGCTTCTTCCAGTGCTGCCGTTTCGCTCATGGTTGCGATGGATCCGACTTGATATCGATGCCTACCATGGTACATAAGCAGTCGATTTCAGGCGATCTAGCGTTTACACCGATAACTTCGCGCTAAAACTCGAAATAACCTGCACGCATTCCATCATCTACCATGGTACAAACCGTTACCGACCGTCATGCTATCTGCCCCCGATTTTCTGCGCACTGCGCCGCCCGGCACGGGCCGTCCCGGTTATGACCGGCAGGCGGTTCGCACGGGTATCGTCCATCTCGGCCTCGGCGCGTTCCATCGCGCGCACCAGGCGCTGCATACGGAGACGGTGCTCGAACAGGGCGACCTGCGCTGGGGCATCGTCGGCGTCGAACTGCGGCGGCGGCATACCGTCGACCTGCTCGCCGCGCAGGATCACCTGTATACGGTGATCGAACGCGATGGCCAAGGCGCGCGCGCGCGCATCGTCGGTGCGGTGCACGACGCGCTGTTCGCGCCCGAATCGCTGCCCGCGCTACTGGCGCTGATCGCCGATCCGGCCGTGTCGATCGTCAGCCTGACCGTCACCGAGAAAGGCTATTGCCGCCGCCCCGGCGGCGGTCTCGATACCGACGATCCTGCGATCCGGCAAGATCTCGCGACGCCCGGCACGCCGCGCACCGCGCTCGGCGTGATCGCGGCCGGCCTGCGCCTGCGGCCGGCCCATGCGCCGCTGACCGTCGTCTGCTGCGACAACATGACATCGAACGGCGACACGCTGCGCGCGCTGCTGATCGACTACGCGGAACGCATCGACGGCGCGCTCGCGCGGCGCATCCGCGACGACGTCGCGTTCCCGAACAGCATGGTCGACCGGATCGTGCCGGCCGCGACGCCCGAATCTCTCGACTGGGCGCACGCCCATCTCGGCGCGCGCGATGCGGCTGCGATCGTCTGCGAGCCGTTCTCGCAATGGGTGATCGAGGATCGCTTCGCCGGCCCGCGCCCGCGCTGGGAAGACGCCGGCGCGCACCTCGTCGGCGACGTGCGGCCCTACGAAACGATGAAGCTGCGGCTGCTGAACGGCTCGCATTCGGCGATCGCGTATGCGGGACAGTTGCGCGGCCGCGCGACGGTGTCCGACGCGATGGCCGATCCGGCGATCGCGGCGCTCGTCGACGGCGTGATGACGCGCGACCTGCTCGCGACCGTCGACGTGCCGTCCGGCTATGACGCGCACGGCTATTGCGCGACGCTCGTGCAGCGCTTCCGCAATCCGACTCTCGCGCATCGCACCGAACAGATCGCGATGGACGGCACGCAGAAGGTGCCGCTGCGCTGGCTTCCCGCGCTCGCCGAAAGCGCGCGGGCCGGCGTCGAGCGGCCCTATCTGGAACGCGCGCTCGCGCTCTGGCTGCACTACCTCGCCAACGCGCGCGACGAATCGGGCCGCGCGCTCGCGGTCAGCGATCCGGGCGCGGCCGCACTCGGCGCGGCGCTGTCGGCAGCCGGCGATGCCACCCGCGCGGTTCGGGCTGCCCTCGGCAGCCTCGCGCTCGCCGGTTCGGCGGCATGGCCCGATGCAGTGATCACGCGCATCGGTGCCCATCTCGCGACGCTTCGCGCGAGCGGCACCGATGGGCTGCTCGCACCGTTGTACGCGCGCTGAACGACCGCTTACCCCGGTTCGCTGGACTCCTGATCGAACCGCGCAGTGCCCTGCCCGCCGACGCACATGCCGACGCGGCAAACGATCGACAAGACAACCATGACAGCCGGCCCACCGGCACGAAGGAGACGGACATGAAGCAGAAGTCGCAGGCGTGGTTCACGGTATTCCTGCTGTTCCTCGTGTATGGCATCAACTATCTCGACCGCGTCGCGCTGTCGATCGTCGCGCCGATCGTGCAGACCGATCTCGGCATCGACGCCGCGCAGATGGGCCTCGTCTTCAGCACGTTCTTCATCGGCTACGCGCTGTTCAATTTCATCGGCGGGCTCGCGTCCGACCGGCTCGGGCCGAAGCTCGTATACGTGCTGTCGGTCGGGCTGTGGTCAGTGTTCTGCGGAATGACCGCGCTCACCGTCGGCTTCGTGAGCCTGCTGATCGTGCGGCTGCTGTTCGGCATGGCCGAAGGGCCGCTGTGCTCGGCCGCGAACAAGATGGTCAACAACTGGCTGCCGCGCGACGCCGCCGCGACCGCGATGGGCCTGCTCAGCGCCGGCTCGCCGCTCGGCGGCGCGATCGCCGGGCCGATCGTCGGCCTGCTGGCCGCGCAGTTCGGCTGGCGACCGGCGTTCTGGATCGTATGTGCGATCGGGCTCGTGTGGGTCGTCGTGTGGATGATGTCGACCTCGGACCGTCCGGCCACGCCGGTCGGCGGCGCAGCGGGTGCGCCCGCAGCGACACCCGCCGCTGCGCCCCCCCACGCAGGTGCCGCCGCCGGCCCCGCAACGCCCGCACACACGCTGTCGCACTACGTGCGCCAGCCGCGCATCCTCGCGACGGCCGCCGCGTTCTTCAGCTACAACTACGTGCTGTTCTTCTTCTTGAGCTGGTTCCCGAGCTACCTCGTGCGTGCGCACCATCTGAACATCAAGGAGATGAGCGTCGCCACCGTCGTGCCCTGGCTCGTCGGCACGGTCGGCCTCGCGTGCGGCGGCGCGATCTCGGATGCGCTGTACCGGCTCACCGGCAACCTGCTGCTGTCGCGCCGGATCGTGCTCGTCACCTGCCTGCTCGGCGCCGGCGCGTGCGTGGCCGTCGCGGGCGCCGTGCAGTCGACGCAAGGCGCGGTCGCGCTGATGTCCGTGTCGCTGTTCTTCCTGTACGTGACGGGTGCGATCTATTGGGCGATCGTGCAGGACGTCGTGCACCCGGCGCGCGTCGGCGGCGTCAGCGGCTTCCTGCATTGCATGGGCAGCCTGTCGGGCGTGATCGGGCCGGCGGTGACCGGCTTCATCGTCGAGCGCAGCGGCTCGTTCGCGTCCGCGTTCGTGCTGGCCGGCGCGATCGCACTCGCGGGCGCGGTGCTGGCCGGCGTGTTCGTGCGCAACGCACGGCCGTCGGAAGTGCTGCGCGAACGCACCGCACACTGACCTTTCAAGGCTGACGAAGGCCGCGCGGCGCCGCATGAGTCAGCACCGCGCGGCCTTGTCGTTTCATCCAATCATCGCACCCTCGAATATCTCCCATCCGATATCGCGATTTCCGCTGTCGATCGCGCGCCTCTAGACTGGCTACGCGATGGCGACGCTGCGCAGCGGCACGCCCCCACGAAAACGATATGGGAGAGTTCGATGTCCGACCGGGATGCGCGCCGCGGCGCGCTCAAGACACTCGGCCTCGCGGCCGCCACGGCGCTGCTCGGCGCCGCGCGCACCGCTCAGGCTGCGACGCCCGAATCCGGCGCGCTGCTGGCCGGCGGCGCGACGCGCCTCGCCGACCTCACCCGCCGCCTCGCGGCCACGCCGAGACGACGCGACTTCAAGACGGTGCCGATGATCGTCGAGCGCCCCGATCAATGGGATCACGCGGCGCTCATGGAAGTGATCGGCTATCGCGGCGGCCCGAAGCAGGTGTGGGACAACACCGAGCTCGCGGCCCGTGGCTGAACCTGATGCGCAATGCGCTGAACGCGCAGGTCTGGGGATTCGGTCATCCGGACTTCCTCGTCGTGTCGGCCACGCACGGCGCCGCGCATCTCGCGCTGTTCGACCCGGCCGCGTGGGACAAATACGGCCTCGCGACATTCGCCGGCGCCGCGTTCGCGACCAACACGCTGCTCGCCGCGGAACCCGCGCAGTCGAAAGACGCGCAGGATCACGAACTACCTGATGGCGCGTTCTCGTCGCACGACAACAGCATCGCCGCGCTGCAGCAGCGCGGCGTCGTGTTCCTGGCATGCCACAACGCGATCTGGGAGCTCGCGGAACGGCTCGACCGCGCGAATGCAAATCCGGACAAGCTCCCGCTCGACGCGCTCGCCGCCGACCTGACCAACCACGTGATTCCGTCGGCGATCGTCACGCCGGGCGTGGTCGGTACGCTGCCCGAGCTGCAGCACGCCGGTTTCACTTACGCGAAGTGAGGCGCCCGATGACATCGATCCGCACGCGTTCTCCGTGGCGACGCCGGTGGCTCACGGCGCTGTCCGCCACGCTGGCCGCGCTCTGCTGCACGTCGGCGCTGTCGCTCGCTGCCCCGGCCGATGCTTCAAACAGCGTCTTTCCGCCGTGGCAGGACGGCCGCAACAACGACGCGACGAACCGCGGCCTCGAATTCACGGTGCCGCAGGTCGACGTGCTCGCCGATTTCCACGGCGACCTCACCGCGCCGAAGCTCGTGCTGTACGTCGGCGGCAACTACTTCTTCGTTATACAGACAGGTTAAAGACCATAGATTGAAGTCTGTAGCTCACCCGCACATAAGCAGGTATGGACGTTCACCCCGGAATCGGAAGCGTATGGACGTCGGCCGCGAGCGTATGTCTTTGTGACAGACGAGTAACGGCGGTCCCGGCCCAGCCTACGAGCGTTAGGCAACAGATCCGAATCGACCGACAGCAACCCTCTCGGGTTTTCCATTCCTCTTTTTACAGATAGGGGCGAGTTGCCAAAGCCGGCGCGTCAGACGTTCGAGTGTGTGCAACTGTGGTACCGCCCGCAGGGCGGCTGTCCACACCCTTGTGGTGTGGGCAGCAGAGTTGTGCATACGGGGACCTTGCAGTGCACCGTCATCATGACAACGGCCATTGTTACAGATGATGCTGCTCGTTCTCGATGAGCGCACTCAATCGGTCAAAACTTCTGCTCAAGTTCAGCGACGAACTGGCTGGCTGTAATGTCCAAAACCTCACACCAGCTACATAGCTCAATAACATCCAGCCGGCGCTCGCCGCACGGATATCTGGGCGCGCATTCGCGCGTAAACTCGCTTGCTAAACCAGCATGTGCGGTATGTTGTACATCTGCGCCGTCCAAGTGCTGGACCGTCGACCGTACCCGCATGTTGCTGTCGACCGCCACAGCCGGCGACAAATCCCTCGAACCAGACTCGAATCTTCCTAGCCATAGCGGGAACGACAATTGTGGTGAGTGATAGTAGGTACACCGTGCTCGTGCTCGACCAGCCGACACCTACCCTCTTCGTCGACTATGACGGCACGCTCCACCGGGGACACGCCGCTCTCGACCAGAACGGCGATGTGTTACTGGATTCGGGACATCCGCTGTTCGAATTTGCTCCTTTGCTGGCGGAAATGCTCGAGCCGTACCCGGACGTACAGATTGTCCTGACAACGTCTTGGCTCGACACACTACCGCTCGACCAGGTCGTCTCGTACCTGCCGGCTGCGCTTGCCAGACGGGTCGTGGGCACAACTTGCGGCATCAAAGCGCGCTTTGGGTATCTGATGGACGGGTCGGCACGGACCTATATCATCAGGTTTTACGTGTTCGCGAAACGCCTGAAAAATTGACTGGCGATTAACGACTCAGTCTACGGTGCATATCACCTGAGCACCGATTTCCTCGACCTGAGTCCGCACCTGGTCTTGCTCGACGCCCAGCGCGGAATTGGCGACGCGCAAGTCCAGCAGCGCATCCGGGAGTGGCTGGTCGAAGTGCATCCACCCTTGAGTTCCTAGCATCCAGCCGATGGTCCAGCGACTGCAGGAGGTGGTGGGCAAGCTGTACAAGCCACCGGCGGACGGTGCACGCCAGGTGTTTGCGCTGTCGCGCCGCGACGCCGAGAAACTGCCGCGGCTACCGTCGGTTGCCATCATCTCGGTCACCGCACCGGAGCGCCCGCCCGCCAGCCTCGATGGCTTCGCCCATCTGCTTCGCCTGAGCTTCGCGGACGTCGATTTCCTGAGTCCGAGTCTCTCGGAGAAGGCGCGGGAAAAGCTGGGGGAGGCGTTCACCGCAGAGCAGGCTCAGGCGATTCGCGCGTTCGTCGAGGCCCTGCCTGACGAAGTCGTGTCGGTGGTCGTCCACTGCGAAGGAGGTTGCTCGCGTTCATGTACCATCGCCTTGGCGCTCCACCAGCTATATGGCTATCGCGCGGAAATCGAACATCTTTCTCAAGCCAACCCCTCAGTCGTTCGCACGCTGATAGGAAATGACCGTAAAGCTCATCGCGAGCGGCAACGGGCCCGTCGTTGAGACGTTTCAACGACCACGCCCGTTGTCCTGCAACAGGCAGCGACGCCCCGTCATGCCTTTATTGAGCCAAGAGTCTGTGACGCCACCAGCTTCGGCAGTGGCTCACATTTGCATTGGCACAAATCGTTCTCCAATGCGACCTGCTTACCCATCATCGTCATCGTGCGCGGTGAGCCGCCGCTTATGATGACGCCCGTCGTACCACAGGCGGGGCACTGAACAGGGGCGCCCAGATAAGCGAAAGGTTGGCCTTGCAACGAGGTCCCAGCGATACCGTCAACCACGACACCGTTGCGGTCAGTCTTATCGCCCTGACGAATGAACCGTCGGCTCATACCGGAAGCCCCGTGGACGAAGCCTCGGCATTGCACGCACGTTCGATATTTGCGGGCCACACCGGTTCGCGGCAAGTCAGTTGGGCGAACCACTGCATCAGGGAGAAAATGAATGCTGGAAGTGCGCCAATACCCATTACCAGCCACACCATCGGATTGCGCGAGTTAGTCAGGGCAGACCAGCCTTCAAAATTCAACCTAAGCGAATTGCGCAGGGAGGCTCCCCTCGGCAGAAACTCTGTCACGGGCGGCACGGAAGCGGGACCTTCCTCCATAAACCGCCGATAAAACTCGAAGTCTTGGTAAAGGATTTTCATGACCTCCCGGCCTCCCACACTGCTCTCATCGAATGCCATGACGACTCGTGTTCCTATCGAAAAAGTGTCCCTAACCAGTCCCTTGTCGTCAAGAACAAGGCAGCGAACCATACGCGGCGTGGTACGCGCGAGGCCCTGTCTGGGTTTGCGTTCAACGTACAGGAAAGCACTATCCCAAGGTACTGACACAACCCCGCCAGGGCCATTGTGCCTGAACGCATAAATCATCCGGTTGCGCCGGTCAAAACGGACGGGTTTGCTGATGTAGTTGAAACAGTCGCGCGTCAATGCCCAAATGCCAATCCCCGAGAAGCAAAGCCCGACAAACAGGAAAAAGCCCAGCGCACCGTACATGAAGCCCTGTTGTCCTCGCTGCTCGTAGATTGGAGGTACATGAGTCAGCATCCAAAGTAGGGCCGCCGTGAATGCCAACGAACCGAGCCCTGGCAGCATAAAGGCAAAAACCCCCCAGCCCTTCTCCGAGTAGGTTCCATCGCGGACCTCAAGACAGGTATCGCTCATCGAGAATACGGAACGGTCGTCCTTGGGCGTGTCAGATGCAGGCTGTCCGATTGCGAGACGAGCACCCTGTTCTTCCTCGCTGACCGGCCGATTCAGGCGGTACCACGAGAGTCCATCAAATGCCATCTCTTTTCTCCATCACGAAAGCATTGCCGCAAATGCCTTTTGGTCTTCGGCCAGAGTCGGAAACCGGTCTTTCGCCTCTTTCAACTTATAAAACATCGTTCGAGCTACTCATCCACTTTCTTTCCTTTGAAGTAGTTGTGCCGCAGGCCGGACACTGAACGTGTGGCGCCCAGATATGAGAAAGGTTGACCTTGAAACGAGGTCCCTGCGATACCGTCAATCACAGCCCCACTCCGGTCGGTCTTATCGCTCTGACGAATGAACCGTCGGCTCATGCTGTAAGCCCGTTGGATGGCGTCACAGCGTTGCACGCCCGCTCGACTTCCTCGGGCCACACCGGTTCGCGACAGGTCAGTTGCGCGATGTAGTAGGCAACAGCCAGGGCGAGTGTCGGTACCGCTGCAATAACCGTCATCAGAGACATAACCAGACTCCCCGACTTCAACAGGTCCGATGCGCCGTCGAACTGCAACTTTAGCGAATTTCGAAACGAGACTTCCGTACTGAGAAACTCGGCTACCGGAGGTACGGCAGATGGCCCCTCTTCCATGAAACGCCGATAGTATTCAAAGTCTTGATAGAGTTCTTCCATCGCCTGCTGTCCAGCCGGGCTGTTCTCGTCAAATGCCAGCTCTACGTATTTTCCGACGGAGAACGTCCCGACAACCACCCCCTTGTCGTTAAGCACAAGGCAACGGACCACACGAGGCGCGGTTGCCGCGAGCCCAGCTTTTGGCTTGCGTTCAATATACAAAAATGCGCTATCCCACGGAACTGAGAAGACGCCGCCTGGCCCATTGTGACGGAAGGCGTATATCGTGCGGTCCAGGCGGTTAAACCGTATCGGCTTGCGAGTGTAATTAAAGCAATCGACGAGAAGCGCTCGCACTGTTATTGCGAGCCCTCCAATGCCAGCCAATGTGAAAATGGTCAGCAGGAAGTAAACAATACCCTCCTGCCCTTTTTCCCGGACAGCGATTGGCATGTGTGTCGCTATCCACATAAACATCGCGACTAGGCACAAGAAGAGGAGACCAGCGGTAGAGAATGCCAGTAACCCCCAGCCTTTTTCACGATAAAGGCCATCACACACCTCAAGGTAGGAATCGGTTGCTTTGAAGGCCGTCCCAACACTCTTTGCACTATCAGTGCACCGTTCGTTGACATACAGTCGTGCTGATGACTCCGTATCCGTTACCGGTCGATTTAGTTTGTACCGGGAGTGTCCGTCGAAAGCCATACTGGTTCCATTCAAGAAAAAATTGCTGTAAACGCCTTCCGATCTTCTTCAAGGCGCTCAAATCTTTCACTAGTCGCCTTGATACCGAAATAGCATTGCTCTAGCCAATCGTCCACTTCGCGACTTTTGAAATAATTAATCAATACACCGATAAGAGCAGCGAGAAGGAGCAACGGCAACGTCAGAACACTTCCCAAAAACGCGGCAACGACCAAGGCTCCTCCGATAAGTGCCGACGTGGTGTAGAGCGCAAACATAAGAATATTTCCGTGCTCCAGTTCGTCGTAGGCATGGTATGCATCGATAGCCGCCGATACTAACCCGACTATAGCCCCACCGAACCTGCCCACGATGGCTAGGAACCGCCCAACCTTGGCCAAGCTCTCGGAAAGCTTGACGCCCACCTTCTCCATCTGCTCAAGCGCGGATGAACCATATTGTGCGACGCCCGCTACGAGCCCACCGACTGCATTGTCGAACTTGATGCCAGCTTCCGTCTGATTGAACCGATTCGCTTTCTTCAACTCCTCACGAGCGAAACGAAGATTGATTGCACCGAATATCGCACCAATACCCGCAAACCCGGGTTCTCCCTTCGTCATAAGCCGGAACTTCGGCATGTAAATCGTCTCGACCACTTCAGACGTCAGCGTCGCACCGGCCAACTTCTCGAAGCCGGGTTTGGCCTTAACGTTTGCCAGGGCGGCGGCCTCCGTCGCAGGGCTTTCGACTAGCACGAATTGCTTCGCCTTAATTTCCGGCTCGGCACTTCCTCCTACGGTGGCCTTGTCCTGAAGCTGTTTCTTCAGGTCCTGCACGCTAATTTTCTGCCGACCCGGCATCATTTCCTGCATCTGGCGGGCGACGTAATTCACCCACTGGTTTACCGACCCGTATACGGCCTTAAACTCGAACAGCTGTTTCGTCCGCATGCACAACGTGACATACAACGTCTTCGCCGCCGCAGTCTCCACGCCCGTACTGACCGCTTGAACGACTGGCCCACCGGTCTCGTGCAACAGTCGCGCCAGGGATTTCGCGACGGCAACCTTAATGCCCTTGTCCTTCGAATCCTCCACCTGCTCTATCTTGCTGTAGGACTCGATGAGCTTCGCCACAAACTCCCTCAGTTCCATGTACGGGTAACTGGACGCTTCCTTGACCTTCTCGGCCAGCACCGGGCTATTTAAGACGAACGCGCGCAGCAGCGGGTTGCGGGTATCGGATACGCTTCCTTGGGCCCACTTGACGAGCACGTCAATGGTTTCTTTGCGGTCCGCCGAGCCTTCGATGCACCGAGTAAATGTGTTGGTATAGTTCAGCCCGCAACGCCAGCTTCCCGACTCGTAGTCGAATTCGAACACATTGAGAAGCGCGGGACTGGAAAGCCATACCTGATGGTCTTGCGATAGCGGCACAAGCGTACTAGTTTGCTCCTGCCTCATGTCGTTTGCCATCTTTTGCCGAAAGTCGACGATGGCCTGCTGCCGATAGTGGGTCGTATAGGGCTTCCATGCCTCCGGTCCGGCCGTTGCAAGCTCCGCCGTCTTCTTCGCCTCAATGCTTTTGAGTTGCTTCTCAAGCGCCTTGCCACCATCGAACAGCGCTCCGAGGCTCATACCCTCATAGGCATTGGCTTCTAACATACTGGCGCCACGTTCAACGTCCTCTTTCGCCGATACCGCGACCGCTTTTTGCAGCGCACCGATTGCGCTGGCGGCCCAGATGCCGTGTTCATACGGTGCAAGCGCAGCGCCGAAAGCGACGCGCTGCTCGAAGTTGAGCTCCTGCGTGATACCGACCGGGTCCCACAATGCGAAGAACAGCCCCTTGTCCGGCAGGATGGTATCCATCGCCTTTTTCAGGGCCGGCTGCTGCCCGGCACGGTCATGGTACGGAAAGCAACCGGTAACGAGCGCATCGGGACGGCCGCCCTGGTATTCGCTCAGCAGCCCCTCGAGATGGTCCAGGCTATCCGCGTGCGGCTGGTTCATGCTGCCGTTATACCAGGCGGTCGCATCGAACTTCTGCATCCGCTTGTCACGACAGCCCATGAAATTCTTCGCATAGGTGTCGCGGACCTTCTGCGTCCAAAGCTCATCGCTGAACGCCAGATACACGGCTCCGGCATGTTCAGCGTCTTCAATGGTGATGCATTGGGCCAGTTGCGCATGCCCGGGTTGATGACAGCTGAACGGCTTCTCGAAACTACGGTCGAGCTTGATGCCGACCGGATAGTCGTACAAGTATCCTTCCGCCGTAACGGCATATATCTGCCACCGCTGTGTTTTCGGATAGAAGATATACACGTAGCCATAGCGCAAAGTGCGCAGCGTGTACTTTGCCTTCTTGAGCGCAATGCTGACAACGCCGTCGCCAAACTTGCCGCCCATGAGCGACATCGCGCCAGCAGAGCTGTGGGCCTTCGAGTTGGCCACGGCCCCGTAGCGGACGGGCAGAATCGGCAATCCCTTCTTCTTGCACATATTGCATGAATTGGGCGCGCGCGAGCTTGTCTGCATCGCGGACTGCGTGAGCTGGGAAATACTCGCAAAGTTCGTGTCGAGTGCCATTCTGTATCTCTCTCGTGCCCCCACTCGGGCTTATTGATATTGGATGCTCTCGCGCGCAATCGCTTCCCAGTCTGCTGCGCTCCAGTTCGCCACCGCTTCAGCATACGGGCCTTTCCGCGGCGCCTGCAGAACGGCCCGAACACGCGGGTGACGGTCGAAGTACGGGGAGACGAGTGTGCCGTGAAGTGCAAAAGCAAGCAGGTCCCCGCCAGCGAGTCCATGAGCTTCGCCTTTTGCAAGCTGCGCATCGAGCAGTGCCGGAATTTCGGGACGCGGCGCCGTACCATTGCGCCGGAGCAAGTCAAGCGCGCGCTGAACCAGCTCGATGCGCGCGATTCGTGCGTGCTGGTCCGCCGTAACAGCGAAGGCTGCGTCCAGTTCGGCGGCGCCGTTGACCACCGTCCAACCGCTCATGGGGTCGAGGTACGTCCACGATGCAACCGGCCCCAGAAGAGCACCCATCTGCTCAGCCTTCAAGATGCGACCCAAGTGCGGAAACACGCGCGGGTCGTAGTAGCGGAAGACCGCATCGCCCGAAGTTGGCGCCCGCAGTATCAACCGGTCCGCCAGATGGTGCTGTAGCCGGCCCGTCGCCTTGCCGCATTCGACAATGGCGCAAACGACCGGCGGCAAGCCATTCTCCAGGTCCGATTCGGCGCGCTCTCTCAACGCTGGCAATTGCAGTTCGGGATGCTCGGCGCAGTACAGCACGGGAGCCACGCCCTCGAGCTCGGGACGAGCCGCGGGAACCAACTCACCGACTTCATAGACCGGCGGCACGCCAAGCAGCTCGAGCTTCCCGTTGACGACTTCAACGATAACGTAGTGAACCATGCTGACCGCCCTACACGAGTGCCGAGCCGGCCTGCGCTGCGGCTGCGAACTGCTGGGCGCACGACTTTGAAGGCGCAAGCTGCGCCGATGCGTTATCGCCCCCCGGGCCATCGAAGACGAGTGGACTGCCCTTGACCTCGACCAATCCCGGCGCATGGATGAAGATTTTGCCGTCGGCGATGCGAATCGTTGCGCCGCCGGCGGTGAGGGTGATTTCCTTCTGGGCCGTAACATTCACCGAATCGGACGTGGACACGACCTTCACGGTTTTGTCTGCCGTAAGTTCGATGTTGTCCGACTGCGCCTGCACTTCGACCTTGCCTTTGCCGGCAAACAGCTTGATACCGGCGTTCTGCACAAAGAAGCTCAGTTTCTCGCCAATGCTGGCAATCCATGACTTGGCCGCCGACACATAGGTGCTCTCGCCGCTGACCAGATTGACGTGCTGGGTGGCTGCTGCGTGGAGTGATTTCTGCGTCGACAGTCCCATGTCAGCCGGGCTCGCGAGCAGCATGACGGGTTGCGAAAATGCGTTGGCGCTTCCGGTGCCGCCACCCGCTGTCCTGCCGCCCGCCATAGAGCCCTGCGCATCGCTCTGCGTCGTCGCAGCGAAGTCCTTGATGGCGTCCTGTGCGTCGTCCAGGGTCTCGGCCTTGCCGTCAGCTGCCGCGAGTGAGCGATGCTGAATCACGCCGCTCGAATCGATAAGGTGTTGCGTGGCTTCCTTCACATCCAGCGGCTGACTCGACGTACCGCCGCGGGCGTAGGTCGACACGTAGAGCCCGCGTCCGGCCCGCAGTGCGCCTGACGCCTCGGTCTTCAGTTCGAATCCCGCTCCAAGGTAGTTGCCGCGCGTATTGCCGCTGTGGTCGATGAGATAGCCGATGTGCAGATACGAATTCGCCGTCGAGCTGAAAAGCTGCGCCCGGTTCTGCGACGTGGAATCGTCGAAGACGAGTTGATTGAAACCCTGCCCGCTGTACTCCTGCGACTTGAAACCGGACAGCAGGCCGTTCGAATGCCAATGTGGCGTGTTGACAGCGTGAAAGAGCACTCCGCTGACGACCGGGCGGTCGCAATCCCCGTCGAGGTAATTGACGGCCACTTCCTGCCCGATTCGCGGAACAAACACACCGCCGAACCCTTTGCCGGCGTGCGGCAGTATCACCCGCATCCAGCACGATGACGTCTCGTTATTGCTACCCAGACGGTCCCAGTGCATCTGCGCCTTCACCCGGTTCAACTCGTCCGTGTACACCTCCTCACCCGCCGGTCCCACGATAGTGGCCGTCTGCATGTGCATGACCGGCTTTCTGTGCTCGAACGGGCTGCGGAATGGCACCGAGCGGCGCTGGACCTCGATTTCGGCCAGCACGAAGCTTTCATTACCTAACGGGTCTTTGGACACGAATGCGGCCTGCCGGTCCTTGTATTCGGCACGCAGACGCGACAGGCGCCGCTGCAGGCTACCCGGGAAGGGACGGCTGTTGCCCAGCGGCAGATTGTTCTGGATAGCCCAACGCACGCCGAGAATCGCGAACTCGCGGTCCTCAGGCTTGTCTGCTTCGTGCTCGGGATGGTCTTCGAGCGTGAACCATCGACCGGCGTCCATGCACGGCACACTGCCCACCCCGAAAAACCGTTTGCTGCGCGAGGCCATCTCTTCAAGTCGAATTCGCATAGCGCGCTCGCCACGGTCGTAGGACTCGCCGGTAACCGGAAAGCTATAGTGGCCCGCGTATTCGTAGACTTCCAACTGCTGCGGGATATCGCCTTGGTCGACCGTAGACCGGTCCGCCCGCTGCAAAGCGCGCGTTGGACGTTTGTAATCCGCCGTGCTGAACGCATATCCGACGCTTTGCGTCGTACGCTCGCCGCTCCATTCGACGAGTGTGCCGGCCTGACCGTCTTGGTCGCCGCGGTAGAACGGTACTCGCTGGGTAGCGAGCGCCTTGCAATTGAAGAGGTCGTCGGTCACGACAACCGTATGGGACTTACCGTCCTCGGCATACTCCACGTACGTGAACCACCCCTCTGACTCCATCAGCCGATGGACGAAATTGTGGTCGGTTTCGTACTGGGTGCAATAAGACCGCACTGCGCCCGGGTCTTTCGTGTCAACACGGAAGTGGCCCTTTGCCTGCATGTGGCCGCTGAACACTTCAGTCAGGATGTCGGCAGTCGTCAGGTCCTGGAAGATGCGCGCATCCTTGCGGTACTGCAGAAAGCGCATCCACGATGAAAAGGAAAGCTGGTAGTAAACGAGTCCCCCGTCCGCGCCGAGGCGTCGCGTGGCATAAACGTAGCCGTGCCAGGGCAGGTAAGACTCGTCGGCTTGACGCACCCATAACGTGACAGGTTGCGCCATCAGGTTCTTCAACTGGAGCGCTTGCTCCCGGGAAACGACGTCGACTGTGAGCTCGAAATCCCGGCCCACGCGAGATTCACCGATAACGCGCTGCGGCAAAAGCACTCTTGCCCCGAGAGGAGTGTCCAGGATGAGCGTCCGGTTCGTCTGCTCGATACCCGCGTCGAGCATCAACGCGTTGGGCAACCTACCCATATCGAATATCTCCTCGGGAAATTAACATGCACATAAATCGAAAGGACAAAAGGTCAGACGAGATTTTGACACAACGACCTTCCCGATTTGATAACAAACGTAAAAACAGCAAGCCTGCAATATTTTCCGAGTCAATGCACCGCAATCTCTCTCCTCGGGAGCATTGGTATTTTTTACATCACCCCAACGTACAGCAATCGCCCAGTACCATCTGTGATAAAAGCGAACAGTTCCCGCGCGTATCGTCCTTCATGGCGTGAGGGCGCTCACATTCTAAAAAATGCGCACCAAATGGACCTCCGCACAATCGCGTTGAGTTATTCAATTTTTCGAAAAATATAACGGCGAAAAATAAGCAACTGTCAGAAATTACTGGTCACGCAAATTTCGTCATGTGTCGCCGCCCTGCCCCGGCGACGTGATTGAACTCCATTCCAAAAGTTGATTCCGGAATACCGCGGCCGCATCTACTCGGAAACGACCCCGCCCGGCCTGCTCGTGAAGCAGATTCACGCGGGCGGTACGATCACCGTCGGCAACATGACGTGGACGGTCGAGCCCGAAGCGTATTTCGCCGGGCTCGGCAAGATCGACGAACTGATCGCGGACGGCACGCCCGACGGTCCGGCCGTACCCTACGTGACCAACCAGTTGACGATCATGGTGCGCGCGGGCAATCCGAAGCACATCGCGTCGCTGAGCGATCTCGCGCGGCCCGACGTGAAGCTCGCGATGCCGAACCCGGCGTTCGAAGGCGTCGCGCGGCAGATCCGCGCATCGCTCGTGAAAGCCGGCGGCGGCGATACGCTCGCGCGCACCGTCTACGACGACAAGGCGCGCGCCGGCACGACCGAACTCACGCACATTCATCATCGGGAAACCGCGCTGTTCCTGATGCAGGGACGCGCCGACGCCGGCGTGCTGTGGCAATCGGAAGCGGCGTTCCAGGAACAGGTCGGGCATCCGCTGATGCACATCGACATTCCGGCCGCGCACAATACGACGGCGATCTATGCAGGCGCGATGGTGAAGCACGCGCCGCATCCGGACGCCGCACGCGCGTGGCTCGCGTACATCCAGTCGCCCGAGGCGTTCCGGATTTTCGCGCGCTACGGCTTCGGGCAATATGACGCGACGGCACCGACACCGCAGCTTGCGCCACGGCAGGACCGGCCCGACGCGGGTTGATCGCGCAATTGCGCACGCCACAAGACAGACAATGAGGAGGGGACCCGTGAACGATTCGGGCGACACACCGCGACGCCGGTTCGCGCCGCTGCTGCTCGCCGCGGCAGCGCTCCTGGCCGGCAACGCGCGCGCGGACGACGTCGCGCTCGGCAAGACCATCGCCACCCGGGGCACGACGACGGGCGTGGCTGCATGCATCGGCTGCCACGGTGCCCAGGGCGAAGGCAACGCGGCCGCCGGCTTTCCGCGGCTCGCCGGCACACATGCCGCCTATCTTTCGGCTCAACTCGCCGCGTTCGCCGACGGCAGCCGCCAGAATCCGGTCATGCAGCCGCTCGCGAAACTGCTGTCGCCGCGCGATCGCGACGCGGTCTCCGCGTACTTCGCGAGCCTGCCCGTGCCGCCCGCCATTGCCGCTTCCGACGCCGCGTCGATCGACCCGGCGAACACCGGCGCGTGGCTCGCGACGCGCGGACGCTGGTCGCAGGGCCTGCCCGCCTGTGCGCAATGCCACGGCGCGGGCGGCCTCGGCGTAGGCACCGCGTTTCCGCCGCTCGCCGGCCAGCCGGCCGCGTACATCGCGAGCCAGCTGAACGGCTGGAAGCGCGGCACGCGCGCGCCCGGCCCGATGGCGCTGATGCCGATGATTGCCGGCAAGCTGTCCGACGCCGATATCGACGCGGTGGCCGCCTACTATGCGCGCGGCGGCGCCGCGAACGGAGAACAACGATGATCGACCGCTCGGTGGTGGTCCGCGGCGCGCGTGCCGCGCTGCTCGGTACGGCCTGGCTGCCCGCGCTCGCGTGCGCGGCCGCGCCGCAGGACGCCCCGGCCGCCGCTTCCGCTTCCGCTTCCGCCTCCGCCGCTTCCGCCTCCGCCACAGCCACCGTTCCCGCGACGACGACGACGGCGAAGCCGTTCACGCCGCCGCCCGAATCCGCGATACCCGCCGACGACTTCGGCAAGACCGTGAAGCTCGGCGAGCAGATCTTCCTGCACACACCCGAGCTCGCGGGCAAGTACGTCGGCAACAAGCTGACCTGCGCGAGCTGCCACCTCGACGCGGGCCGCCGGCCCGATTCGAGCCCAATGTGGGCCGCCTACCTGCTGTACCCGGCCTACCGCATCAAGAACGGCCACGTGAACACGTTCGCCGAACGCCTGCAGGGTTGCTTCAGATACAGCATGAACGGCAAGGCGCCGCCGGCCGGCGATCCGATTCTCGTTGCGCTCGAAACCTATTCGTACTGGCTCGCGAAGGGCGCGCCAGTCGGCACGAAACTGCCCGGCCAGGGTTTCCCGAAACTGCCGCCGCCCGCACAAAAAGCCGACTACGCGCGCGGCGCCGCCGTCTACACGCAGCACTGCGCGCTGTGTCACGGCGCGGACGGCCAGGGACAATCGAGCGGCGGCAAGCCGGTCTTTCCGGCGCTCTGGGGCGCACGCTCGTTCAACTGGGGCGCGGGGATGGGCGACATCCGCAACGCGGCCGGCTTCGTGAAGGCCAACATGCCGCTCGGGCTCGGCGGCACGCTGACCGATCAGGAAGCGTGGGACGTCGCGACCTTCATGGACAGCCACGAACGCCCGCAGGACCCGCGCTTCACCGGCTCGGTGCAGGACACCCGCGCGAAATTCCACGACACGCCCGACTCGATGTACGGACGCGAGGTGAACGGCCGCGTGCCCGGCGCGCCATGAGACCTGGCCGGCCCGGGCGGCGCCGCTTGCACCATCACGGACGCCAGCGATACACGACGAGGCTCGACCCGTTGTAGTTGTCCTTCGTGATCACGTATTCGCCGGTCGAGCGCAGGTACGCACGGATGCCGTACATCGAGTCGACGTCGTTGCCGACGTCCATCGCCGACGTGTTCGAGTTCGTCAGCGTGGTGACGAGGCTGCCGGTGTTCAGGTCGAACACGTCGACGTTCGGCACCGTGTGCACGTAGCCGACGAACAGGTAGTGGCCGGCCGCAGCCATCGATTTCGGATTCGCGCTCGTCAGGTTGATCGCCACGTTCGGCGTGCTCGTGTTGCCGGCCATCCAGCCGCGATAGACCTCGATGTGCCCGTTCATCGCGGTCCAGTCCCAGCTGCCCGAGATGCCCTGCGCGAGGATCATCGTGTCGCTGTCGGCCTGGTAGATGATCCGCGTGAGCGGCAGCACGGTGCGCGGAATCGGAATCTGCACCGGCTTGCCCCATGTCGGCTTCCCGGCCGCGTCGAAACCCGTCATCGGATAGTGGGAGATGTTGTTGGTGCGATCGAGCCCGGCCCACACGTCGCCGTTGTCGTCGAGCGAGAAACCTGCCGTTACCTGCAGCGTCGTGTTGAACGGCTTGCCGGGAATCGAGCCGTCCGGAATCGCGATGTAGCCGCTCGCGCCGTTGAAGTGATAGAGGTTGTAGTTGCCCGGGTTCTGCCCGGTCGCGACGAGCATCCGGGTGCCCTTTACCAGCGCCAGCTGGCCGAAATGCTGGCCGCGCTGGTAGTCGTTCATGTCGAGGCGCGGGTCCTTCGGATAGCTGAACGGATCGATCGTGTTCGCGACGAACGTGCCGCCCGCGGTGCCGGTGTACACGTTGTTGCCGCTGTAGAAGAACGCGCCGTCGGTCGCCGGATCGGGCGCGGCGGCACCCTCGAAGTTCAGCGCCTGCAGCTTCCATTGCAGCGCGCCCGTCGGGTTGTACGAATGCAGGTCGGTGCTGCCGTTGCGCCCGAGATCCCAGCCGCCGCCCCACGCGTTGTTCAGCACGTACAGGTTGCCGGCCGCGTCCTTGCCGATGCCTGCGACGCGCGTGAAGCGCTTGTCGCCGACCTGCCCCTTGATGCCCGACGTCGTGTCGAGATAGCCGCCCTGCACGCCGAACGTGCCGAGCTGCACGGGCTGGCCCACGAGCGCGTAGATCTTGATGTTCATGTCGGGGCCTTCGTCGCCCACCAGCAACTGCCCGCGCGGCGCATCGAAATACAGCGATGCCGGCCGCGAACGGGCCGCCATCTGGATCGTGCTCATCGCCGTGCCCGTCGGGCTGAACTGCGCGACGACGCCCGCACTCTTGCGCGCGACCCACAGGTTGCCGGCCGCGTCGAGCGCCAGCGCGCCGGGCCCCGATACGCCGATGTCGCGCTGCCACACGCCGTCCGTCGTGTAGACGCGCACGCGATTGCCATAGAAGTCGCTCGCGTACAGCAGGTTGCCGGCCGTCGCGAGGCCCGTGATCACGTCCGCGTACTGGATGCCCGTCCACGTGCTGACCGGAATGCGCAGGTCGCGCTGGTTCGTGCTGCGGTTGTAGCGGCCGACCGAGCCGCTGCCGAACGTGCGGTTGTAGCCGAGCGCGACGAACAGCGCGTTCGCATTGCCGGTGATCGCGCCGCCCTGGAATTCGTCGTGGATGCCGATCGTGCCGAGCGTCTGCCCGTTCTGGTAGATCGCGACGCCGCCCGCGTTCTCGTCCCAGCGCGAAGCCGTATAGATCACGCCCTCGGGGGCGACCCACAGCGAGCGCGCGCCGTTGCCGACGTGCGCGGCGAGCGTGCCGAACGTGTTCGCGAGCCAGTCCGTCGTGTATTGCGCTTGTGCGTGACTGACCGGCACCAGCATTGCCATGCACAATCCAAGCAATGCCGCGCGAATTTGTTTCGATAACATGAATGATGCTCCCGGACGATCGTTTTTCGACACTCTAATTCGCCGCGTATGAAATATCGGTGATTTTTTCAAGAACCGGTTCAATTACCGTGCAAGCGATTCATTACGTTCCCTTACCGCACGACGCGAATTGACCAGCGATGGGGCATGCCGGGGTCACCACCGTGAAACCCGTCAACCAACGCCGTTGCGATCCGTCATTACCGGCACTTTGTTCCGGATTTCCTAATGCTCGCACGTCATTTTTTCTGACATGCGAGCATTGATTTTCATTTCCAGGAAACCGATTCGATTATTACAAATCGAAATAAAAATGAAAGAGAAAAAATATTATCCGGCGCACGCAGCCTTGCCGGGTAAATCGTGAATATATGAAATAAGGCAGTGTGCGGCGGAATGCCGTTGCCGATGAAGATGCGGACGAGGTCCGGGATGTACCGCGCGTGCGGCGAAGGGAAGTGGGCGGCGGTGAATGAGCACGGCCGCACGCCGGCGGGTGGCGGCCGGTTAAGGTCAGCTCGCGCTGTCGAGCGTCGGGCCGTCCCGGCCGTCGAGGTACTTGGGCAGCGCATCGACGACGTCAATCACGCGCTGCCGGTGGAACAGATGCATCCACGCAACCGGCGGCCCGCATCGAACGCGAGCCCCCGGTCATGCGCATGCCATCAGAACTTCTGACGCAGCCCGAGGCTGACGATCGCCTGCGATCGCGAGTCGGACGAGTGGCCGTTCGCCTTGTCCGACACCGACGCGGTCGCCGCCACCGGCCGGCCGAGCGCGTCGAGCGTCGTGCCCGACGCATGCTGGTACGCACCGAGCAGGTACACGCTGGTGCGCTTCGACAGGTCGTAGACCGCACCGAGCGTGACGTTGTGATACTGCGCACGGTTGTCGATGCCGTCGACTTCGCTGCCGCGCGTGTAGCTGTAGCCCGCGAACAGTTGCGTCTGCGGCTGCACGTTCCAGCGCGTGAACACGCCCGCGACGTTGAACGTCGCATGGCCGCTGAACAGCGACTGGGCACCGCTGCGGTACTGCACGTTGCTGTAGTTCACGCCGACCACGGCCGGGCCGAAGTCGTACGTCGCGCCGGTCGCGATGATCTGCTGCGACTGCGCGCTCGCATAGCCTTCGTTGATCGACGAGTTGAACAGGCCGTCGTCGGTGCTCCGCCATTTGCCGGCGGTCGGGTCGGTCGCGCCCGTCTTGCTGTTGTCCGAATGCTCGTAGCCGACGCCCACACGCAGCGGCCCTGCCGCGTACGCCGCGCCGACGCTCCACGTGTTGCGCTGCTTCATGCTGCCCGGCTGGCTGCCGAAGCCGTACAGCGCGCCGAACGTGAAGCCCGCGTAGTTCGCGCTCGTGTACTTGATCGAGCTGTCGACGCGCGCGGTCTGGTCGAGGTCGTCGATGTCGCCCGGATGCGCGCCGAAGCCGCCGATGAACGACGACGGGCCGACCGGGCTCACGAAGTCGTCGAGCGACGTGTACTGGCGGCCGAGCGTGACCGTGCCGTAGCGGTCGCTGCCGACGCCGACGAACGCCTGCCGGCCGAACTGGCGGCCGCCCTGGCCCGACGTGCCGTTGGTGATGTCGAAGCCGTTCTCGAGCACGAACAGCGCGCGCATCCCGCCGCCGAGATCCTCGGCGCCCTTGATGCCCCAGCGGCTGCCGGACAGGTTGCCGGTAGTCAGGGCGACGTCCGAGCGCCCCGTATAGGCGCCCGGCGAGCCGACCCGTTCGTTGCTGCGATAGGTCACGCCCGCATCGACGATGCCGTACAGCGTGACGGAGCTTTGCGCGGAGGCGATGCCCGCGAGCGAGAGCAGCAGCGGTGCTGCGATCAGTTGCTTGTTCATGATTTTTTAGCGTCTCCGGGCGGTGAGCCCGTTGTTCTATGCGAGTAGCGCGTGCGGTCGGCGAGATCCGCCGGCATGGCGAGGCCGGCAGCGTCCGCACACGGGAACGCGCGCATGCGAAACGCGCGCGCGACGTCGCGGCCAGCATGCCCGCCGCGGCCGCCATGGTAGTTGGAACCGGTTCCGGTCGATAGCGCAATAATGAAAACAGCTTCTTGCCAAAATCGAGATAATCAGCCGCGCGGCGGACGTCCCTGTACAGCGCGAGGCCGCGCGCCCGATAATCGGGCACCCGCCTTCCACCGGGAGTCTTCGGCATGCATCAATCGACCCTGCTGATCTTCGCCGCCGTCGCGTTCGTCGGGATCGCGACGCCCGGCCCGACCGTGCTGCTCGCACTGACCAACGGCTCGCGCTACGGCGCGCGCCGCGCGGCCTACGGCTTCGCCGGCGCGATGCTGTCCGACTTCGTGCTGATCGTCGCGGTCGCGCTCGGCCTCGGCGCGCTGCTGATGGCCTCGGCGTTCTGGTTCTCGGTGGTGAAATGGCTCGGCGCCGCCTATCTCGCGTACGTCGGCATCCGGCTGCTCACGTCGAAGGGCTCGCTCGACGTCGCCGTCGCGCATGGCGGCGCGGCGTACGAACGCAACGCGTCGATCTTCGCGAAGAGCTTCCTGACCGCGGTGACGAATCCGAAGGGCTATCTGTTCTTCTCCGCGTTCCTGCCGCAGTTCCTCGATCCGGCCGCCCCGCTGGCACCGCAATACGTTGCGCTCGCGGTCACGTTCGCGCTGCTCGACGGCGCCGTGATGTTCGGCTACGCGCTGCTCGGCGCGCGCGCTATGCGGCTGCTGAAGCGCTCGGGCGCGCTGTGGCTCGAACGCACGTGCGGCGCGATGCTGCTCGCGCTGGCGGGATCGCTCGCGCTGTATCGGCGGCATGCTGCGTAGGAGCATCGGCATGCGCGGTGCTTCGGGCGCTTCGAGCGCTTCAGGCGCGCCGTTCGCGCGGGTCGCATTACCCGCAACGTTCTCAACGGGCTCGCGATGAGAATCGACGTCCCGCCCCGCTCCGGTTTCCCCGGCCTGTCGCTGCGCCAGCTCGACCGCGCGGATCTCGACACGTGGTACGCATACCTGTCGAATCCCGACGTCGTCCGCCACACGAGCTGGAACCTGCATGCGCGCGACGATCTGCTGCCGCTGTTCGACGGCATCGAATCGGCTCATCCGGATTCGATCCGCCGCCTCGCGATCGTCGACGACGCGTCGGGCGCGCTCGCCGGGACCATCGGGCTGCATACGGTATCCACCGCGAACCGCTCGGCCGAGATCGCGTACGACCTCGCGCCGTCGCACTGGGGGCGCGGCATCGCGAGCGCGCTGTGCGCGAGCGTCACCGCATGGGCGTTCGCCGAAGGCGGCTTCATGCGGATCCAGGGCGTCGTGCTGACCAGCAATGCCGGCTCCGCGCGCGTGCTGCAGAAATGCGGCTACCGGTACGAAGGATTGCTGCGCGCATACCGGATGGTGCGCGGCATGCCGGGCGATTTCGCGCTGTACGCGCGCCTCGCGACCGACTGACGGGTCGACGCGACGCGCGACGCGCCGATCCGCACGCCGTCGACGCGAATGGACGACCCGCGGCGAATTCGCGACAATCGCCGTTCCCCGCCTCGACTCCTTCGCCATGAAAATCGCCGCGCTGTCCGACATCCACGGCAACCTCGCCGCGCTCGACGCGGTGCTCGACGACGTGCGCCGCCGCGGCGCCGACGTGATCGTCAACCTCGGCGACATCGTGTCGGGCGCGCTCCATCCTGCCGCAACGGCCGACCGCCTGATCGCGCTCGACCTGCCGACCATCAAGGGCAATCACGAACGGCAACTGCTGACCGGCGATCGCGACACGATGCGGCTGTCCGACCGCTGGGCGCACGACACGCTGCGCGACGACCATCGCGCATGGATCGCCGCGCTGCCCGAGCGCCTGACGCTCGGCGACGATGTACTGATGGTGCACGGCACGCCCGCCAGCGACCTCGTCTACTTCCTCGAAACGGTCACGCCCGACGGCTGCCGTGCGGCGACGCCCGATGAAATCGCGCAGCGCGCGGGCGACGAGACGGCCTCGCTGATTCTGTGCGGCCATACGCATGTGCCGCGCCTCGCGAAACTCGACGACGGCCGGCTGATCGTCAACCCCGGCAGTGTCGGGCTGCAAGCGTACGCGGACGATCTACCGCACCCGCACCGGATCGAAACGGGTTCGCCGCATGCGCGCTACGCGATGGTGTCGCGCACGCCGGCCGGCTGGCACGCCGAATTCCATGCGGTCGAATACGACTGGCATACGGCCGCCGCCACCGCGGCATCGCGCGGCCGCGACGACTGGACCGTCGCGCTGCGCACCGGCCGGTGCTGACGCATCGCCGCCTTCCATTCACCCGCTTCGTTCACCAGAAAGCCGATCCGTCATGCCCGTTCCGTCACAACTGCTGTTCCTGCCCGGCGCGTCGGGCAGCACCGCCTTCTGGCAACCGCTCGCGAGCCGCCTCGCGCATCCGGCCGAGCGTCGGATCGTCGGCTATCCGGGCTTCGGCGACACGCCGCGCGATCCGGCCGTCGACGACTTCGACGGTCTCGTGCGCCATGTGCTGAGCGCGATCGACCGGCCGACCGCCGTGATCGCGCAATCGATGGGCGGCGTGATCGCGATGCGCGCGGCACTCGAACGTGCACCGCTCGTCACGCACCTGGTGCTGACGGTCACGTCGGGCGGCCTCGACATGCAGGGGCTCGGCGCGCAGGACTGGCGCGCCGGCTTCGCGCAAGCGAACCCGCAATTGCCCGACTGGTTCCTGACGTTGCGCGCCGACCTGTCGCAGGGCATCGGCCGCATCGCGCAGCCGACGCTGCTGCTGTGGGGCGACGACGATCCGATCAGCCCGGTCGCGGCCGGCAAACGCCTGCTCGAACGGCTGCCCGATGCACGGCTGCACGTGGTGCCGGGCGGCCGGCACGATCTCGCGGCCGTGCATGCCGAAACGCTCGCGCCGCTCGTCGACGCGCATCTGCAGCGCGTGTGACGCAGCCCGCTTCGACCCAGAAGCCCGCGACGCGCTCGACGCCGCATCTCGGGGCGCCCCGTCAGGTCGCGTTCACCAGCGTCAACCGCGCTTCGAGTCCGCCGCCGTCCGGCCGGTTGCGCAACGTGAGCGTGCCGCCCATCGCGAGCGCAAGCTGCCGCGCGATCGCGAGGCCGAGCCCCGTGCCGCCCGTCTCGCGATTGCGCGACGTCTCCACGCGCCGGAACGGTTCGAACACCGCATCGAGCTGATCGTCCGGAATGCCCGGCCCGCGGTCGAGCACCGCAATGACCGCGCCGCCGCCCGGCGCCGCCTGCACGTCGATCTCGGCCGCGCCCGCGAACTTCAGCGCGTTGTCGACGAGGTTGCCGACGATCCGGCGCAGCGCCTTCGGCCGCGTGACGAGCGCGAGCGGGCCGCCGCCATGCAGCGCGACGTCCTGCCCCGCATCCGTGTAGTCGCACACGATGCTGTCGAGCAGCGCATCGAGATCGATCCGGCGCGCGGCCTCTTCCGTGCCGTGCAGCGTGCGCGCATACGCGACGCCTTCCTTCACCAGATGCTCCATCTCGAGCAGGTCCTGGCGCAGCTTCGCGCCCTGCGCGTCGTCGTCCATCACGTCGACGCGCAGCCGCATCCGCGTGATCGGCGTCTGCAGGTCGTGCGAGATCGACGCGAGGATCTGCATGCGCTCGGCCATGTATTGCGCGATGCGGTCCTGCATCGCGTTGAACGCCCGCGCGGCACGCGCGACTTCGGACGGCCCGTCCTCGTTCAGGCGTTCGCCTTTCAGGTCGGGGCCGAGCGCGTCGGCCGCCTGCGCGAGCTGCTTCAGCGGCCGCGTCGCGAGCCGCACCGCGAGCCAGCAGCACCCGGCCAGCACCGCGAGCTGCAGCGCGAGCACGACGGGCAGCCAGCCCGACAGCGGCACCGTCGACATCGGGTGGATGTCGATCGTCAGCGGCGAGCCGTCGGTCAGGCGCAGATGCACCTGCAGATGTTCGCGATCGCCGGGGATCGCGTTCGCCGTCAGCGGATAGTCGCCGCCGATGCCGTCCGAGATCGAGCGCTCGACGCGCGCCGAGAGCCGCGCCTCCGGCGGCGTGCCCGTCTCGCCGGGCCCGAGGATGAACGCGTAGCTGCGCCGTGCGAGACGCGGCAGCCACGCGGCACGCTGGTCGGGCGGCAGGTGATCGAGCAGCGCGACCGAACTCGCGACCTCGCGTTCGATGTAGCCCATCATCAGGTTGGTGGTCGCCTGGTCGCGCTCGGTGACGGTGAGCCAGAACGACAGCGTCTGCGCGAGCGCGAGGCCCACGCACAGGATCAGCGCGAGCCGCGCGAACAGCGAGCGCGGCCAGTGCCACGGGGTGCGCGCGCTCATGCGTCGCCTTCGACCGCGGTCACCGCCGACGAGAACACGTAGCCCTCGTTGCGCAGCGTCTTGATGTAGCGCGGCTCGCGCGCGCCGTCGCGCAGGCGCTGGCGCAGCCGGCTCACGAGCAGGTCGATCGACCGGTCGAACGGATCGGACTGCCGGCCCTGCGTGAGGTTGAGCAGCTGGTCGCGCGTCAGCACGCGCTGCGGATTGTCGAGGAACACGTGCAACAGCCGGTATTCGGCGCCGCTCAACGCGACCAGCGTGCCTTCGGCGTCGAGCAGGTGACGCCCCGTCGTGTCGAGCCGCCATTCGCCGAACGCGAGCATCGCGGCCGACTCCGTCACCTGCATGCCGGGCGGCAGCATGCGCGCGCGGCGCAGCACCGAGCGGATCCGCGCGAGTAGCTCGCGCACCGCGAACGGCTTCGCGAGATAGTCGTCGGCGCCCATCTCCAGACCGATGATGCGGTCGGTTTCCTCGCCACGCGCGGTCAGCATCAGCACCGGCACCGTCCGGAACTTGCCCGCGCGCAGATCGCGGCACAGCGTGAGGCCGTCCTCGCCGGGCATCATCAGGTCGAGCACGATCAGGTCGGGCGCGCCGTCGTCGAGCGCGTTGCGCATCTCGCGGCCGTTCGCGGCGAGCGACACGCGCATGCCGTTCTTCTCCAGGTAGTCCGCGATCAGTTCGCGGATCGCGCGATCGTCGTCGACGATCAGTACGTGGTCGATCTTGTCCATGGGCGGTGTCGTTGGCGTGATGTTCCGGCTGGCGATGTCCGCTTTTATACCCCACCGCGGGCACCCGTTTGTATCCCAATGTATCGCGCCGCCGTGACGACACACAACATTGCACACACGCGGCTTGCCGGACACATCGCAGATACGTCGGCGCGGCCCAATGAGGGCTGTCGAAACCTGTCCGGCCGCCGCCCCCGCGCGGCGGCCGGCCGAACCGGAGAACCGCCATGCCGACCAGACTCAAGACCGCCGCCCTCGTGATCGCCCTCGCCGCCACGGCCGGGCTCGCCGCGTTCGCCGGCACCCGCGACGACGCGGGCATGCCCGCCTCGCTGGCCGGCACGCCGGCGCCCGACTTCACCGGCATCGAGCAATGGCACAACAGCGCGCCGCTCAAGCTCGACCAGCTGCGCGGCAAGGTCGTGCTGGTCGATTTCTGGACGTACTCGTGCATCAACTGCATTCATACGATTCCGTACGTGAACGACTGGTACCGGAAGTATCGCGACCAGGGGCTCGTCGTGGTCGGCGTTCATACGCCCGAGTATCCGTTCGAACGCGATGCGAAGAACGTCGCCGATGCGGTCAAGCGCTTCGGCATCCAGTATCCGGTCGCGCAGGACAACCGTTACGACACGTGGCGCGCGTACGGCAACCAGTACTGGCCCGCGCTGTACCTGATCGACGCGAACGGCAAGGTCGTCTATACGCGGTATGGCGAGGGCGGGTATGACAAGACGGAAGCGGCGATTCGGGGGGCGCTGGCGCAGGCGGCAGAAGGGACAATGGGAACGAAGGGCGCGACGCGTACGCAGTAGCGTGCGCCGGCGGGGGTGCCACATGCGCCCCCGTGCGATTCACCGTGACTCACCCGCGCTTCGCGTCGGCTTCCGCCAGCATCGCCTCCCCGATCGCGAGATTCCCGTCCGCGATCAGCGCGTCGCCCGCGCCGCGAATGTCGTCGACCGCCTTGTTCTGCCCGAGCTTGCGCTTGCCGACGAGCCGCGTGATCTCGATCTGCAGCCCGACGATCGACTGCAGCATCGTGTCGAGATAGTCCTTCGGCGCGTCGGCCATCTTCCACGGCGCCGGCTGCGACGCCTCGTGCGTGCGCGTCAGCCGCGCGACCACGCCGCGCACGAACTTCTCGTCGTCGCGCACGGTGATGCGGCCGTGCGCATGCACGACCACGTAGTTCCACGTCGGCACCTGCCGATGCGCGACGTGCTTGCTCGGGTACCAGTTCGGCGAGATGTACGCGTCGCCGGCGCGGAAGATCACGAGCACCTCGTCGCCATCCGCGACGTCCTGCCAGACCGGATTCGCGCGCGCGACGTGCGCATGCAGTTCGCCGAGGCCGCCGTCGCCCGGCAGCAGTTCGAACGGAAGGTGGTTCGCGTCGAGCCCGCTGTTCCCGCGCGTGACCAGGGTGCCGAACGGATGCTGGACGATCAGTTCGCGCAGCACGTCGGGACGGGATTCGGCGAAATCGGCGGGGACATACATGGCGGCTCCACGGTCAGACAGGGTTGGGAGGGAACGGGTCGGAACCGGCCCGTCATGCCCCGATTGTGATCGCTAACTGGTTTATGCTGTAGAGCCGGTTTAGAACATTTTCAGCAGACCAGAATCATGGCCAGGACCGCCCGGATCGTCGAAATCCCGTCGCTCGGCGCGCTCGACCGCGCGGCCGGCGACCTGAGCCGCCAGCTCGCGCAGGCGTTGCGGGACGCAGTGCGCCGCGGCGACGTGCGGCCCGGCGACACGCTGCCGTCCACGCGGCTGCTCGCGGCATCGCTGCAGGTCGCGCGCGGCACCGTCGTCGACGCGTATGCGCAACTCGTCGCCGAAGGCTTCCTGGAGTCGCGCGGCGGCGCCGGCACGCGGGTCGCGAACGCGCTGGCCGAGCCGTCGCCGCCGGCTGGCGCACGGCCCGGCGCCCGCGAGCGTGCCACCCACGCCGGCCTGCCCGAACCGGCCGCGACGTTTGCGCGGATCGCCCGCGAATTCCGCCCGCTGCCGGCCGTGCCGTTCGCGATCTCGGTGCCGGTCGGGCTCACCGCGCCCGACGACATCTGGCGCCGGCTCGGCAACCGCCTGCGCGCCCGCGGCGCCGGCGCGCCGTCCGGTTATGCGGATCCGCAAGGCGCGCTGCCGCTGCGCGAAGCGATCGCCGATTACGTGCGCCGCTCGCGCTCGGTGCGCTGCAGCGCCGAGCAGGTCGTCATCACGAGCGGCACGCAACAGGGGCTGCACCTCGCGAGCCAGATCCTGCTCGGCCCGAACGATCGCGCGTGGGTCGAGAATCCCGCCTATCGCGGCATCACCGCGCTGCTCGAGAGCACCGGGCGGCGCGACGCGATGGTCCGCGTGCCGGTCGACGCGGACGGCATCGAGGTCGAGGCCGGCATCCGTCTCGCGCCGGACGCGCGCGCGGCGTTCGTCACGCCGTCGCACCAGTATCCGCTCGGGATGCCGATGAGCATGGCACGCCGCAACGCGCTACTCGGCTGGGCGCGCGCGCATCGCGCATGGGTGGTCGAGGACGACTACGACAGCGAGCTGCGCTACGAAGGCTATCCGTTCCCGTCGCTGCAAGGCCTGGATCCGGAACACGTGATCTATCTCGGCACGTTCAGCAAGATCCTGTTCCCGTCGCTGCGGCTCGGCTACGTGGTCGCGCCCGCCGAGCTCGTGCCCGCGTTCTGCGGCGCGCGCGTGCTGATGGATCGCCACGCGCCGACCGCCGATCAGCACGTGCTCGCCGCCTTCATCGCGGAAGGCCATCTCGACCGCCACATCCGCCGCGTGCGCGGCGTCTACGCGGAACAGCGCGCGCTGCTGATCGACACGCTCGGCGCGCGGCTGCCGCGCGAGCGCGCCTGGGTGCAGCCGGGCGATCAGGGGATGCACGTCGTGCTGTGGCTCGCGGACGGGATCGACGATCTCGACGTGGTGGCGCGCGCCGCGCAGGCAGGCGTGGCGGTGCGCGCGGTGTCGCCGATGTTCGCGCCGGGCACCGCGCGTCCGGGCCTCGTGCTCGGCTTCGGCGGGTTCGATCGCGCACGGATGGAAGCGGCCGCGCAGCGGCTCGCGGACGTGGTCGGCGAAGCCGCCGGCGTCGATTCGTCGGAGGAATCGCGGCGACGCATGCGACGAAAAGTTGTCCGCGGGCAACAAACGTAATCGTCTGTAACGCCTGCAGGAAAACCGGCGTTTTGGCCACAGGTGACGCTGCGCGGTTTGCTAGGATCGCGCCTTTTCCGCTCGCGCTCCTGCCGCCGTGAATCGCTTCGTGCCGTATCTTCGAGATCTGTGGCTTCGCTGCCGTACCGGCGCCCGCGCGCTCGGCGCCGGCGCGTGGCATCGCCTGCGCCATCCGACGCGCCGCGGCGTCGCGCTGACGCTCGCCGCGATCCCCGTGCTCGGCCTGCTGGTCCTGCTCGCGTTCGTGCCGTTCACGCCGAGCATCGGCGACATCCGTAAGGCGCGCATCGACCGTCCCGCGCGCGTGCTGTCGGCCGACGGCCAGCTGATCGCCGAGTTCCGGCCCGTGAACCGCGAATGGGTGCCGCTCAAGCAGATCTCGCCGCACATGGTCGACGCACTGATCGCGACCGAGGACCATCGTTTCTACGCGCATCACGGCATCGACTGGCGCCGCACGCTCGCGGCGGGGCTGCATACATTCTCGGGCAGCCGCCAGGGCGGCTCGACGATCACGCAGCAGCTCGCCCGCAACCTGTATCCGGACGAAGTCGGCCGCGCGCCGACGCTCACGCGCAAGGTGAAGGAGCTGATCACCGCGTTCAAGATCGAGGCGGTGTACAGCAAGGACGAGATTCTCGAGACTTACCTGAACACCGTGCCGTTCCTGTACAACGCGTACGGCGTCGAAATGGCTGCGCGCACCTATTTCGGCAAATCGGCGGACCAGCTCGACATCGTCGAAAGCGCGACGCTCGTCGGGATGCTGAAGGGCAACAGCTACTACAACCCGGTGCTGAATCCGGAGCGCGCGGTCCAGCGCCGCAACATCGTGCTCGCGCGGATGGCCGCGATGGGCATGCTGTCGCCGCGGCAGCTCGCGCAACTGCAGCGCCGCCCGCTGCGCGTCGACTTCGAGCCGCAAACCGCGCAACCCGGCCCCGCCCCGCACTTCGCGGTGCAGCTGCGCAAGTGGCTGATCGCCTGGGCCGACCGCAACAACTACGACCTCTACTCGGACGGCCTCGTCGTGCGCACGACGCTCGATGCGCAATTGCAGGAGATGGCGACGCGAGCGCTGACGCAGCAAACCGATCGCCTGCAGGCGATCGCCGATGACGCGTGGCACAACCCGTCCGGCTGCGGGCTGCGCAACGACCTGTTCCGCGGCTTCATCCGGCAGACGCCCGACTATCGCGACGCGCGCGCCGCCGGGCTCGCCGACGCGGCGGCGCTGAAGCAGCTCGGCGCGAATCGCGCGTTCGTGCGCGCGTTATGCGAGCGCAAGACGCAGGTACAGGCCGGCTTCGTCGCGCTCGATCCGCGCAACGGCGCGATTCGCGCGTGGGTCGGCAGCCCCGATTTCGGCAGCGAGCCGTTCGATCACGTCGTGCAGGCGCGGCGCCAGCCGGGCTCGACATTCAAGCCGTTCGTCTATGGCGCCGCGTTCGCGGACGGCATGCGGCCGGACGATACGTTCGTCGATCGCCCGGTGGCGATCCCGATCGGCGCGCACGCGGTGTGGCGCCCGACCGATGCCGAACCGCCGACGGACGCGCCGATGACGCTGCGCGACGCGCTCGCCCTGTCGCGCAATCGCATCACCGCGCAGGTGATGCAGCGCGAAGGCGCGGCCAGGGTCGCACAGCTCGCACGTGCGATGGGCGTGCGCGAAAGCCCGCTCGACGCGGTGCCGTCGCTCGCGCTCGGTACGAGCCCCGTCACGCTGAAGGAAATGGTGTCCGCGTACGGGACGATCGCGAACCGCGGCGTGTACGTCGCGCCGCAGATGATCACGCGCATCGAGGATCGCGATGGCAAGGTGCTCGCCGCGTTCGGCAGCGCGCCGCCCGAACGCGCGATGCCGGTGGCCGCGGCACAGACGCTGGTCGACGTGATGCGTGGCGTCGTCGATTACGGAACCGGTGCCGACATCCGCTCGCGCTACGGGATTCGCATCGACGTCGCGGGCAAGACCGGCACGACGCAGGACAACACGGACGGCTGGTTCATCCTGATGCATCCGCAACTGGTGGCCGGCGCGTGGGTCGGCTTCGACGACGGCAACGTGACGCTGCGCAGCGACTACTGGGGCGCGGGCGCGCACAGCGCGCTGCCGATCGTCGGCTCGTTCTACGATGCGGCGCTGCGTGCGCGTGCGATCGACCCGCATGTGCAGTTCTCGCCCGACTTCCGGCCGCGCAGCGCGCCAGCGCCGGCACCGAGGCGGCGTCCGCATCCGGGCCTGTTCGACTGGCTGAAGATTTTCCGCTGAGCGCGGCACGACTAAGACGCTTCGTCCACCCGGACGAAGCGATCCCGGCCCGCACCGCGCATCATCGACGCAACCCGTCCATCGATGCCGGAGGCCGCATGACCCACAGCGCCGTCCAAATCGCGAACCTGCTGTACCGGTACGCGGAGCTGCTCGACGCCGGTGACCTGCCGGGGATGGCGGCGCTGTTCCGGCATGCGCAGATCAAGGTCGAGGAAGCGGCGCCGACGATCGGCGCCGATGAATTGCTCGCGCTGTTCGACGCGCGCGTGAAGCGCTACGCGTGCGGCACGCCGCGCACGAAGCATGTAATCACGAATCCGCTCATCGAGATCGACGAAGCCGCGCATCGCGCGACGGCTCGCTCGTACTACACGGTGCTGCAGGCCGTCGACGGCCTTGCGCTGCAGCCGATCGCGGCGGGCCGCTATCACGACGCGTTCGAGCGCGTCGACGGCGCATGGCGTTTCGCGTTCCGCGACTACACGCTGTTCGATTTCGCGGGCGACCTGCGTCGCCACCTGAACGATGCGCCGGCCGCTTGACGCGCCGGCCGGCGAACACGGCCGGCAACGCGCTCAGGCCGCCGCGAGCGTCGCGGCCAGTGCGTCGAACTGCGGCGCCCACGCCGCGCGGCCTTCGTCGCGCCGGCGGACCGGCTGTCGTCAGTCCGCCGTGTCGCCGCTCTTCGGCAGCTTCGACCATGCGTTGCGTCCCGGCGCCGGCGACCATGCCGGACGTGTCTTGCGCGCGCTGTCGATCACGACCAGGTAGCGCCCGGCGATCGGCGTGACGTCGCGATCGCGGCGCAGCACCCACAACGACTTGCCGTCCTCGACGCGCGCCTCGTAGTCGTCGTCGAGGATGCCGTGCTGGTCGATGAACGCGTTCAGCGAAGCAGGAATCCGCACGCAGCCTTTCGAGTGCCGGATGCCGAGCAGCGGCTCGAGGCGATCGGGATCGGTCGCGTGCATCTGGAAGCGCATCGGCGACTTGCCGCCCTTGCCCCAGCCGCGCTCGCCGTCCACCCAGCCGAAGTCGTAGATGCGCATGTCGCGCTTGCCGTAGCCGCGAATACCGTTGTCGTTCGTCGTGCCTTCCGCGCGGAAGTCCATGTTGTCGGGCGAGTGGTGGAACACGCCGAGCGGCGTCAGGAAGTGATCGTATTTGCCGGGCCAGCCGGTGCCGACCGGCGACGCGCCGATCATCAGCCACGCATTGGTCGGCGTCGCGCGGAAGTAGATGAACAGCGCCTGCACGTTCGGCGCGCGGTCGACGATCGCGACGTATTCGCCGGCCAGGTCGCCGAGGTCTGCATCGGCGAGCGCCTGCTGAAGGCGGACGCCATACGCGCGCTGCTCGCTCGCGGGCACGTTCAGGCGTCGCGTGACTTCCTGCGTGAAGCGCTTGCGCATGTCGATCGCACGCGCGGTTGCGCTCTTCGCTTCGTCGGCCGACAGCGGCGGGTGCCGGCGCGGCGGCGTCGGTGCGGGTGCTTCGGCTTCGCTTGCCGGCGTGCCGGATGCTGCCGATGTAGGCGATGCCTCCGATGCTGCCGATGCGGCGGAAGCCGGGGATGCCCCGCTGGCGGGCGACGCATGATGCGCGGCGGATGCCGCGGATGACGGCGCGACTCCGGACGACACATGCGCCGGCGAAGCCGAATGCGCGGCCGAAGCCGCGGATGACGACGCGACGCCCGACGACACATGCGCCGGCGAAGCCGAATGCGCGGCCGAAGCCGTTGATGAGGATGACGTAGCAGTTGCCGACGGCACGTCGGACGCGGCAAAGGCGGGCCGCGCGACAAGCACGGAGATCGGGAGAACGGCCGCGAGCCACACATGGGTGGCGACCGCGAGAGTACGGCAACGCGGCTTGTACAACCGCCGCGTCAGGTCGGAGAGCATCATGCGATCGAAACCATCGGCCGAACCGGCCGCCGCACGTTGCGAACGGCGCATCTCCCGCGCGAGCCATCGACACGCCGGCCGCACGCATGTGCCCGGCGCCGACGCCTCTTCGCGGTGGAGTCGTTCGCAGTACAACGCGTTCGGTCCAATGGCGGCTAATGAGTCGTCAGGTCTTTCATTCTACCCGCGCGGACACGAATCGGCAGGGCCGCTTCCCCGGTTTCGCCGCGGTTTTGCGCTTCGTCACACTTTGTTTCAACTCATTGCCGCTTGATGCGCCGCTGCACGGCAGGTTGCTTCGCCGGGCGTGTCCGGCAAGACAAAACCGAAACGCCCGGAAATTCACGCGCATGCGGCATACGACACGCGAACGCGCAACCCCCGACTACTTCGAAATGGTTTCGAGCGCGATGCCCCTGGTACGCGGCCCCATGAACCCGATCGCGGCCATCACGATCACCATCGCGCCGGCGATGAACGCGAACACGCCGAACGTGCCGAAACCCTTCAGCACGGCCGCGATCACGAACGACGAGAAGATCGCCGAGAAGCGGCTCCACGAGTAGACGAAGCCCACCGCGCGCGCGCGGATCGACGTCGGGAACAGCTCGGCCTGATACGCGTGGAAGCTGTACGACATGATGTTGCTCGCGAGCGTGAGGCCGATGCCGAGCACGATCAGGAACGCGCCCACCGTCGTCTGGCTGAACAGCAGCCCGCAGACGACGATCGCCGCCGCCATCGCGACGATCACCGACTTGCGCTCGAAGCGGTCGGCGATCACGAGGCCGATCAGTGGGCCGAGTGGCGCCGCGAGCGCGATCACGCTCGAATACATGAGACTCGACGTGATCGTGATGCCCTGCTTGATCAGCAGCGTCGGCACCCAGTTCGCGAAGCCATAGAAGCCGACCGTCTGGAACACGTTGAAGATCGTCATCATGATCGTGCGGCTGCGATACGGCGGCACCCACATGTCGCGGAAGCTGCCGCGCGGCGGCACCGGCTCGGAGGGCGCGGGCGGCGGCAGCGGCCGGCCGTATTCGGCTTCGACCTTCGCCTCGAGCGCGCGCATGATGCGGTCGGCTTCGTCGACGCGGCCCTGCTGCGCGAGCCAGCGCGGGCTCTCCGGCAGCGCGCGGCGAATCCACCACACGAACAGCGCGCCGTGCGCGCCGATCAGCACGACCCAGCGCCAGCCGTCGAGGCCGAACGGTGCGTGCGGCACGAGCAGGTACGCGAGGAACGCGACCACCGGCACCGCGACGAAGCCGACCGCCTGCTCGCACGCGAACGCGCGGCCGCGGATCTGCTTCGGCACGAGTTCGGAGATGTACGTGCCGATCGTCACCATCTCGACGCCGAGCCCTAGGCCGACGACGAAACGCCAGAAGTTCAGCCCGCCTGCCGTGTCCTGGAACGCCATCACGACGTTGGCGGCCGTGTACCACAGCAGCGACCACGTGAAGATCGCGCGGCGGCCGAAGCGGTCCGCGAGGAAGCCGCATGCGATCGTGCCGATGAAGAGGCCGGAGAACAGCGCGGCGATGAAGCTCGCAACGCCCGTGGTGCCGAACAGGCCGTGCGTCGTCGCGGACAGGATCCCGCTTTTCACGAGGCCCGGCGCAACGTAGCCGCTGTACAGCAGATCGTAGAGTTCGAAGAAGAAGCCGAGGCTCAGCAGCACGACGAGCTTCCAGACGCTGCGGGTCGGCGGCAGGCGGTCGAGGCGGGCTGAAATCGAGCCGGCGTCGATGGAAGAGGACGAGGTGGCTGCCTGGGGAAAGCTGTCCGTTGAGACCATCTGGGTCGTGTCTCCTGATCGTGTCGTGTGTTGTTGTCCGGCGGCCGATCGGCCCGGCCGCCGTCGGGCGATTCGTCGCATTGTACCGGCACGCCGCGCGCGCCGCGTCGCGTGGCGAACCGGTTCCGACACCCCACTTTCGCGCCGGACCATGTGTAACTTGCGTAACCGTCTGTCGAATCCGTAAGGTTCGAAGGCATCGCGATCGTCTGCCACTCGCGCGCATCCGAAACCGGCACGGCCCCGTCTGCAAGGGGCTGGCGGGCCGTCGCGCGCCCGCGCCGGCACCGCGAGACACGCCAGGCAACGTGCGCAATCGGCAGCGCCGCCGCCGCCACGCCCCGGTAACATGCTACCGGGCCAACTCCCGGCTTCCGGGCGCCTTTCGGCACCCGGCATTGTCGGCAAAACGTAAGCACTCCATGTTCATACAACGACTCTCCACGTACGCACGCCGGATCGCGCTGTTCGCACTGCTGCAGTTCGCGGCGATCGCGACCGCGTCGGCGTTTCCGACGGCTGCGTCCGCACCGGGCGCGAGCGGCGTCGGCGTCCCCGTGCCGACCATTTCGCTGAACGACGCGGTTGCGCGGCTCAAGCAGATGCAGGTGCAACAGGACCGCATCAAGCAGCAGACATCGAACGCGACCAACAGCAAGGAGCTCGACGAGCTCGGCGACGCGACCCAGGAACTGAGCGCCGACGTCGACAAGCTGCAGAGCCAGCTCGCGCCGCAGCGCACGCAAGTCCAGGCGCAGCTCGACGTCCTCGGCCCGCCACCGGCGCCGGGCGCATCGCCCGAAACGCCTGCCGTCGAACAGCAGCGGGAGACGCTGAACGCGCGCAAGGCGCAGATCGACGCGGCGCTGAAACAGGCCGCCGACCAGAAGACCAACCTCGCGAACCTGAACGACCAGTTCGCGAAGCTGCACCGCAGCCTGCTGAAGAACCAGCTCGCGTTCCGTTCGGGCAGCATCTTCGGCGCGCAGTTCTGGCTGCCGCTGTTCCACCTGTCGCCGGACGACGTCCAGCGGCTCGAGGACTTCAACGACGAACTGCGCGACATGCTGCGCTCGTCCTGGACACCCGGCCAGCGCGCCATCACCACGCTGCTGCTGATCGCCGCGCTCGCTGCCTGGCTCGGCGGCCGCCGCGTCGTCGAACGCGGGCTCGCATGGTTCTGCCTGAACCGCCTGCCGCCCACCCGGCTGCGCCGCAGCGCGCTGGCGCTGGCGACGGCGTTCTCGACGCTGCTCGCGACCGCGGTCGCCGTACAGATCCTCTATCTCGCGCTCGCCCGCCACTCCGAACTCACGTCTTCGATGACCGATCTGTGGGACCAGTTCGCGAAGCTCGCCGTGACCTGCGCGCTGATCGCCGGCCTCGGCCGCGCGCTGCTCTGCACGAAGCATCCGTCATGGCGGCTGCCGGCGCTCGCCGATCCCGTCGCGCTCGCGATGAAGCCGTTCCCCGGCGTGCTGGCCGCGCTGCTGCTGATGTCCGGCACGCTCGAGTCGATCAACCGGATCGTCGATACCAGCCTGTCCGTCACGCTGTTCGGCCGCGGCATCGTCTCGCTCGTCGTCGCGCTGACCGTCGGCGCGTCGATCCTGCGCGCGAATCGCGTCCGCACCGCGCTGGCGGCATCCGGCGAGGCGCCCGAGCAACGCTCGACGCTCGCCGGGCTGATTCACGCCGGCGTCACGCTGGCGATCGTCGTGTCGCTGGTCGCGCTGCTGATTGGCTACATCACGGTCGCGCGCTTCATCACGTACGAGCTCGTCTGGTTCGAGATCGTGGTGTGCAGCGTCTACATCCTGACGCAGCTGACGCGCGACGCGAGCGAAAGCCTGTTCTCCGCGAACCTGTCGACCGGCAAGCAGATCAAGCACCTGTTCGCGCTCGACGACCGGCATCTCGACCAGGCCCACACCGTCGTGTCCGGCCTCGGCACGAGCCTGCTGATGCTGATCGCGGCGATCGCGCTGCTGACCGGCGGCTTCGGCACGACGCCGAGCGACCTGCTCGACAGCGCGGTCGCGATGATCGGCGGCCAGCGGCTGCAGAGCCTGAACATCATGCCCGACCGGATCCTCAACGCGGTGATCGGGTTCGCGATCGGCTTCTACCTGCTGCGCTCGGTGCGCCGCTGGCTCGACGGCGAGTTCATGCCGGCGCTCGGCATGGACGCGGGGATGCGCGTGTCGCTGATCACGCTGTTCACCAACGTCGGCTACGTGCTGCTCGTGCTGATGACGCTAGGGCTGCTCGGCGTCAGGTGGAGCAACCTCGCGTGGATCGTCAGCGCGCTGTCGGTCGGTATCGGTTTCGGCCTGCAGGAGATCGTGAAGAACTTCGTGTCGGGGCTGATCCTGCTGACCGAGCGGCCGGTGAAGGTGGGCGACATGGTCAGCATCGCGGGCGTCGAAGGCGACATCCGCCGCATCAACGTGCGCGCGACCGAGATCCAGCTCAGCGACCGCTCGACCGTCATCGTGCCGAACTCGCAACTGATCTCGCAGAACGTGCGCAACGTGACGATGGGCAACAGCACGCAGGGCGTCGCGACGCTGATGCTCACGTTCCCGCTGAACACCGACCCCGAGCAGGTGCGCGACCTGCTGCTCGACGCGTATCGCGAGCACCCGGCGATTCTCGACAAGCCGGCGCCGTCGGTCACGTTCAGCCAGCTCGCGCCGGACGGGATCACGCTGAGCGTCACGGGCTACGTCGCGAGCCCGCGGATCGCCAGCTCGACGAAGAGCGACCTGCTGTTCGAGATCCTCAAGCAGTTGCGGGCGGCGCAGATCACGCTGTCGACGCCGCAGATGCTGGTCGTGCAGAACATGCCGGCAAGCGACGCTTCCGCCCCGCACGAGTAAGCGATCGAGCGGGCATGCGCCGATCGGGCATCGGCGCGCACGCATCGCCGCAAGCGACAAGGGCCGGTTACCGCTTTCGCGGCAACCGGCCCTTGTCATTCGATCGATTCGACCGTCGCGGCGCCCTCCCGGACGCGCTCCGTCAGACGTCGAACTTCACGCCCTGCGCCAGCGGCAACTGACGGCTGTAGTTGATCGTGTTCGTCGCCCGGCGCATATACGCCTTCCACGCATCCGAACCCGACTCGCGGCCACCGCCCGTTTCCTTCTCGCCGCCGAACGCGCCGCCGATCTCCGCGCCGCTCGTGCCGATGTTCACGTTGACGATCCCGCAGTCGCTGCCCGCTGCCGACATGAACTGCTCGGCCTCGCGCATGTCGTTCGTGAAGATCGCCGACGACAGGCCTTGCGGCACCGCGTTGTGCAGTTCGATCGCATCGTCGAAGTTGTCGTAGACCATCACGTACAGGATCGGCGCGAACGTCTCGCGCTCGACCACGGCCGATTGCTTCGGCATCCGTACGATGGCCGGGCGCACGTAGTACGCATCCGCGTGACCGACGTCGACGCGCTCGCCGCCCTTCACCTCGCCGCCCTGCTCGCGTGCGTCGCCCAGCGCCTTCTGCATCGCATCGAACGACGCGCGATCGACCAGCGGGCCGACCAGCGTGCCTTCTTCAAGCGGGTTGCCGACCTTCACCGACGCGTAGGCCTTCTCGATGCGCGGCAGCAATTGCTCGACCAGGCTGCGATGCACGATCAGGCGGCGCAGCGTCGTGCAGCGCTGGCCGGCCGTGCCGACCGCCGCGAACGTCACTGCACGCACGACGAGATCCAGATCCGCGCTCGGCGCGACGATCATCCCGTTGTTGCCGCCGAGTTCGAGGATGCCGCGCGCGAGACGCTGGCTCAGCACCTTCGCGACTTCCTGGCCCATCCGCACGCTGCCCGTCGCGCTGACGACCGGCACCTTCTTCGACGCCGTCAGCACCTCGCCGACATCGCGCATGCCGAGCACCAGCTGGCTCAGCTCCGCCGGCGCGACACCCGGATGCGTCTTGTCGAATTCGCGGATCGCCTTCTGGAGCAGCACGTGGCACGCGATTGCCGTGAGTGGCGTCTTCTCGGACGGCTTCCACACGACCGAATCGCCGCATACGAATGCGAGCGCCGCATTCCACGCCCACACCGCGACCGGGAAGTTGAACGCCGAGATCACGCCGCACACGCCGATCGGGTGCCACGTTTCCATCATCCGGTGGCCCGGGCGCTCGGACGCGATCGTCAGGCCGTAAAGCTGGCGCGACAGGCCGACCGCGAAATCGCAGATGTCGATCATTTCCTGCACTTCGCCAAGGCCTTCCGACGTGATCTTGCCGGCCTCGAGCGTGACGAGGCGGCCGAGCTCGGCCTTGTGCTCGCGCAGCACGTTGCCGAACACGCGCACGAGCTCGCCGCGCACCGGCGCCGGCACCGTGCGCCACTTGAGGAATGCGTCGTGCGCGGCGTCGATCTTGCGCTCGGCGTCGGCGGGCGAGTCGACCGCCAGCGTCGCGAGCGTCGCGCCGTCGAGCGGCGAACGCGCGGTCAGCGCATTGCCTTTCCACTGGGCGAGATCGATGTCGAGCGCAGCAAGAATGTCGTTGAATTGCATCACTTCCTCTTCAGGGACAGATTGATCGGTGCGGCGGCGACGCCGCCCGCGTGATTCGATTGGAGCGCGTTCGCGCGCCCTGTGCAAGCGGATGCGCAGCTCGGCAGGCCCGGTGCGCCGCACGGCGCATCGCGCGGCGCCGCCGCCGGAAACCCGGCCGGGCGGCGCGCCCCCGCCTCGCGAGGCACGATCCATGAGACACATTGTCGATGGCCACAAGTCCGGCCGCTATTGATATTAACTCACGACTTCATTCCCAAAACGCAACAACCCAGCAGGACGAATCCGCCCGTTTCGGCACCGGCATGGGACGTATCCAAGGCCGATGGCCGGGCCGCCGCGGCGGTCCCGATGCGCGGCAAGTTGATGACAAAGTTGCATCACCCTGTGCGGAAATATCGTTTGCGGCGCTTGCGGCCGGCACCCACAATCGGGGCGGCGTCGAGGTGCACCGCACCCGGCGCGCCGACGGCCGCCCAACGGGCGGCCGACGACAGACGAAGGCAACACGCGTCGCGGCCCGGCGGTCCCGGTCGATCCGGACCAGCCCCGCGAAGCAGTGCCGCCGCCCGGCCGGCGGCCGGCAACGCGCCGCCCTTCGTAACCAAAAAACAATCCCGGAGACAGCGCCCAGCACCCGCCATGCATTCAGATGCCCGCCCCGACTCGCCCCGTCCGTCCGGCTCGCCGCCCGCGCAGCCGTCCCTCCACCGCAGCCTGCAGGCGCGCCATCTGCGGATGATCGCGATCGGCGGCTCGATCGGCACCGGCCTGTTCGTCGCGTCCGGCGCTTCGATCTCGCAGGCCGGCCCCGGCGGCGCGCTGGTCGCGTACATGCTGATCGGCCTGATGGTCTATTTCCTGATGACGAGCCTCGGCGAAATGGCCGCGTTCATGCCGGTGTCGGGCTCGTTCGCGACCTACGGCGCGAAATTCGTCGACGAAGGCTTCGGCTTCGCACTCGGCTGGAACTACTGGTACAGCTGGGCCGTGACGCTCGCGGTGGAACTCGTCGCCGCGCAGCTCGTGATGCACTACTGGTTCCCGCACGTGCCGGGCGTCTGGTGGAGCGCGATCTTCCTCACCTTGATCTTCGCGCTCAACGCGCTGTCGGTGCGCGGCTTCGGCGAAGCCGAATACTGGTTCGCGCTGATCAAGGTGCTGACGGTGCTCGCGTTCGTCGGCGTCGGCCTGCTGATGATCTTCGGGATCATGCAGGGCGGCCCGAGCGCGGGCTGGGGCAACTTCACGATCGGCGACGCGCCGTTCGCGGGCGGCTGGGCCACGATGCTCGGCGTCGCGATGATCGCGGGCTTCTCGTTCCAGGGCACCGAAATGATCGGCGTCGCGGCCGGCGAATCGGAGAACCCGCGCACGACGATCCCGCGCGCGGTCAGCCAGATCTTCTGGCGCATCCTGCTCTTCTACGTGTTCGCGATCTTCGTGATCGGCGTGCTGATTCCGTACACCGACCCGAGCCTGCTGAAGAGCGACGTGACCGACGTCGGCGTGAGCCCGTTTACGCTCGTGTTCCGCCACGCGGGCCTCGCGTTCGCGGCCGGCGTGATGAACGCGGTGATCCTGACGGCCGTGCTGTCGGCCGGCAACTCGGGCATGTACGCGTCGACCCGGATGCTCTACAACCTCGCGGTCGAGGGCCGCGCGCCGAAGCTGTTCGCGAAGCTGTCGCCGGGCGGCGTGCCGCGCAACGCGCTGTACGCGACGACCGCCGTCGGCGCGCTGTGCTTCCTCACGTCGCTGTATGGCGATAAGACCGTCTACCTGTGGCTGCTGAACACGTCGGGCATGGCCGGCTTCATCACCTGGCTCGGCATCGCGGTCAGCCACTACCGGTTCCGCAAGGGCTTCCTGAAGCAGGGCTACCGGCTCGACCAGCTGCCGTACCGGTCGAAGTGGTTCCCGTTCGGGCCGCTGTTCGCGTTCGCGCTGTGCGCGATCGTCGCGCTCGGCCAGGACTACCAGGCGTTCCTCGCCGACAGGATCGACTGGGCCGGCATCGCCGCGACCTACATCGGCCTGCCGTTCTTCCTCGCGATCTGGCTCGGCTACGCGCTGGTGCGCAAATGCCGCCTCGTCCGCTACGAGGACATGGAGATCGCGCCGTGGATCGAGCGCAACGCGGCGCCCGACGCCACGGTCAAGACCGACGCCGGCTATCCGGCCTACATCGCCGCTCCGGTCAACCCGACGCCGGGCGCATGATGCCCGGCCGCGCACCGGCCGCCGCCCGACCGCGGCGGCCGGTGCGCTGAACACCCCATTCGACGCGGCGCGCGCGTTCAGGCAAGATCGACGCGCGCCGTCCGTTTTTCCGTCGTCACGAGTCATCGAAAACGCATGCAGAACTTCTACGAAGCCACCGTTACCCGCCAGCCCTACCCGCAACTGACCGGCACGATCGACACGCAGGTCTGTATCGTCGGCGGCGGCCTCGCCGGCCTGTGCACGGCGCTCGGCCTCGTCGAGCGCGGCGTGCGGGATGTCGTCGTGCTCGACGGCGAACGGGTCGGCTTCGGCGCGTCCGGCCGCAACGGCGGCTTCGTGTTCGGCGGCTACAGCCTCGACAACGCGGACCTGCTGCGCACGCTCGGCCGCGACGAAGGCCGCCGCCTGTACCGGCTCACCGTCGATGCGGTCGACCTGATCCGCGCGCGGATTGCCCGCTACGGCATCGACTGCGACATCGTCGACGAGGGCGTGATGCTCGCCAACTGGTTCGACGATCCGTCGCGGCTCGATGGCGTGCGCACGCTGATGAAGCAGGAATTCGACGTCGACTGGGAACCGGTCGCGACCGACGCGCTGCGCGCGCGGCTGAAGACCCAGCGCTATTACGGCGGCCTGTTCGAGCCGAACGCGTTCCACTTCCATCCGCTCAAGTACGTGCTCGGCGTCGCGGCGGCCGCCTCGCGCGGCGGCGCACGCGTGTACGAACGCTCGGCCGCGCTCGGCATCGCGCGCGAGGGCGCCGGCTACGTCGTGCGCACGGCGCAGGGCACGGTGCGCGCGAAGGACGTCGTGTTCGCCGGCGGCGGCTACGCGCGCGGCGTGTCGCCGCGCATCGAGCGCGCGGTGCTGCCGATCGCGACCTACGTGATCGCGACCGAGCCGCTCGGCACGCGGCTGCCGGACGCGATCGACGCGCCGTACGCGATCTACGACACGCGTTTCGCGTTCGACTACTACCGGCCGCTGAAGGACACGCGGATTCTGTGGGGCGGCCGGATCTCGGTGCTCGACCGCGGCCCCGACGCGATCGCGCGGCTGCTGCGGCGCGACCTGCTGCGCGTGTATCCGCAACTCGACGGCGTGAAGGTCGAGTACGCATGGGGCGGGCTGATGAGCTACGCGCGGCACAAGATGCCGCAGATCGGCCGCGATGCGGACGGCGTGTGGCACGCGATCGCATTCGGCGGTCACGGGATGGCGCCCACCACCGTCGCCGGCGAAGCGCTCGCCGCCGCGCTGGCCGGGGAGCAGCCGGTGCCGGAAGGCTTCGCCGCGTTCGGGCTCACGCGCACGTTCGGTCTCGCCGGCCTCGCGGCCGCGCAGCTCACGTACACCGCGTACCAGGCCCGCGACGCGCTCGCGTCGTGCCGGCGCTGAGCGGCGACGGCCGCCGAAACCGCGCGGCCGATTAGAGCAGAAGGTCGGCCGGGCGGCGATTTCCCGCATGCTAGAATGATTTCTTCATGCCGCCGCGAACCCACAACAAAGTCACATGAAAGCTGGAAGCAAGGCCGCCACGTCCGAAAGCCGCGCGCTTGCGACCGATGCGCGGCGCAAATACGATCCCGAGCAAACCAAGCGCAACATCCTCGACGTCGCCACGCAGGAGTTTTCCGCGATGGGCCTCGCCGGCGCGCGCGTCGACGCGATCGCCGAGCGTACCAACACGACGAAGCGGATGCTCTACTACTACTTCGAAAGCAAGGAAGGCCTGTACGAGGCCGTGCTGGAGAAGGTATACGGCGACATCCGCGCGCTCGAGCAGGAACTGCACGTCGGCGACATGGAGCCGCGCGAAGGCATGCGCCGGCTCGTCGAATTCACGTTCGACTATCACGACAAGCATCGCGACTTCGTCCGCCTCGTGTCGATCGAGAACATCCACGGCGCGAAGTATCTCGAACAGCTGAAGTCGTTCAAGAACCGCAACGTCAGCATCATCAAGACGCTCGAGGAACTGCTCGAGCGCGGCGCGGCGAGCGGCGCGTTCCGCAAGGACATCGACGCGTTCGACCTGCATCTGCTGATCAGCTCGTTCTGCTTCCACCGCGTGTCGAACCGCTATACGTTCGGCGCCGCGTTCGGCCGCGATCCGTCGGCGCCGCGGCTGCGCGCGCGGCATCGCGAGACGATCGCCGATTCCGTGCTGCGCTACGTCGCCGCGTAAGCGCATCGCGCGGTTTCATCCGAAGGCCGGCGACGAGCGCTGAACCCGCCGCCCGGCCCTCTCCCGACCGGCACTACGACGCTTGCAACCGGCATGAGCCGGATTCACGCGGCGGGTCCCTTCAAGCCGCTCGCGCCGCTCAGGCCGCCTCAGGCCGAACTTCCGCCTCACGCCAGTCCGTCGGCGCCGACGCCAATGCGATCCGCGCCTTCTCTTCCGGGCTGCCCGCCACGTAATACTTCTTCGCCCAGCTCGAATCCGGTGCGAGCGCGAGGTGCCGTTGCGCACCGGCGCCCTGCCGTTGCGACTCGATCGACAGCGCCCGCGCGCGGTAGTGCTCGTAGAGCCGCAGGAATTCCGCGAGATAGATCGCCGCGATCCGCGCGTCGCGAATCTCCAGCAGGTTCTCGTCGTTGTACTGCTCGGAATTGCGGCTCATGTTCGCCGAACCCGTGTAGACGATCGGGTTCGCGCCTTCCGCATCGATCACGATGAACTTGTGGTGGATCACGACCGGCGGATAGGCCGGCGCCGGCTCGCCCGGAAAGAGGCGCAGTTCCGGCTCGAAACCCTGCGGCACCGTCGCCGGTGAAAAATACGCGGCGTCGATCACGTCGCGATGATCGCGCCGGCGATGGTAAAGCTCGAGATTCGCGAGCGTCGCCGCATCGAGCGGCCGGCCGTCGTGCTGCGCGGCATCGGCCTGCGTCGCGCTGCCGGCGTTGATGCGGTTCACCAGACCGAACATCATCAGGCCGCGGTCGCCGGCGGCAAAGCATGCGTCGCGCAGCGCCGCGTCGGTCGGCATGAACAGGCAGAACGACACCGAATGCTGCGCGGCCGCGATCGCGGCGACGATCGTATCGATCTCGGTGCGCTGCCCCGCCGGCTCCGGCGAAAACGCGACGCGCACCTGCGCGCTGCCGATCGTCAGCGGCTCGGACCAGCCCGGCGACAACTTCGCCGTCTCCGCGATCGTCGGATTCGCGGCCAGCGCCTGCGCACGCGCGTTGTACAGCGCCGCGAGCGCCGGCGAATCGAATGCGTGCAGCACGTTCGCCTGCTCCGTCAGCCCTTCGGTCGTGAAGTTCGCTGAACCGGTCAGCACGCGCGCCGGCGTCGGCGCAGTCGTCCCGTTCGCCGGTGCGTCGGTCACGATGAATTTGTCGTGCATGATGTGCGTCCTGTCGCGCGGCGCGCGCGTCGCGAGGCCCTGAAGCGCGTCGACGGCCGGCTGGTTCGGCGACGGCAGCGGCGGCTTGCCCTTGCGGGCGGTCAGGTGCGCGTCGTAGACGATCGCGAGCGACGCTTCGCCGTGCTGCCGTCCGAACGCCTCGAATGCGGGCAACGCCCACAGCGTGTCCGTCAGGTGATAGACGGCCGAGACCGCGCGCGACGCGGGGTCGAGCATCTCCGCGAACACCTGTTCCATGTCGTTCGCGAGCCACGTGCGCAGCTTCAACGCCTGGTCCGCGCTCGGCGCCGCATGCGGCGCGAGACCCAGCGCCGCGACCTGCTTCGCGAACGCCTGCGAGCTGACCACCGCGCGATTGAACCACGTGCCGACGCCGTCCACGATGTGCGCGGGCAGCACGACATCGCACACGCCGGCCTGCGCATCGAGCACCTTCAGGTTCTCCGGCGTGCCGACGACCGGATAGACGTCATAGCGGAACGACGCATCGCGATCCTGCGGATCGATGCGCGCGTCCCACCACATGAATTTCTGGATCGGTGCCTGGTCGGTCGGCGCGTCGCCCTGCGTGCCGGCGGCCGGGCCGTCGAACGTGAGCCGGTTCGGCAGCCAGCTGTTCGGCGCGCGCGTCTTGCCGTCGGCCGACCAGAAGCCCGGCGTGCGTCGGATCGCGAAGCCGAGGAAGTCGGTGCGCGAGGCCGCGTCGGGCCAGTCGAAAGCGAGGAGAACCAGGGTCGGGGAAAGATAGCTGCGTACGCTGACGGTCATTCTTTGCTCCTGCCGCGGCGGCCGGTCGAAAGGAATGAGTCAGTGTCGAAGGCGCATCTTCCCGTGCGATGACCGTTCGATGAACCTTGTATGTCGAAGCCGCGTCAGTCGCACACGAGCAGCTCGATGCCGCGCGCGGTCAGCGCGCGACGCACGGCCTTGTCCGGCGCGCGTTCGGTGACGAGATAGCGCGCGGCCGAGGCGCCGTTGATCCGCACCGGCGTCACGCGGCCGAACTTCGAATGGTCGGCGACGATGATCGCGGTGCCGGCCGCCGCGATCATCCGGCTGCGCACTTCGGCGGCGAGCCGCGAGTAGTCGGTGCAGTCGCCATCGGCCGTGATGCCGCCCGCGCCGACGAACGCGAAATCGACGTGGTATTGCGCGAGCTGCTGGATCGTATCGAGCCCGAACGTCGCATCCTCGTCGTCGGACAGTTCGCCGCCGAGCAGCGTCACGCGATTGCCGTTGCGCCGCGCGAGCACGAACGCGGTGCGCCAGTCGTTCGTGTAGATCGACAGCCGGTGCCGGTCGGCCAGCGCGAGCGCGACCGCATGCGGCGTGCTGCCCGAGTCGATCAGCACCGAGGCGTCGTCGGGCACGAATTCGGCCGCGCGTCGCCCGATCGTGCGCTTCGCTTCGGCATTCGCCGCCTCACGCTCGGACAGGCTCGGCTCGCGGCGATCCGCCGCCAGCGCGCCGCCGTGCGTCATCACGAGCAGGCCGCGCGCCGCGAGCGCGTTCAGGTCGCGCCGTACCGTCTCGCGCGACACGTCGAGCGAGCGCACGAGTTCGGCGACCGACAGCGCGCCCGATCGTCCGAGCTCCGACAGAATGTATTGATGACGTTGTTCCGCCAGCATCGCAATGCGCCCGAGGCGACTGGTAATGGGTAGGCCGACCATTGTATTACGGCCGTTTGACCGCCATTTGACGGCGGTGCGTCCGGCCGCGGCCACGTTTCACGAAAGCGAAATTCTGTATTGCCCGATGCGCGCGAATCGGCGTGGCAAGCGGTTGCTACACTCTGCGTTTCGCCGAACGACAGACCATCAAGGGGCTTGCGTCATGTACCGCAAAGGCAGTGTGCTCGAAATCCAGTTTTCGCCGGAACGGCTCAACGACGGGGCCGGCGATCCGTACTGGATCGACCTGACGCTCGACGAGGCCCGCCGGCTGTACGAACAGCTCGCCGCACGCTTCGCGACCGATGCGCGCGCGAACCAGCCGCTCGACACGTTCTCGCTCGACTGATCCCCGCTCCTCTGCGCGCGCCACGGCGCGCTTTCATGCCGCGGCGCCTTCGCCCGGACGGCCGCTAACCGGACGGCCGGCGTGCTGCCGTGCTCGTGGCGGATCACGCCCGCGGCCAACGTGCCGCGCACCGCTGCTGCATGCGTTCCGCACGCGCCACGCGCGAATGCAGAATCCGACAAGACGGCCACGCCGCTTCACCCGATACTGGCCGGCTCACGATTCGTCCGGCCGTATCGCGGCCCGCCACGCATGTTTACCTCGCTCGTCGCCGCGGCTTTCGTCGCGCTGTGGTCCACCGGCTTCATCGTCGCCCGGGCAATCAAGCCCTACGCCGACCCGAACCTGTTCCTGCTCGCGCGTTTCGCGGGCACGGCCGTGCTGTTCGGCGCGGTGGCGCTCGCCGCGCGCGCGCCGTGGCCGGCGCGCCGCGAATGGCCGCGCCACCTGATCGCGGGCGCGCTGCTGCAGGGCGTCTATCTCGGCGCCAGCTACTGGGCCGTCGCGCAAGGGCTGAACGCCGGCGTGATGGCGCTGCTCGGCGCATTGCAGCCGCTTGCCACCGCCGTGCTCGCGGTGCCGCTGTTCAACGAGCGGCTGCCCGCGCGCGGCTGGCTCGGGATGGCGCTCGGGCTCGCCGGCGTCGCGCTCGTCCTCGCACCGAAGGTCGCGGGCGGCGTCGCGCCGCCGGCGGGCGCCGCGCCCGCGTGGTTCGTCGTGACCGTGTCGATCCTGTCGGTCGGCTCGATCACCGCGGGCTCGCTGTACCAGAAGGGCAAGCTCGCGCAGAACGACCTGCGTACGGCCGTCGCCGTGCAGAACCTCGGCGCGGCGATCGTCGCGGCCGTCTTCGTCGTGCTGCTGCACGAAACGCGCTGGATCGGCGCACCGGCGCTGTGGATCTCGCTCGTGTGGGGCGTCGTGTTCCTGTCCGGCGGCGCGGTCACGATGCTGATGTGGATGCTGCGGCGAGGCAACGCCGCGCGCGCGACGTCGTTGCTGTTCCTCGCGCCGCCGCTCGCCGCGCTGCAGGGCTACCTGCTGTTCGGCGAAACGCTCGCGACCGTCCAGCTCGCCGGCTTCGCGCTCGCGCTGGCGGGCGTCGTGCTCGCGCGGCGCTGACGCGGGCGAGCGCGCGGGTTCGTCACCGCGCCCCGCCATGCGCGGCGTCGCCCCGCCGCCGGGCGCCGCGCCTCGTGGTTCGTCGTGGCGCGCCCCGCCATGCCTCGAAACGAAGCATCCGCGCGCACGCCGGGGGACGCCGCCCCGCGCGCCGCACCATGACGATGCATCGCGTCTCGCCGATGCAACGCGCGGCCGCCGGATCGCATGCCCGGCGCGGCGCCGGGCCGCGATTGCGCTTATGATGGGCGCCTTGCATTTCGTTCCGGAACCACCTTCATGACATCCGCCGATTACGCCAGCCGCCAACGCGCGATCATTGCCGAACTGAACGTCACGCCGCACTTCGACGCCGACGCCGAAATCGCCCGCCGCGTCGATTTCCTCGCGCAGTACCTTCGTTCGACCGGCCTGCGGACCTACGTGCTCGGCATCAGCGGCGGCGTCGATTCGTCGACGGCCGGACGGCTCGCGCAGCTGGCGGTCGAACAGCTGCGCGCCGGCGGCTACGACGCCCGCTTCATCGCGATGCGCTTGCCGAACGGCGTGCAGAACGACGAAGCCGACGCGCAACGCGCGCTCGCGTTCGTGCGCGCGGACGAAACGTTCACGGTCGACGTCAAGCCCGCCGCCGACGCGATGCTCGCATCGCTCGTCGCGTCCGGCCACGCATTCGAAAACCCGGCCCAGCAGGACTTCGTGCACGGCAACATCAAGGCGCGCGAGCGCATGATCGCGCAATACGCGGTGGCCGGCGCGCGGCGCGGCATCGTGATCGGCACCGACCACGCGGCCGAATCGCTGATGGGCTTCTTCACGAAATTCGGCGACGGCGGCGCGGACGTGCTGCCGCTCGCCGGCCTGAGCAAGCGCCGCGTGCGTGCGGTCGCCCGCGCGCTCGGCGGCGACGAACTGATCGTGATGAAGGTGCCGACGGCCGACCTCGAGGAACTGCGTCCGCTGCGCCCCGACGAGCACGCCTACGGCGTCACCTACGACGAAATCGACGATTTCCTCGAAGGCAAACCCGTCGCCGACAACGTGTACGAAACGGTGCTGCGCTTCTACGACGGTTCGCGCCACAAGCGCGCGCTGCCGTACACGCCGTTCGACTGGCCGGCCGCGTAAGCCGGCTCGTTCAGCCGCAACACCGCGCCGCGCGAACCCTGGCGGTTACGCGCGGCGCCTGCGCGACGGGCAGCGCTACGCGTGCCCGCCCGCCTTCTTCGCCTGCAGCGCGCGAATCCGCAGCCGCGCGCCCGTATCGCTGACCGTCGCGTCGTACATCGTCGCGAGATCGCGCTTGAGCGCGGTGCGCGAACCGCCGTCGAGATACACCATGTGCCCGGACGGATAGAAACGCGCGGACAGGTTCTGCCGCACCTTCGGATCCTCGAGCGGCATCTGCTGCAGGTCGATCACGGTCTGGTAGAACGGCGTGACGAAGTCGTAGAGGCCGTTCGCCGACAGCACCTTCAGGTCGACGTTCAGCGCCATCACCGCGGCGAGATCGCCCGCCGTGTAGAGGATCAGGTTCCCCTTCGCATCGATGCCCTGCTGCGCGCCGGTCGGGTCGATGTGGCTGAAGTCCCAGTTCCGGAACGCCTGGTCGTTCAGGTCCGTGAACGCGGAATTCGACGTGAACTTCAGCTGCTCGTTCAGGTAGCTGTTCCACATCGCCGTGTAGACGCCCGTCACGGCCGTCATCGTCGGATCGTTGCCGCCCGAGTTCGGGTCGATCTTGCCGGCGATGCCCGACGAGATCCCGGTCACGCGGCCGTCGTACGACCCGAGCGCGAGCCCCTGCGCGTGCAGCAGCGTCGTCAGGAACAGCGAATTGCCGCGCGTGTCGTAGCCCGCGATGTCGAGGCTCCACGACTGCAGCGTCGCCGTATCGATACCCGTGTATCGCGACAGCTTCTGCACGGCGGCCGGGTCCGCATGCGGAACCGTGCGCAGCGCCTTCAGGTAGTCGGTGCGCGCGAATTGCGCGACTTCCTCGACGAACGCGCCGAGATCGGTCGGCGCGGGCGTGACGCCGAGCTTCTTGTGATACCACGCGTCGGCCGCCGCGGTCGGCAGCGCGCCGACCGGGTTGCCGGCCTGCCGGTAGTCGAGGATCGACGACTGCAGCGTGACGCCGTTCAGGTCGACGCCGTCCTCGTGCAGCTTGTACGCGAGCACGCAGCTGCGCGCGGTGCCGTACGACTCGCCGAACAGGTACTTCGGCGAATTCCAGCGGTTGTTCTTCGTCAGGTAGCGCTTGATGAACTGCTTCAGCGAATCCGCATCCTGGTCGACGCCCCAGAAATCGCGGTTCTTGTTCGGCGCGACGGCCGCCGAATAACCGGTGCCGACCGGGTTGATGAACACCAGGTCGCTGTGGTCGATCATGCTGTCCGGATTGTCTTCCATCTGATACGGCGCGGGCGGCGTGAACCCCGGCATCGACGTCCTGATGCGCTTCGGCGCGAACGAGCCGAGCAGCACGAACACCGACGACGACCCGGGTCCGCCGTTGTAGAAGAACGTGACGGGCCGCGTTTCCTCCTTCGCGCCGTCGGCCGTGAACGCGACGTAGAAGAGCTTCGCGGCCGGCAGCGAGCTGCTCGGGTCGACCGTCACGAGGTGGCCGGCCGTCGCCGTGTACGCGATGCGCTTGCCATCGATCAGGATCGTGTGATGCGTGATCGCGGCCGCTTCGGTCGTGTCGGTCACCGAGTCGTCGGGACCGTTGCCGTACGCGACCGGATCGAAGAACGGCTGGTCGCGGCCGTGGCTCAGCGCGACCGGACTGATGGTCGGCGGCACGCCATGCGAATTGTGGTCGCCGTGATGCAGCGGATACACGCCGCCGGAAGATGCGGAATCGATGCCCATCGTGCTGCTCCTCGAGGTGAAAAAAGACGCGGGCAGGAAACCCGCGTCGCTTGGAAAGGCCGGTGCCGGCGCGTCAGCTCGACGGCTTGCGCGCGAGGATCGCCGCGAGTTTCGCGCCGTCGGGGCTGCCGAGGCCCGTGCACGCATCCCAGCCGGACGCGGCGGCATACGTGCCGTTCGAGCCTTTCGTGATGTCACGCAACGCGCCAGGATTCTTGTACAGCGCCGGGTTGATCCAGCCGGCCGATGCACTCGCCGCCGCACCGGCCGCCGCACTCGCCGCCGCATTGATCCGTGCGATCAGCGCGGCCCACAACGGCGCGACCGCGCTCGTGCCGCCCATCACCGCGACCGTGCCGGCGACCGACACCTCGTAGCCCGTCTGCGGCGATGCATCGGCGGCGACGTCCGGCACGCCGCGCTTCGTGAGCGGCGTGGTGCTGCCGTCGGCGAGCGTGACGGTCAATCCCTGCTGCCACGCCGGCAGGTCGAACAGCGTGCTGACACCGCCGCCGCCCGCGCCGCCGCCGGCCGCCTCGTCGTTCCACGCGACTTCGCTGCGAATGCCCTGCCCCGGCAGCGCATCGAGCTGCGTGCCGCCGCAGCCGAGCACGTACGGACTCGACGCCGGGAAGTCGACATGATCCGTGCCGTCCTGCAGCCCGTCGCCCGAGCCGCTGTCGCCCGACGCCGCGCATACCGTGATCCCCTGCGCGGCGGCCGCCTGCAGCACGCGGTTGAACGCATGCGCCGACTGCGCCTGCCAGATCGCTTCCGGGCCGCCCCAGCTGATCGAGATCACCGACGGCCGGTTGGTCTTGTCGGTGACGGCCGCGTTGACGGCCTGGATGAAGCCCGCGTCGCTGTTCGGCGCGAAATAGACGGCGAGCTTCGCGGCGGGCGCGATCGCACCGGCTATCTCGATGTCGAGCGCGACTTCGCCGTCCGGGCCGTTCGCCTCGCCGGTCGGCGCATTGCGGCCGGTGCCGACGTTCACGTCGACGAGCGTCGGCGGCGTCTTGATGCCGAGCCCGCGGAAATACTGCTGGATATCGGCCGCGCGATAGCCGCCGCCGAGTTCGACGATCGCGATGCATTGCCCTGCACCGTCGCCGGCCGGAAAGCCGTACAGCGACGCGAGCTGGATCGGCGTGAACGTGACGGCGGGCGCGCCGCGCGCGGGCTGGAACGGCGGACGCAGCCGGAAATGCGGCCGCGCCTGCGGACGGCTGTCGAGGCCGAGCACGGCCGTGACGGCATCGCCGAGTTCGTCCGGCAGCGCGATCGGGCCCGAGCGGCCGCGGTACTGGCCGATCGAACGATGCTCGAAACGCTCGAGCTTCACGCTGAATGCCGCTTCGAACTGCTGGATCGAGCCGGACAGCACGACGACGCTTTCGACCGGATCGACGCGATCGACCGTGAGCTGGTGACGGCGCGCGAAGTCCTCGGTCTTGCGAATGTCGTCGGGATTGGCGGAGAAACGCTGCGCGAACGCTTCGCGCGACAGCGGTTTCGCCTGTGCGTCGCCGGTGGCGAGCTGCTGGACCAACGTGTCGAGTTGCCCTTCTTCCTGCCGCCGCAACATGATCGTGACGTGGATACGTTCTGCCGGATCGCAGGGGCCGAGACACTTCGACTCGGCGACGATTCGGGGTTCACGGTCGGCGTGAAGATGCCTTGCCATGTTCAGACCCTCCTTGGTACCGCGTTGCACGGAACAGCCAGGAAATCGGACATAGCCGGCGGAAGTCGGTTCCGTTCGGTCAGTCGGTTCGCGAAAGCGCGAAGCTGAAGGGAGTTTAGATCAGTCAGACGATTTACGCGCACGCCCTTCCACCCCAACGCATGCGCGCGAAGCCCGGCATGGCGCGCGGCCCGCGTTCGGCAGCGCATCGCGGCCGCGCGGCAAGTCGAGCCGCGCGGCCGTGATGCAATGCAGCAGCTCAATCCATCGACAGGCGCAACGCGAACCCGATCAGCGCCGCGGAAAACGTCCAGCGCTGGACCGTCTGCGCGAGCGGATGCGCGCGCATCCACGCCGCGATGCGCGACGCGCCGAACACGCATGCGAGGTCGAAACACACGCCGGCGGCGACGAGCAGCGCGCCGAGCTCGAACATCTGCCACACGACGGGCCCTGCCTCGGGGCGCACGAACTGCGGCAGCAGCACCGAGCAGAACAGCAGTGCCTTCGGATTCAGCAGGTTCGTCAGCAGCCCCTTGAAGAACGACTGCCGCAGTTCGCCCGGCGCCGCCGCATCGCCGTCGCCGAGCGCGAACACCGGCGAGCGGAACACCTGGATCGCGACGTAAGCGAGATAAAGCGCGCCGCCGTAGCGGATCACTTCATACAGCCACGGTGCGCTGCGGATCAGCGCCGCGACGCCGCAGGCGGACAGCGTCACGTGCGCGGTGCGCGACAGCGACAGGCCGGCCGCCGCCGCCATGCCCGGGCGCACGCCGCGGCCGATGCTGGTCTGCAGCACGAGCGCCATGTCGGGCCCGGGCACCGCGTAGATGGCCGCCAGCGCGGCGAGATAAATCAACAGCAAATGCGTGGAAATCATGGTCTGCCCCCGTTCTTCAGTGACGATATGTTGCCGCTGAAGGGAGAGCGATTATTGGCCATCTTTGGCTCGAAATTGGCGCTACATAGCGGAATCCGCCACAATCACGGAATTCAGACAAGGATTCCGCCAACATGACCGAACTCGACAAAACCGATCGCGCGATCCTCGCCGCGGTGCAGCGCGACGGCCGCCTGCCGATCGCGCGTCTCGCCGATTCCGTCGGCCTGTCCGAGACGCCCTGCGCACGGCGCCTGAAGCGTCTCGAAAACGACGGCTACATCGAGCGCTACCGCGCGCAGCTGTCGCGCCAGGCGCTCGGCTTCGGCGTCGTCGCATTCGTGCTCGTGCGGTTCGCGACGCACGACCGCAAGGTCGCCGACCGGTTCGAACGGGAAGTGCTCGGCATCGAGCGGATCCTCGCGTGCCACAACGTCGCGGGCACGGCCGACTACCTGCTGCAGGTGGTCGCGCGCGATCTCGACGACTACGGTACGTTCCTGCGCGACTCGCTGCGGATGCTGCCGGGCGTCACGTCGATCGAATCGGCGTTGTCGTTGCGGGAGGTGAAGCACGATGCGGGGTTGCCGGTGCCGTGATGCGGGCAGTGGATCGCTCCGGCGTGACATTCGTTCACGTTGCCGCCCTCAGGCGACCTCACGCGACCTCACACGACATCGGGCTTTTGATGCGCGCGCTCGAGATCCTCGAGAAACGCTTCGACGAGCGGATCGCCGCGCCCGTCGCGCGCCACGACCATGTGGAACGTGACGTCGTAGTGCAGTTGGTCCGGATTGAGCGGCGCAAGCAGCCCCTGCGCGACATACGGCGCCGCAAAGTGCTGCGGCAGGTAGCCGAGGTGATGGCCTGACAGGATCAGCAGCGCGACGGCCTCCATGTTGTCGGCGGTTGCCGTCACGCGATCGGGCGTCGTCGACATCTGCGCCTCCGGCAGCGGATACGAGCGCCACGCCCATTCGAATCCCGCGACGTCGGCCGGCGTCAGCGCGCCGGCGCGTTCGAACAGCGGATGGCCGCGCCCGCAGTACGCCACCTGCCGCTCGATGAACAGCGGCGTGTAGTGCAGCGACGGCACGCGGTGCCAGAAATAGCCGACCGCGATCTGGATCTCGTTGCTCAGCAGCTTTTCCTCGAGATCGCCCGGCGCGCGCACCGAGATCGAGAAGCGCACGGCCTCGTCGCGCGTGCGGAACGCGGCGATCGCCTCGGCGATCCGTGCGTTCTGGCTGACCGGCGTATGGCCGATCAGGCCGATGTGCAACGTGCCGACCAGCTGGCGGTCCATGTGCCGCGCCGCGATCCCGAATTCGTCGAGCGCGGCGAGCAGCTTGCGGCTCATCGCGTGGAACCGCTCGCCTTTCGGCGTGAGCCGGAAGCCGCTGCGGCCGCGCTCGCAGAGCCGGTAGCCGAGCCGTGTCTCGAGCGACGACAGCTGCGCGCTGATCGTCGACTGGCCGACGTTCAGGATCGCTTGCGCGGCCGACACGCCGCCCGCGTCCGTGACCGCGAGAAACACGCGGATCAACCGCAGATCGAGGGTCGACAGATTCCCCAGCACGCTATTCCCCTTTTGTTCCCCTTCCATACATCGATGAAAATCGATGTTTACGTCGATATCTTCGCATTCTTCTTTCCGGCCGGACGCGTAAAACTATGTGCCAGGCCGCGTCGAATGATACGGCAACCCCACATCGGAAGAGACAAGCCCATGAACGACCACACCCATTTCCAGCCGCTCGGCGGCAATGAAATGCCGCGCAGCGGCGGCATCGCGACGATGATGCGCCTGCCGCACGTGGCGAGCGCAGCCGGCCTCGACGCCTGTTTCGTTGGCGTGCCGTTCGACCTCGGCACCTCCAACCGCACCGGCGCGCGCTTCGGCCCGCGCCAGATCCGCACGGAATCCGTGCTGCTGCGCCCGTACAACATGGCCACGCGCGCCGCGCCCTTCGATTCGCTGCAGGTTGCCGATATCGGCGACGTCGCGATCAACCCGTACAACCTGCACGATTCGATCGCGCGCATCGAGGCTGCATACGACGCGATTCTCGAGCACGACTGCAAGCCGGTCACACTCGGCGGCGACCATACGATCGCGCTGCCGATCCTGCGCGCGATCCACCGCAAGCACGGCAAGGTCGCATTGATCCACGTCGATGCACACGCCGACGTGAACGACACGATGATGGGCGAAAAGATCGCGCACGGCACGCCGTTCCGCCGCGCGGTCGAGGAAGGCCTGCTGCACGGCGACAAGGTCACTCAAATCGGCCTGCGCGGCACCGGCTACGCGGCCGAGGATTTCGACTGGTGCCGCGAGCAGGGCTTCCGCGTGGTCCAGGCCGAGGAATGCTGGAACAAGTCGCTCGCGCCGCTGATGGAGGAAGTGCGCGCGCGCATCGGCGACACGCCCGTCTACATCAGCTTCGACATCGACGGCATCGACCCGGCCTACGCACCGGGCACCGGCACGCCGGAAATCGCGGGCCTCACGGTGCCGCAGGCGCTCGAGATCATCCGCGGCGCGAAGGGGCTGAACATCGTCGGCTGCGATCTCGTCGAAGTGGCGCCGCCGTACGACCCGTTCGGCACCACGGCCCTGCTCGGCGCGAACCTCGCGTACGAGCTGCTGTGCGTGCTGCCCGGCGTCGCCTATCGCGACTGATCCCGGCACGCGACCCATTCCAAATCAGAGAATTCCAGAGGAGCACATAACAGATGGGGACCGCCATCAAGCAACCGAAGCGGGCGGCGCTCGCTTCGTTCGTCGGCACCACGATCGAGTGGTACGACTTCTATAGCTACGCGACCGCCGCCGCCATCGTGTTCGGGCCGCTGTTCTTCCCCGGTGAAAGCCGTTTCGTCAGCCTGCTCGCGTCGTTCGGCTCGTTCGCGGTCGGCTTCTTCGCGCGGCCGCTCGGCGGCGTGATGTTCGGCTATCTCGGCGACCGCTTCGGCCGCAAGCGCTCGCTGCTCGCGACGCTGATGCTGATGGCCGTGTCGACGGTCGCGATCGGCCTGCTGCCGACCCATGCGCAGGCCGGTGTGATCGCGCCGATCCTGCTGGTGCTGATGCGCGTGCTGCAAGGCATCGCCGTCGGCGGCGAATGGGGCGGCGCGGTGCTGCTCGCCGGCGAGCATGCGCCCGAAGGCAAGCGCACGTTCTTCGCGTCGTTCGCGCAGCTCGGCAGCGCGAGCGGCCTGATCCTGTCGATGCTCGCGTTCGGCGCGATCAGCACGCTGTCGAAGGACGACATGATGAGCTGGGGTTGGCGCGTGCCGTTCCTTGCGAGCGCCGTGCTGCTGGCGGTCGGCTTCGTGATCCGCGCGAGCGTGTCCGAGTCGCCCGAGTTCGAGGAAGTCAGGAAGAGCGGCAACATCGCGCAAAAGCCGCTGCGTGAAGCGCTCAAGTACTGGCCGCTGCTGCTGCTCGCGATCGGCGCGAACGTGTACGGCATCGCCGGCGTGTATTTCAGCAACATCTTCATGATCAGCTATGCAACGCAATTCCTGTCGCTCGACCGGTCGATGGTGCTGCATTGCATGACGATCGTCGCGGTGCTGCAGTTCGTCGTGCAGCTCGCCGCCGCGTTCCTCGCGCAGCGCTTCGGCACGACGCGCGTGCTGCTGATCACCGGCGCATGGGCCGCAATCGTGCCGTTCGTGATGCTGCCGCTCGTGCACCTGGGCACGCCGCTGTCGATCACGGTCGGCGTCGGCCTCGCGACGCTCGCGGAATCGGGCTACTACTCGGTGGTCGCGGGTTTCGTCAGCGGGATCTTCATCGCGCGCATCCGCTACACGGCGATTTCGATCGCGTACCAGGTGTGCGGCGCGCTCGCCGGCGGTCTCACGCCACTCGTCGCCACGCTGATCGCGCAGAACACCGCGCCGCAATGGTGGCCGCTCGCGATCCAGTACACGAGCGCCGCCGTGCTGTCGTCGGTGTGCGTGTGGCTGATCTCGCGCCGCGTCAGCATCGACGATGCCGGCGCGCCCGGCAGGGCGGACGAAGCGCTGCCGCGCGGTGCGCGTACCGCGTAACCTCACGCAAACGAGGCAGGCAACATCGCCTGCCCGTTTGCATCGGGCGTCGGGCGATACGCCGCTACCCCCGCCTCGCCCCGAACATTCATTGCGACAAACGGCCCGCACATGCGGGCCGCTTGTTTGCTGCCCGATCGTCGATCGGGACGGCCGGCGCGCAGCGTTCGCGCGTCATTGCACCTTGCTGCGCAGCGTCTTCGCCGCGGCGACCATGTTCGTCAGCGCCGGAAGCACTTCCGCCCACTGACGCGTCTTCAGCCCGCAGTCCGGGTTCACCCACAGGCGCTCCGCCGGAATCCGCTCCGCCGCCTTCTTCATCAGGCCGACGATGTGATCCTGCGTCGGGATGTTCGGCGAATGGATGTCGTACACGCCCGGCCCGATCTCGTTCGGATACCTGAAGCTGTCGAACGCGTCGAGCAGCTCCATGTCCGAGCGCGACGTCTCGATCGTGATCACGTCCGCATCCATGTCGGCGATCGACGCGATGATGTCGTTGAACTCCGAATAGCACATGTGCGTATGAATCTGCGTATCGTCCCGCACACCGTTCGCGGCGATGCGGAACGACTCGACCGCCCACTTCAGGTACGCGCCCCATTGCGCGCGACGCAGCGGCAGCCCTTCGCGCAGCGCGGCCTCGTCGATCTGGATCACGCGCACGCCGGCCTGCTCGAGATCCAGCACTTCGTCCCGGATCGCGAGCGCGAGCTGATGGCACGACACCGAACGCGGCTGGTCGTCGCGCACGAACGACCAGTTCAGGATCGTCACCGGGCCGGTCAGCATGCCCTTCATCGGCTTGTTCGTCAGCGACTGCGCGTACGTGATCCATTCGACCGTCATCGCCTTCGGGCGGCTGATGTCGCCGAACAGGATCGGCGGCTTCACGCAGCGCGAACCGTACGACTGCACCCAGCCGAACTGGCTGAATGCGTAGCCGTCGAGCTGCTCGCCGAAGTATTCGACCATGTCGTTGCGTTCGGCTTCGCCGTGCACGAGCACGTCGAGCTCGAGCGATTCCTGTTCGCGTACGCTGCGCGCGATTTCCGCCTGCATCGCCGCGCGGTAGCCGGCTTCATCCAGCGCGCCGGCCTTGAACCGGCTGCGCGCCTGGCGGATCTCGGCAGTCTGCGGGAACGAGCCGATCGTCGTCGTCGGGAAGGCCGGCAGGTTCAGGCGCGCCGACTGCTTCGGCGCACGCTGCGGGTACGGGCTCGCACGGTTGCCGAGCTGCGCGTCGATGCGCGCGATCGCGGCCTTCACCGCCGGGTTGTTCACGCGCGGCGAGCGACGGCGCGAGCCGATCGCGGCCGCGTTCGCGGCGAGCGCGTCGGCCACCTCGTCGCGGCCTTCGTTCAGCGCGGTCGCGAGCAGCTTCAGTTCGTCGAGCTTCTGCAGCGCGAATGCGAGCCACGAGCGGATCTCCTCGTCGAGCGTCTGCTCGCTCGCGAGATCGACCGGCACGTGCAGCAGCGAGCACGATGGTGCGAGCCACAGGCGCTCGCCCAGTTGCTTCGCGAGCGGCTCGAGCCAGTCGAGCGCCGCGTTCAGGTCCGTCTTCCAGATGTTGCGTCCGTTGATCGCGCCGACCGACAGCACGCGCCCGGCCGGCAGTTCGCGCACGAGTGCGTCGATTTCGTCGCGGGCGTGGATCGCGTCGACATGCAGGCCGTCGACCGGCAGCGAGGCCGCGAGCGCCAGGTTGTCCTGCAGCTGGCCGAAATACGTCGCGAGCAGCAGCTTGATGCGGCGCGTCTCGAGCGCGTCGTATGCCGTGCGCAGCGCCTGGCGCCAGGCGGCGTCGAGCTCGGTCACGAGGATCGGCTCGTCGATCTGCACCCATTCGACGCCTTGCGCGGTCAGCGTGTCGAGCAGCGCGCCATATACCGGCAGCAGCTTCGGCAGCAGCGCGAGACGATCGGAATCGTCCTTCGCCTTGCCGAGCCACAGATACGTGACGGGGCCTAGGATCACCGGCTTCGCGGCGACGCCCTGCGCCTGCGCTTCCGCCAGTTGCTGGAGCAGGCGCGACGGATCGAGCGAGAAGTTCGTATCCGCATGGAATTCCGGGACGATGTAGTGATAGTTCGTGTCGAACCACTTCGTCATTTCACCGGCCGCGACTCCGCCGCAGCATGCCGCGTGTTCTTCCGCCGACTGCGCCGAGCGGCCGCGCGCGACGCGGAAATAGTTGTCGAGCGCATCGCCATGGAAGTCCTGCACGCGTTTCGGCAGGTTGCCGAGCGTGAAGCTCATGTCGAGCACCTGGTCGTAGAACGCGAAATCGCCGATCGGCACGAGATCGAGGTCGCGCTGGTCGTTCCAGTGGCGCTGGCGAAGTTCGGCGCCGAGTGCCTTCAGCGCGTCGCGCGACGACTCGCCCTTCCAGTAGCGTTCGAGACCGAATTTGAGTTCGCGCTTCGCGCCGATGCGCGGAAAACCGAGGTTGTGGGTCGTAACCATGAAGCTGCCGTCCTGAAGAAATAGTCGATCCGGCAGCCATCATAGGGATTTCATCCCATGAAATAAAATGGCATTATTTCATTCATCCATTAAATCTGTTCATGTATCTGTCGGGCAAGCGATACCCATGCTGGAACGATTCCATCTCGTCGTGATCCGCGAAGTCGAGCGCCAGGGCTCGTTGACCGCGGCCGCCAACGCGCTGCATCTCACGCAATCGGCGCTCAGCCATACCGTCCGGAAAATCGAGCAGCAACTCGGCACGCCGATCTGGGACCGCGAAGGCCGCGGCCTGCGGCTCACGCAGGGCGGGCAGTATCTGCTGAGGCTGGCGAACCGGCTGCTGCCGCAGTTCGAGCTCGCCGAGGAGCGCATGAAGCAGTACGCGAAGGGCGAGCGCGGCACGCTGCGCATCGGGATGGAGTGCCATCCGTGCTACCAGTGGCTGCTGAAGGTCGTGTCGCCGTACCTGTCGCGCTGGCCGGACGTCGACGTCGACGTGAAGCAGCGCTTCCAGTTCGGCGGCATCGGAGCGCTGTTCGGCCATGACATCGACGTGCTCGTGACGCCCGACCCGCTGAACAAGCCGGGCCTGCGCTTCGATCCCGTGTTCGATTACGAACAGGTGCTGGTGGTCGCGGACGCGCACCGTTTCGCGAACGCCGACTACGTGACGCCCGAGCAGCTGACCGACGAGATCCTGATCACCTACCCGGTCGAGACCGACCGGCTCGACATCTACAACCAGTTCCTGACGCCGGCCGGCATCGTGCCGCGGCGTCACAAGTCGATCGAAACGACCGACATCATGCTGCAGATGGTGGCGAGCGGGCGCGGCGTGGCCGCGCTGCCAAGATGGCTTGCAGATGAATACGCGGACCGGATGCCGGTCGTGCCGGTCAAGCTCGGCAAGAAAGGGATCGCGAAACAGATCTTCCTCGGCATCCGCGAGGCGGATGCGTCGATCGACTATCTGGCCGCATTCGTCGCGCTGGCGCGTGAATCGACATGGAGCGCGCCGCGCATGCTGCGCTAGCGGCGCTCGCGCCGTGCGCGCTTCCCGCGGCCCGCATGCCGGTGCGCGGGCCTGTTCACGATATGGATGACGACGCGAGCCGGCACGACATGTCGCAATTCGACGTCACGGCACCCTCCCCTTACACATCCGTAAGACGATGATTCGACATCCCGACTGTCATCAAACTGACTGGTAGCGAAAGCTAGGATCGGACGCGGTTCCCTTACGAGATACCGTCATGAATCAACCTGCTTCGTCTGCACCGAACAATTCGGGTTCCGTCGAACGCACCAGGCAGGTCGGCTATGCCGTCTTTCTACTGGTGCTCGCGTTCGGCGCCCTCTATATCGCCACGCACCTGATCGCCGACCTGTCGCCGGTCCGCGAAGGCTCGCTGTTTCCGTACCTGATGCTCGGCGCCGCGCTGCTGATCGCGCTCGGCTTCGAATTCGTCAACGGCTTCCACGACACTGCAAACGCGGTCGCCACCGTGATCTATACGCACTCGCTGACGCCGAACGTCGCGGTGATCTGGTCCGGCATGTGGAACTTCCTCGGCGTGATGGTCTCGAGCGGCGCCGTCGCGTTCGGCATCCTGCAGTTGCTGCCGGTCGAGCTGATCCTGCAGGTCGGCAGCGGCGCAGGCTTCGCGATGGTGTTCGCGCTGCTGATCGCCGCGATCGTGTGGAACCTCGCGACCTGGTATTTCGGATTGCCGTCGTCGAGCTCGCATACGCTGATCGGGTCGATCATCGGTGTCGGTCTGATGAACCAGCTGATGCACGGGCCGTCGGGCACGAGCGGCGTCGACTGGGCCCAGGCGCTCGGCGTCGGCAAGTCGCTGCTGTTCTCGCCGATCGTCGGCTTCCTGTGCGCGGCACTGCTGCTGCTCGTGCTGAAGGCGCTCGTGCGGGTTCCGGAGTTGTACAAGGAGCCGCCGAAGGATCAGCCGCCGCCGTTCTGGATTCGCTGCCTGCTGATCCTGACCTGCACGGGCGTGTCGTTCGCGCACGGGTCGAACGACGGGCAGAAAGGGATGGGCCTCATCATGCTGATACTGATCGGCACGGTGCCGACCGCGTATGCGCTGAACAAGGCCGTCACGCCGGCCGAAACGCAGACCTTCGTCGCCGTCGCGAACCAGGCTGCCGCGACGTTCGGGAAGTACACGAACGGCGTCGCGCCGTCCGCGAACCCGCGTGCCGACGTCGAACACTACGTGCAGCATCGTGAACTGACGCCCACGGTGCTGCCGGCCGTGCAGCAGCTGTCCGCGTCGCTCGCGAACGCGGTCGGCGCGTCGGGGTCGATGGCGGCGGTGCCGCAACGCGACGTCGACAACGTGCGCAACACGATGTATCTGGTGTCCGAAGCCATTCGCCTGATCGAGAAGTCGGGGCAGCCCGCGTTCGCCGCCGACGACAAGCTCGCGATCGACAACTATCGCAAGCAGCTCGACCACGCGACCAAGTTCATTCCGACCTGGGTGAAGGTGGCTGTCGCGATCGCACTGGGCCTCGGCACGATGGTCGGCTGGAAACGGATCGTCGTGACCGTCGGCGAGAAAATCGGCAAGCAGCATTTGACGTATGGGCAGGGCGCGTCGGCCGAACTCGTCGCGATGCTGACGATCGGCGCCGCCGACGTGTACGGGCTGCCCGTGTCGACGACGCACGTGCTGTCGTCGGGTGTCGCGGGCACGATGGCGGCGAACGGATCCGGGTTGCAGTGGAGCACGGTGCGCAGCCTCGTGCTCGCGTGGGTGCTGACGCTGCCCGCGTCGATCGTACTGGCTGGCGGGCTCTACTGGTTGTTCCGGTCGGTGGCTTGATCGGGGAAGCGGCGCGTGGCCGGTGAAAACCGGTCGCCTGCCGTGGAAGGTTCCTCAGTCGCTTCTCCGCTTCTGCGCTTCTGCGCTTCTGCGCTTCTGCGCTCCGACACATCGCGGCAACCGATGTGCCCGTGCCGCATTCCCAACCTTTCCCTCCCCCTTCCGAATTGAAGCGCAAGATCTGGAGCGCGCCAGCACGCGGACGCCGCTAGACTGGGTTCATCGACTTTCATCGTGGCTTCAACCGTGCACGCGACGCTGGCGAGTATTTCGCGCGACCGTACGGCGCCACACTGCTGACGAACCGAGGGATGCCCGTGAATATCGCCGATCTGCAACCTGCCGTCGAATCGCCGGACATCGCGCAACGCGTCGACGCAATCGACTGGTCGACCGTCGATGTCGAGCTCGATCGCTACGGATGTGCGCGGGTACCAGGCCTGATCTCCACAAGCGAGTGCGATGCGCTCGCCTCGCTCTATGCGCGGGATGCACTCTACCGTTCACGCGTCGTGATGGCACGGCACGGGTTCGGGCGCGGCGAATACAAATACTTCGCGTACCCGCTGCCCGCGGTCGTCGCCGAGTTGCGTGCGACGCTCTATCCGCATCTCGCGCCGATCGCGAATCGCTGGAACCAGGCACTCGGGAGCGACGTCCGCTATCCGAAAGAGCACCGGACCTTCCTCGATCGCTGCCACGCGGCGGGGCAGACACGCCCGACGCCGCTGATCCTGCAATACGGGCCGGACGACTACAACTGTCTCCATCAAGACCTGTATGGCGAGCATGTCTTTCCGCTCCAGGTCGCGATCCTGTTGTCGGCACCCGGGCGGGATTTCACGGGCGGCGAGTTCGTGCTGACGGAACAGCGGCCACGCATGCAGTCACGCGCGGAAGTGGTGCCGCTCATGCAAGGCGACGCGGTGATCTTCGCCGTGCACGGCAGGCCCGTGCAGGGAACGCGCGGCGTCTACCGCGTCAACTTGCGCCATGGTGTGAGCAGAATTCGAAGCGGCCACCGCCACACGGTCGGCATCATCTTCCATGACGCACAGTGACGGCCCGCGGAACGAACATGACGCTGTCGCGCCATTCGGCACGCGGACAGGGTCGTGCAACCGGCACCGCACGTCGGTGCTCGAGGCTCGTTGCACCCTGCCGTCGCCGTACGGTCCGCTCATCGCTCGTGGTAACGGATAACGGGTTGTGCCGCCCGTCGGACCATCGTCGCCTCGACCGATCGATGTTTCAGGTGAGCAACGAAAAGCCGCCGCCCTCACCTTTCGCGACGCCAAGGCAACGCGAGATCCGGCCTACCCTCGGGCCACATTTGCCCGCAGGCGGTCGCCAGCATCGGAAGCCAGCCGCGCATAGCCCGGCAGCGTCAGCAGCGCGAGCACGCCCGCCGCAACGAACGCCCAGCGAAAATCGTCGAGTACGTAGTGCATGCCGGCCGCGTCGCCACGTACCAACGCCGCGAGCCGCAGCGACAACGCACCGAATGCGATCCCCATCCCGATCGTCATCTGCTGCGCGGCGCTCCACAGCGTGCTGGCCGCGCTCGTCTGCCGGGCCGGGATATCCGCATACGCCAGCGTCGCGAGCGTCGTGAACTGCATCGACCGCGTGAGCCCGTAGACGAATACGACGAACAGCGTGATCGCCAGCGGCGTCGACGCGGTCAGCCAGCCGCACGCGATCGTGAAGATTCCGACGATCGTCACGTCGACGAGCGCAACGCGCCGGAAACCGAAGCGGTCGAGGATCCACGACGTTCCCGCCTTCATCCCGAGATTGCCGAGCGCGCTCGCGAGCAGCAGCAGGCCGGACTGGAACGGCGACAGCCCGAAACCGATCTGGAACAGCAGCGGCAGCAGATAAGGCACGGCGTTGATCGCCATCCGCGTGATCGAGCCGGTGATCACCGTCACCGAGAACGTCGGCACCTTCAGCGTCGTGAAATCGAGCAGCGGGTGCGCGCAGCGTTGCGCGTGCATCCACGCGGCGATGCCGAACAGCACGCTCGCCCCCACCAGAATGCCCGCGCGCGTGAAGTCGACGTCCTGCTGGCCGGCCGCTTCGGTACCGATCAGCAGACAGGTCAACGCTCCGCCGGCCAGCACGAACCCGACCCAGTCAAGCGGCCGTTGCTCATCGGCCCGTGTATTCCGGACGATCAGCCAGGTACAGACGAGCGCAGCGATGCCGAACGGGACATTCAACAGGAAGATCCATCGCCATGACGCGTAGGTCGTGATGAAGCCACCGATCGGCGGCCCGACGACCGGCGCGACGATGCCCGGCCACGTAATCGTCGCGATCGCACGCATCAGCCTGGCCTTCTCGGTGCTGCGCACGACGATCATCCGTCCGACCGGCACCATCATCGCCCCGCCGACACCCTGCAGCAGTCGCGCGGCCGTGAACGTCACCACGCCCTCGGACAGCCCGCACAGCACCGACGCACCGGTAAAGACGAAGATGGCCGTGGCGAACACCGTACGCGAGCCATAGCGATCCGCGATCCAGCCGCTGATCGGGATGAACACCGCGAGCGCCAGCATGTAGGCTGTCATCCCGAGGCTCAACGCGTTCGGCCCGACGCCGAACGAGCGCGCCATCTGCGGCAACGCGGTCGCGATCACGGTCGTGTCGAGATACTCCATGAAGAACGTTGCGGCGACGAGGTACGGCAGGAAGTCGGTCGTCCGACCACCTTGGGCAGGGCTGTCAGTCATGAACGGTACAGGAGACGGAATGCGAGGATGCCGAGTTCCGGCAGGTGCAGACGAGGCCGGTAATCGGGACGAGTGGCGATATTACCCTGAAGGATTGATTGTCCGCTCTGTCGGGCATGTCGCGCGAATGGACTTTATGCGCATAGATTTTTATGACGATATTGCGCCGCGTTGGCCGAATGGTGCACACGAGCAGGTCGACGTGACACTTCGAGGGACGGATGGATCAAGCCGGGGGATTCCGCTGCAAAGTGGCATTTCCAGACAATTGCGGACCAACGTCACGCATCGTCGGCCATTATGACGTCATCGTCATGCGCCGCAACATTGACCGGTGCTGACAGATGGCGGATTGGTGTGATCTGGAGAAGGATGTACCGGGTAGATCTCGGTGGGCAAAGTGGTGGGTTGTTCGAGCACCGTGGGTACATGAATTAACGCCATCGGCACCCCAGTTCCAGCCACGTTGCACTTCGCCATTGCGCGCGTATTTCTTTGCCGCAAATGCAAAAACCCCCGCCTTTCGGGCGGGGGTTTTTGGCTTAGGGAGCCTGACGATTACCTACTTTCACACGGGAATCCGCACTATCATCGGCGTAGAGTCGTTTCACGGTC
>NZ_QTPV01000028.1:0-94580 GCF_003857985.1 Burkholderia sp. Bp9090
ACACCGGGCGAAGCCCGTTCGTCTTTGTGCCGGAAATTGATACGCCCTTTGGTGAGGTCATAGACCGACAATTCCAGCGTGACCCGGTCGCCGGCGAGAATACGAATGCGGTGTTTGCGCATGCGGCCCGATGCGTACGCCGCAACGACCGCGCCGTTTTCCAGGGTAACGCGAAACCTGCTGTCCGGGAGCACCTCATCCACGACGCCGTCCAATTCCAGTAACTCTTCCTTTGCCAAATCAATTTCTCCAATCAATGTGACGCGCCGCAATCGCAGCGGCGTGCGGAGATCCGGTCCCCGACAGTGAGCGGTTTCAGTGCAAATATCGAAAACGCGTATGCGTGGGGGCGCGTACCAACGCGACATGCGGGCCGCACCTCGTCCGGGCGTTAACGTGTCTCGTTATCGCGTCTCGGTGGAGCGCTTCGTCTCGCTCGATTTGGCGGGCGCAGAGGGTGCCTTCGGTGGCACCCAGTTCAGCGCCGCGCCGAGCACCGGCAAATCCGTGGCGCGCCGTGGTCTCGCGAGTGATCTTTTGTTGCGCAATTGACTCTTGGTCAAAGTTACCTCTGTATGCGTCGATCGCGAGCCCACGATGAATGAGCCGTCCGATCGTTCGCCACCGGATGCGCGGCATCCCCCACTTTCTTCCTTGGGGTGTACGTCTTGAGGCGAAACGGTAGCCGAAGCAGGACTGTCGGCGCCTGCGGCGGATGCGAAAGATCCCCGACGATGACTGCGGGGCCGATCTTGCACGCAGGACCGACGAATGATGTGGATTACTGAGGAACGATGTTCGAGGCCTGCAGACCCTTGGGCCCGTGCTTCGTCTCGTAGCTGACCTTTTGACCTTCGGCCAGCGTCTTGAAGCCATCGCCGCGAATCTCCGAGAAGTGCGCGAACAGATCATCGCCGCCGCTGTCAGGCGTGATGAAGCCAAAACCCTTGTTGTCGTTGAACCACTTGACGGTACCGGTATCCATGGAAATTCTCCTGATATTGGACAAATGTATGCGCCCCGATAGGGGGGCACGAAAAAGGATCAAGGAGGGAGAGGACAACGAATACCGCGTTCCGCGGTCAGTGATGAGCAGCAATCGCGCTTCTTGAAGGCTTCAGACACCCACCCTACGCGGGGCCAAACACCCTGTCAAGCTGTTTCGGTCGGAGCATTTCGGGTGGCAGCGCAAGAACACGCCACGATCGGCGAGGCTCGCCCCGGTTGTATACCCTTGGCTCCGTGTTTTTGATTTGCTTCGAATGTCTAATTGAAATTTCGACGATACCGTCAGGGCACCATTTCCCCGCGTATCGGCGATTGTTCACACGCGGCTGAGCCGGTCCGTCCCGCGCCCAATCGGGGCGGCATGCCATGCGGCGGTTCGCGCAGAACTTTCGCTGTACAAGTTCGCCAATGGGCGTAGGATGGATTTGCTGACTGACTCGCTACCGATTCCCGCGCCACTCAAGGCGCCCCCCTCCGAACGTGATCGGGCCTCTCATCGAAACCGCGCAATGCGGACGAGCGCGCCGCGTATCGGCTGCGTATGCGAAGCGCCTGATCGATGCATGTCTACAGGACACGAGCGTGTTGGATAACGCGTCCTGATCTCTTCCTCGGTCCATCCTGTTTCTGCGTCCGCGGCGCCGCCCCAGACTCAAACACGCCTGGCGCATGGCGCGCCGGTAACGTCGGGAGGCTGGATATGAACAGGAAAGACCTGTTGAAATGGATTCGACGCGATGGTTCTGGTGTCATCGAACAGTTCCTGCCGTATGACGCTCGTGCCGAGATGGACGGCGTCATTCTCGATCGTCGTCATGAAATCGATGAGGATGCCTTCCTGATGTTTTTCTCGATCCGCGCGCTGTTGTGCAAAGGCGGAATGGCGAGCTGCGAATCGGACCAGGAAGCAGGCCGGATCATGGCACTCCTCAAGCTTTGACTGTTCTGGTCGCGACGATACGCTTCGCGGTGGCCACGGGCCCCGCAGCAACTGAAGGAGGAAGGAAAATGCAACTCGACTCAAACCGATTCCATATCGACCCGACACCGCGCAGGGCCGACGGGGAATACATGGCACACGCGCGGATCAGCATCGATCGTGCAGACGGCAGTGAGTGCGACGTTCAACTGAGCGGAGATCTGGCTGGCTTCGACGTGCGCGAGGGTGCGATTGCCTTTGCGAAAAACTGGGCGCACGAATGGCTCGACGCGCATTTGGTCGACGATCTCCCCGCGTCGATGAATTGAAATTCGGGTGGCACGCCAGCCGCCCGAGCAATCGGGGCGTCGCCGGGATCGAGGCCGACGGCAATACATGCTGCTGCCAAAGCAGGCTGACGCGGTGTCGAAGGTCGGTCGAGAGGATGGCCATCCTTGGAGGGCCACGGACCAAGGCAGCAAGCACGCCCTCCAACGGGCTCATCACCGCCAGATCGGGCCGCATGCGTTCCGCATCCTCGAAGTCCGCGACTCTCGTGAGCCGAACTTCCTCCCAAGTGCGGCGCGTCGCGTCGGGATATCATTCCAGTCGGTCGAAGGCACCTGCTTCGAGATCTTTCCTGAAATGCTGTAGCCAGTCGCTTTCGTCGCCGATCACGTATTCCTTCGTAATCCGCGTCGAGAGCCTGATGATGGTGACATAGCCCTGTAGACCGAGGTTCTCATCACCCTTCGGGTCGGTCGTATCCGTTTCCTGAAGATCGAAATCACCCTCTGCCAAGCCACGGCGCTCCAAGGTCGCCAGAAAGTCTCTGTGTTCATCCGGTTCGATCAGCCGCATATCCGGCCCCCTCGTGTTCAGCGGAGATGTCGCGCTGCTCTTTGTCACGGGGCCGACGGCACGCGTTCGAGCGTTGAAATCATGCACGTCGAACTCATGCGGAATACCTCACGGTCCCCCACATACGGCGCTACCGGAAAGCAAGCGTCATCGCCTGCGGTTTTATCGTCTGGGTCCTTTCATGCTTTCCGACTCCATGGCCGCATTCCGCTCCTCGCTCGCCTCGATAGGGTCCATCGCTTCGTCAACCGACGCCGTTGCGCGCTCGGCGGCCGCGTTAGTTTCGTCTTCCGGGGAGTCGACATCGCTGTTGCCGTCACCCGGGGGTAGCAGCATGTCCTTGAGCATCGCGCTCAGCTCCGGCGTGTCCCATGGCAGGCCACGCCTGGTTCGGACCTTGATGTAGTGTTTCACTTCCGCGTCCTGCTCCGCGGTTAGCGGCAGCCCCTGGAAGGTGCTTTGGGGGTCAGAATCTGTCATCGCTGTCTCCTCCTGCTATAGCGTCTTCAGTGTAGTCCCATTGCGGCCATGAAAGTCGTGACTGAAGCGCTCATTCGTCGAATCAAATGCCGTGCGTCGCTGCGGCAGACAACAGCCGGCCATCGGCTGTCGTTGGCTGCCTGCGTCACCATGACATTCGATCGGCCGAATCCACCTCAGTCAAAGGACATTCCGTCCGTTCATGACCGACTGATCATGTAGGAATGCGAATTGATATGACCATGCACTCAGACGATATTGGAGCGAAGCTGACCAGCGACGGCTCATGGCTGCAACTGACCGATGCGGTTCAGGGGATGCATCGACGCTGCGGGCAATGACATGCGCACGTAGCGCCTTAACCGATCCATATGTGCGTAGCATGTTGACGTCAACGGAACAGGACAACAGGTCGAACCGCTACTGGCCGGCTTCGGCTTGTGGCTGCGGGCACGCCGGAGAGCGAACATCGAGCGTGCGAAGGAGTAGGGGCGGACGCCACCGATCGCCTATGCTGGAAGCTCACGAGGAGCCGACTATGACGCCACATGACGTGATGATGATCTTCGAGCGGATGAACGCAGAGGGAAAGGCGGCCGCCGATCTGGACCATGCTTGTGCCGGATTCGCTGGCTGGTTGGCGGAGGCATGGACTCGATTGAGTGAGGATGAGATCGCAGTTCTGACGTCGATCGGCGCCTCGCTGTATCGCGAGGGGTATGCGAGGCGGTACTAGGCAGGCTCGGGGGCCAGCGTGAATATATGGGCGGGGCGGACCGAAAGGGCGTATAAAGTCCGAATGACTATCCCCTCCGTTACCGCCGAGTCCGTCCTGGGCCTGTTCCGGCTCATTGCCGGGAGGGAGGAGCGCCGGACTTCTGGCGAGTCAGCAAGGATGGCGGCGCTCCTGGCTCTTGCCGAGCAGCTTGCACGCAACCATCAGGCAATGACAGAAGATAGTTGGGATGCAGCCGTCCGTGTTGGCGGCCTGCTGTTGCGAGCGGAAATGATCAACAACGACGCTGACACGGTGGCGCTTGACCTGCTAAGCCGGCTGCGGCGGCGGAAATGAAAAGCTCGTTCGAGCGTATAGCGAGTCGCCCCCTGTGGAGGGGCCAACATGTCGACACACCTGCTTCTTCTCTACAAGGGGTACGAACTTCATCCCCTCGTCTTCGCCCGTACATTCAGTCGCTTTGACGGACATTCCCGTTACGCCGAAGGGTATGACATCGCGGTACGGATATGCCGCCCGGGCGCGATAGCAACCTCCGCCGCGAGCCGTATTTTCAGGCTGGACCAACCGCATACATACTCCGACTTTGGTATGGCAAGGCGTGCCGCCCGGCAGCAGGGAAAGGACATCATCGACGGAAAGGTGAGTGGAGCTTCGGTCATCGACATGTAGTTCGGTCAAACGCAGCGGTCGGACCTATCCGTGATTTCGTGGGCGAGGCATATCATGAGGTGTAAAAACCATGGATATGTCGATGAAGAGGAAAAGGCAAACCGTAGCGCGTCAGGCAGCGGCCCGCGGGCCGCTGCCTGAGTTGCCTAAGGAACTGCTGGACCAACTGGTCAAGGGGCCGATGACTCCGACCGAGGTCCAGGACCTGATGCTGGCGTTCAACAAAGCGATCATCGAACGGGCGATGGGCGCCGAGATGAATCTGCATCTGGGCTACCCGTCGGGCCAGTCCAGGCCAGCCGGGCAAGCCAACGAACGCAACGGTGCCAGCGGCAAGACGGTCATCACGGATCGTGGTCCGGTTCGGGTCGAAGTCCCTCGCGATCGCGACAGTGAACGGCGCTCCGGCATGAGCAAAAGAATGGGAGCTTTACGCTCCCATTTGGTTTTCGGCATATCGCAACCGGATGCCCATTGCCCCCTCGCCTGTTGATGTCCACGCAGAACTGACCGGTGGGGGATGCGTGGACATCAACACATCGCCCCGATCGTCTCGGCGCGACGCTTCGCGGCCGCCCTGCATATCGATATGCAAACACTCGCACGGCTGGCCCATGTATACCGCAATACGGTAAGCCAGCTTGGCTGGCTCCGAAAGCGTGCAAAAGCACCTTCGAGACGCTCTCCGGGTCATCCGAGCTGCAACCGATATCTCCCGAGACGTACGGAGCACGCTGTTTTGGTATCGCAATGAACCGATGTCGACCTTTGGCTACACGCACAACGCGTAAGCGCTCATTGGAGGCCGTTGTTCAGGCCCATTCGCTCGTCGTCAGTCGAGTCATCTGAGACTGCGGTTCCGAGGCAACCAGCACCATGGCAAAGGCCAGGGACTGCATCCCTCTTCATTTTCAACTTGTTCGCGAGGCCCTACATCGCAGTCACCGTTCACGCCTCCTCACTCTTCCGCGGACGTTAGAGAACGACTTTCCAGGCGCGTTCGCGCGGATGAGTCTCAAACGTGAACGGGCGGTAAGCGCCCCCAGCGTGGCAACAATGATACAGCTGGCTTGATTAAAAATTGCGCCAAAATACAATTCAGGAAAATATTCACTATGACTTTTCGCGAATTGAGTCTGGTCTCAGCCTTTGCGCACGGAATTGCAGTCAATTATTCAAAGACAACTTATTGAGACTGCGGACTTCTTTTCTGAGAGACAACAGCCGGGCGACGGATCGCGCAACGGCGATCGTTATCGGCTGGATAGAGGACGGGGTTCGGAGCATGCGTCGCGCCGGCTAAGCGTCGCGGCTTGCCGGCGCACTCGCGCAATGGGCCGGTTGCGGCAACCGGCTCCCTCGCGTGTGGTTCAGAAATGCACGACGGTCCGGATGGACTTGCCTTCGTGCATCAGGTCGAACGCTTCGTTGATGCCGGTGAGCGGCTTCGTGTGCGTGACGAACGGTGCCAGCTGGATCGTGCCGGCCATCGCTTCCTCGACCATGCCCGGCAGTTCGGAGCGGCCCTTGACGCCGCCGAATGCCGTGCCCAGCCAGCGGCGACCGGTGACGAGCTGGAACGGGCGCGTCGAGATTTCCTGGCCGGCGCCGGCGACGCCGATGACCACCGACTGGCCCCAGCCGCGGTGCGCGCATTCGAGCGCGGCGCGCATCACGTTGACGTTGCCGATGCACTCGAAGCTGTGGTCGACGCCCCAGCCGGTCATTTCGACGATCACCTGCTGGATGGGCTTTTCGTGATCCTTCGGGTTCACGCAGTCGGTCGCGCCGAACACGCGTGCGAGGTCGAACTTGCCGGGGTTGGTGTCGATCGCGATGATGCGGCCGGCCTTCGCGAGCTTCGCGCCCTGGATCACCGCGAGGCCGATGCCGCCGAGGCCGAACACGGCCACGGTATCGCCTTCCTGCACCTTCGCCGTGTTCTTCACCGCGCCGAGGCCCGTCGTGACGCCGCAGCCCAGCAGGCAGACCTGCTCGGGGTTCGCGTCCGGGTTGATCTTCGCGAGCGACACTTCGGCGACGACGGTGTATTCGCTGAACGTCGAGCAGCCCATGTAGTGATAGACCGGCTGGCCGTTGTAGCTGAACCGCGTGGTGCCGTCGGGCATCACGCCCTTGCCCTGGGTGGCGCGCACCGACACGCACAGGTTGGTCTTGCCGCTCTTGCAGAACAGGCACTCGCCGCATTCGGCGGTGTAGAGCGGAATGACGTGGTCGCCGGGTTTGACGCTGGTCACGCCTTCGCCGACTTCCACCACGATGCCGGCGCCTTCATGACCCAGCACGGCCGGGAAGAGGCCTTCGGGATCGTCGCCCGACAGCGTGAAGGCGTCGGTGTGACAGACACCGGTATGGGTGATCTTGACGAGCACTTCGCCCTTGCGGGGCGGTTCGACGTCGATTTCGACGATCTGGAGCGGCTTACCCGCTTCAAACGCAACTGCGGCACGTGATTTCATGACAATCCTGTTGAAAAAATCATCGAATGGAGCGGAGCGTCGACGATCCTGCGCCGGTCAACGCAGGTAGGACCGGACGAGGGTCACGATATCGTCGATCGATTCGGAAGCAGGCCGCGGGGCATCCGCGAGCTGGGTGAATTCCTCGCGCAGATGGCTTTCGAGCACGCCGGCCATCACGCCGTTGATCGCGCCGCGGATCGCCGCCAGCTGCTGCAGTACCGGACCACAGTCGGCGCCTTCCTCGAGCGCCTGCTCGAGCGCATTCAGCTGCCCGCGGACACGGCGCACGCGGGTCAGGACGCGTTTTTTCTCTGCGGGGGAATGCGGCATGGGATCGTGGTTTCCGGATACTGGGGGGCAGTATAGAACAATGCGGTGCCGGAGGTATACCCGGTCGTGCCCGGATGCCGCAGGGCCGCCGCCGGCGGGGTGCCCGATGCCGGCGCGCGATCGGCGTCAGATCAGCAGCGAGAGCGTGCGGAACAGCGCGAGATCGTCCTTGCGCGCCGAGCGCGCATGCCGCCGGATCACCTGCAGCAGGCAATCGATGAAGCAGCGCGCGGCGTCGCTCAGCGTGCTGCTGCGGCGCGTGACGACGCCGAGTTCGCTCGGCTCGAAGGTCTCCTTCAGCGACAGCACGCGCATCCGCTCGCCGAATGGCGGCACCGCCGCGAGGATCGTCGGGCACCACGTGCACATGCCGGCCTGCTCGAGCATCGTCTGCAGCATCGCGACCGACTGCGCGCGCACGATGCGCCGCTCGTCGATCTGCGCGCCGTGCCGCGTGAACAGGTAGTCGACGAGCGCGGCCTGGCCGTCGGCCGACGAATTCAGCACCCAGTCGCAATCGAGCAAGTCGTGCACCGACGTCGCGCGTTCGCGCGGATGCCCGGCGCGCACCATCACCGACGTCTCGTAGCGCAGCAGCGGCTCGAACGCGAACTCCTGCGCGCCGCTGCCGGCCTGCACGTGGCCGAGCGCGAAATCCATGCTGCCGTCGCGCAGCAGCGGTTGCGCGACGGCCATCAGCGCTTCGTACAGTTCGAGGCGCACGTCGGGCATCCGCTCGCGAAACTGCAGCACGGTTTCCGCGAGGAAGGTCATCGTCAGCCACGGCGTGACGCCGACGCTCAGCCGCCCCTCGACGCGCCCGCGCATCCGTTCGAGATCGCTTTGCGCATGCTCGAGCTGCTTGAGCACGAGTTTCGCGTGCGTGAGCAGGGTCTTCCCGTATTCGGTGAAGCCGATGCCTTCCGGCGCGCGCACCAGCAGCGGCAGGCGCTCGCTGGCCTCCAGCTCGCGCAGCGCACGCGTGACGGCCGCCTGCGACAGCCCGAGCGTGCGCGCCGCGCCGCGGATGCTCCCGGCCTCCGCGCTCGCGACGAGCGCCTGCAACTGATGCAGCTTGATCGTGCTCATGGTGTGAAAGGGTGCGAAAGGGTGTGATAGCCGACAACGAAAGGTTGTCATCATAACGAAACTGCGGCTGTTCGCCGGCTTTTTCGCTGCCTACGATCTCGCCCACGACCTGCCACTCCGGCAGTCGCCACGCGGCACCTGGAAAGGAGTAACGGGGTTGGATAGAGTACGCATTCCGCCTGAAATGGCGGCCATCGAGACGGAGATGATCGCGCTGCGCCGCCGGCTGCATGCCCATCCGGAACTCGGTTTCGACGAACACGCGACGAGCGGGCTCGTCGCCGATTGCCTGACAACATGGGGTTATCGGGTCACGCGCGGCCTCGGCGGCACCGGCGTGGTCGGCACGCTCACGCGCGGCGCAGGGAAGCGGCTCGGGCTGCGCGCGGACATGGATGCGCTGCCGATCCGCGAGACGACCGGGCTGCCGCATGCGAGCCGGCACGACGGCGTGATGCACGCGTGCGGCCACGACGGCCATACGGCGATGCTGCTCGCCGCCGCCCGTTGCATCGCGCAGCGCGGGCGCTTCAGCGGCACGCTGAACCTGATTTTCCAGCCGGCGGAGGAAGGGCTGGGCGGCGCGAAACGAATGCTCGACGACGGGCTGTTTACGCAGTTCCCGTGCGATGCCGTGTTCGCGATGCACAACGTGCCGGGCCTGCCGGCCGGCGTGCTCGGCTTCTGCGACGGCCCGGCGATGGCGTCGGCCGACGAGGTGCGTGTTCGCGTGACCGGGCGCGGCGGCCACGGCGCGGCGCCGCACACGACGATCGATCCGGTGGTCGTCTGCGCGTCGATCGTGATGGCGCTGCAGACGGTCGCGTCGCGAAACGTCAATCCGCAGGAACTGGCGATCGTCACGACCGGCTCGATCCACGCGGGCACCGCATCGAACGTGATTCCGCCGCATGCGGATCTCGAACTGAGCGTGCGGGCGCTGTCGCCGGACGTGCGCGCGCTGCTCGAACGGCGCATTCGCGCGATCGTGCACGGCCAGGCCGACAGCTATGGCGCGACGGCCGAGATCGACTATCGCCACGGTTATCCGGTGCTCGTGAATCACGCGGCGGAAACGGCGTTCGCGCGCGATGTCGCGCGCGAATGGGGCGGCGACGATGCGCTGATTCCGCATCTGCGGCCGATCGCGGCGAGCGAGGATTTCGCGTTCATGCTCGACGCGTGCCCGGGCAGCTACCTGTCGATCGGCAACGGCGACGGCGCGGCAGGCTGCGGGCTGCACAACCCCGGCTACGATTTCAACGATGCGTGCCTCGCGACGGGCGCGAGCTACTGGATCGCGCTCGCCGAGCGCTACCTCGCGTGACGCGCGGCCGGACCGATCCGATTTACCTTCAACGACGGCAACAAGGAGACTGGCAATGAAACAATGGATGGCGGCGCTCGCGGTGGCGCTGACGGCAACGACGGTGGCAGGCGCCGCGCATGCGGGCGACTGGACGGGCAAGGAGATCCGCCTCGCGGTCGATCCCACCTATCCGCCGCTCGAATACAAGCAGCCCGACGGCACGCTGACCGGCTTCGGGATCGACATCACGAATGCGTTGTGCGCGGAGCTGCGCGCGCGCTGCGTGTGGGTCGAGTCGAGTTTCGACGGGATGATTCCGGGGCTGCTCGCGCGCAAGTTCGACGTGATCGCGTCGTCGATGACGATCACGCCGAAGCGCATGCAGCAGATCGCGTTCACGAACCGGATCTCGAACGCGCCGGCGCGGCTGGTCGCGCGCAAGGGTTCGCCGCTGCTGCCGACGGCCGCGTCGCTGAAGGGCAAGCGGGTCGGCGTCGAGCAGGGTTCCGCGCAGGCCGACTATGCGATCGCGAACTGGCAGCCGGCCGGCGTGCAGATCGAGTCGTACCAGAACCAGGACCAGGTCTATGCCGATCTCGTGAGCGGGCGGCTCGACGCGGCGTTCCAGGCGTCGATCGCGGCGAGCGACGGCTTCCTGAAGAAGCCGCAGGGCAAGGATTTCATGTTCGTCGGTGCGGCGATCGACGATGCGAAGTACTTCGGACAGGGCGACGGCCTCGGGCTGCGCAAGCAGGACAATGAGCTGCGCGATGCATTCAACCGTGCGCTGGCGACGATTCTCGCGAACGGTACGTATCAGCGGATCAACCGCAAGTACTTCGACTTCGACATCTACGGCACGAAGTAAGCAGCGCCGACCCGTATCGCAAGGGTTGGGATAACGATATCAATAAGGAAAACGAATGAACTGGAGATTGTTTTTCATCGCGATGCCGGCACTGTGCGCGGCACCGGCGTTCGCGCAAAGCAGCGTCACGTTGTACGGGTTGATCGATGCGGGCATCGACTATACGAACAACGTCGGCGGCCACGGTGATTGGCAGATGGCGAGCGGCTTCGCGCAGGGCAGCCGCTGGGGGCTGAAGGGCACCGAGGATCTCGGCGGCGGCTACAGCGCGCTGTTCCAGATCGAGAGCGGCTTCAACGTGAACAGCGGCACGCTCGCGCAGGGCGGCCGCATGTTCGGGCGGCAGGCGTACGTCGGGCTCGGCAGCACGCGCTTCGGCACGCTCACGCTCGGCCGGCAATACGACTCGGTCGTCGACTATCTCGCGCCGACGACCGCGAACGGCAGCTGGGGCACTTATCCGTTCTCGCATCCGCTCGACAACGACAACACCGGCAACACGTTCCGCGTGAACAACACGGTCAAGTATGCGAGCCCGGATTTTGCCGGCTTCTCGTTCGGCGGCACGTACAGCTTCAGCAACGACACCGGGTTCGCGAACAACCGGCAGTGGAGTGTCGGTGCGCAGTACGAGCAGGGCGGCCTGCTCGTCGGCGCGGCGTTCCTGAACGCGGACAACCCGGGCGCGACGGCCGGCGGTGCGATCGCGGGCTCGGGGTCGGTCGGCGCTGATGCGAACTTCGCGTCGGCGCGGCTGCGGATTTTCGGGGCGGGCGTCAATTACACGGCAGGGCCCGCGACGATCGGGTTCGCGTATACCAACAGCAACGTCACGCGGCCGACCGCGAACGTCGGCTACCTGTTCGGCGACGAGACGATCGAACCCGTCACCGGGCCGCTCGCGGGCGGCACGGTCACGGCGATCAAGTACCAGAACTTCGAAGTGAACGGTAAATACCAGGTCACGCCGGCGTTCTTCGTGGGCGCGCAGTATGTGTATACGACCGTGCGTTATGAAGCGACCACCGGCAGCGCGAAACCGAAGATCCATTCGATCGGGCTGATGGCCGACTACAACCTGTCGAAGCGCACCGACGTCTACCTGATGGGCGCGTACCAGCGGGTTGCCGGCGACGCGACGGGGTCGTCGCTCGACCAGGCGCTTATCCCGGGGGCGGCCGATCTGTCGTCGACGTCGAAGCAGTTGATGGTGCATGCGGGGATCCGGCATAAGTTCTGACGGAATCGCGACGCGGGGCGGCGCGGTGACGCCGCCTTCGGCGTACGGACCGCTCCGCTACGTGACGACGTTCCACGGGCAGTACACGGGCAACACGCTGTACTACATCGACGACCTGACGATCGGCAGCCGTTACACCGTACGCGGATTCGACGGGGAGACGATGCTGGCCACCTCCCGTGGCTTCTACTGGCGCAACGAGCTGCATGCGCCGATCGGCCAGACCGGGCAGGCGGTGTATGCGGGCATCGACTACGGCCGCGTGTGGGGCCCCCAGCCAGTCACGCTCGTCGGCACGCAACTGGCGAGCGCGGTAATCGGCGTGAAGGACAGCATCGCGACCCGACTGGGCGCCTACGGTTACGACCTGTCTGCCGGCACGCCGATCTGCAAGCCGTCCGGGTTTCCTGCGGCATGCGTGACGATCGGTTTTCAGGTCACGGCGCAGTTCTGAAAAAGAGAGCGTGATCCGCTACTCGCTCTGCTGCGTCAGGAGACGACGCCGACGCGGACCGCCGATAGTTGACCCGCGTCCGAGTGACACAAGCATTTGCTTCACCGCGCCGGCTTCGGCCCATCACCCCCGCGCCACCCCCGTCGACTCCCGCACGACAAGCTCAGGCGCCCCGATCGTATGTATGGCCGCGGCCGGTTCGATCCCGTCGATCATGTCGAGCGTCAGCGCGATCGCCCGCGCGGCGATCTGCGACGTCGGAAACCGCACCGTCGTCAGCGCGGGGCGGAACTGGTGCGCGAGCTGGATATCGGTCATGCCGATCACCGACAGATCGGCCGGCACGCGCAGGCCGAGATCGGCGGCCGCCTGCATCGCGCCGATCGCCATCAGGTCGTTGGTCGCGAACAGCGCGGTGAGGCCGGGCTGCGCCCTCAGTAACGCAGCAGCCGCTTCGTAGCCGCCTTCGATCGAGTCGTGCGCCGACACGGTCGTCAACGCGTCCGCCGGATGGCCGCGTGCCGCGAGTTCGTCGGCGAAGCCGCGCAGCCGCACCGACTGCGGGCCGCCCGATCCCCTGCCGACGAGCGCGCCGAACGCGCGATGCCGCAGCCCGGACAGGTGCGTGGCCGCCAGCGCCCCCGCCGCCGCGAAATCGACCGTCACGCACGGCAGCGTGCGCGACGCATGCACGTGCTCCCACATGCACAGCACGATCGACGCACCGTGGCGTGCGATGTCGGCCAGCTCGGCTTCGGCGAGGTCGGTGTTCATCACGATCGCGCCGGCGGCGAGCGTCCCCGCGATCCGCTCGAGGTAGTTGCGCGTGATGGCCGGATCGTCGTCGGTATTCGACACCAGCAGGTAATGGCCGCGCTTGCGCGCCTCGCGCTCCGCGGCCAGCACGAACTCCGGATAGAACGGGTTCGTGATGTTCGACAGCATCAGCGCGAGCGTCGACGTGCGGCCCTCGGCCAGCGCGCGCGCGGTCAGGTTCGGCCGATAGCCGAGTTCGCGGATCGCGGCCATCACGCGTTCGACGGTTGCCGGCTTCACCTTCTGCGGATTGCGCAGCACGTTTGAGACGGTCGCAGCAGTGACGTTCGCGCGCTGCGCGACTTGCGCGAGCGTCACCATGCGCGGCCTGCAGGTGGTCGGGAGAAGATGCGCGACGGAAGCGAAGCGGGGGAGTGTCTGCTCATATTCTGGGAGTGCGTCCCACTAGTTGCACAAGGACAGGCGATACGCTAATTTCTCGGCACATCAGATCAAGGAGACGACATGGTACGGCGAACCGGGCGAACTGCACCACTGAAATTTAAGCGATTAAATTTCTCGATCCGTAGCGCCTGACCGGAAGAGGAGAGCGCGATGACCGCCATTTCATTGAAGGACGTCTCGAAGCGCTACGGCGACCATGCGCCGGTGCTGCGCGACGTGAACCTCGAGATCGCGTCGCACGAGTTCTGCGTGTTTCTCGGTCCGTCGGGGTGCGGCAAGTCCACGCTGTTGCGAATGATCGCCGGGCTCGAGGACGTGACCGAAGGCGAACTGCGGATCGGCGGTGCGCGGATGAACGACACGCCGCCCGCCGAGCGCGGCGTCGCGATGGTGTTCCAGAGCTATGCGCTGTTTCCGCACATGACCGTGTTCGACAACATCGGTTTCGGGTTGCGGATCGCCGGCACGCCGAAGGACGAGATCCGCCGCCGCGTGACCGAAGCCGCGCGCGTGCTGCAGCTCGACGCGCTGCTCGATCGCAAGCCGAAGGCGTTGTCGGGCGGCCAGCGGCAGCGCGTCGCGATCGGCCGCGCGATCGTGCGCGAGCCGCGCGTGTTCCTGTTCGACGAGCCGCTGTCGAATCTCGACGCGACGCTGCGCGGCCAGACACGCGTCGAGATTGCCCGCCTGCACGCACGCTTCACGCAATCGAGCTCCGTCTACGTGACGCACGACCAGATCGAGGCGATGACGCTGGCCGACCGGATCGTGCTGCTGCACGCGGGCGACGACGTCGCGCGCTTCGGCAGCATCGCACAGGCCGGTGCGCCGCTCGAGCTGTATCACCGGCCGGCCAACCGCTTCGTCGCGGGCTTCATCGGCTCGCCGCGGATGAACTTCCTGCCCGCGGTCGTCGAAGCGGGCGATGCGCATGGCTGCCGGCTGCGCCTGGACGGAACCGGCGAAACGCTGACGCTGCGCGATCGGCCGTTGCCGCGCCACGTCGGCAGCGGCGCGCGCGTGACGCTCGGGATTCGTCCCGAGCATCTGACGGTCGCCACGGCGGGCGATGCCGACTCGCCGGCGATCGTGCGTGACGTCGTACTCGTCGAGCAGCTCGGCGAAGCCGCGTACGTGCATCTCGACCAGCCCGGCGGCGTGCCGCTGCTCGCGAAACTGCCGGGCCAGGCCGCGTTGCGGCGCGGCGAGCGGCATGCATTCCGCGTGTCGCCGTCGTGCTGCCACCTGTTCGACGAGGCCGGCATCGCGTTGCCGGCCGTCCACGCCGAAGCGGCGTTCGCGTAGCGGCGCACTGCCGACCCGACCCGCCGCGCGCGACGCGGCACCCATCACACCAATACCAGGAGACAACGATGAGACTTCGTGCGAGCCGATTGCTGCTTGCCCTGACGACTGCCGCGGCATGCGCCGCGGGGACGGCCGATGCGGGCACGCTGAAGGTGAACGTCGCCGCGCGCGGCAACCAGCGTGCGACGTGGCAGGCGGCGTTCGACCAGTTCCACAAGGCGAATCGGGATATCGACCTGAAGGTCAGCTACGTCGGCGAGGAGGCGTACAAGGTGCAGATGTCGGGCTGGCTCGCGACCGATCCGCCCGACGTGCTGAGCTGGAACAACGGCGAACGGCTCGCGTACTTCGCGAAGCGCGGGCTGATCGAGGACCTGAGCGCGGACTGGCAGAAGAACGGCTGGAACGACACTTATGCGGCCGTGAAGCAGTCGTCGACCTACGGCGGCAAGCTCTATAGTTTGCCGCTCGGCTACGACGCGTATGGGTTGTTCTACCGCAAGGACCTGTTCGAGAAGGCCGGCATTCACGGCGAGCCGGCCGACTGGGCGCAGTTTCTCGACGCGTGCCGCAAGCTGAAGGCGGCGGGCATCGCGCCGGTCGCGGTGGCCGCGCGCGATGCGTGGACGCTGGCCGCGTGGTTCGACTACCTCGACCTGCGGATCAACGGCTACGCATTTCACCAGAAACTGATGGCCGGCGACGTCGCGTATACCGATCCGCGCGTGCGCGCCGTATACGCGGCCTGGAAGAAGCTGATCGACGACAAGTATTTCATCGACAACGCGCTGTCCTACGACGTCGATTCGCTGAGCCCGCTGATCGTCAACGGCCAGGCCGCGATGACGCTGATGGGCACCTGGTATTCGGCGGGCCTGCTGAGTGCGGCGCGCAATCCGATTGGCTTCTTCCGCTTCCCGGTGATCGATGCGTCGGTGCCGCTTGCGGAAGATGGCCCGGTCAACGTGCTGATCGTGCCGGCGAAGGCGCACAACAAGACGGACGCGCGCCGCTTCCTCGCGTTCATGGGGCAACCGGCCGTCAGCGGCGAGTTCGCGAAGGGAATGGGGCAACTGCCGTCGAACAACAAGGCGCCCGAGCCGCAGGACCCGATCTCGAAGATCGGCTTTCGCACGCTCGCGACGACGCCCGGCGGCATCGCGCAGTTCTACGACCGCGACATGACGAAGGAAATGGCGGACGAGGGGATGAAGGCGATGCAGCAGTTCCTGTCGGACCCGACGCAGCTCGACGCGATCCTGCAGCGCCTCGATCAGGCCCGCAAGCGGATCTACCGGAAGTAGAGCGCCATGCGGCCGGGCCGGCGCATGCCGGTCCGGTCCTTCGTTGCCACCGTTCGCAGAAGGTCACCTCATGTCAACCAGCCTGTCCGAAAGCGCCGCGCGCCGCGAAGCCGGCCCGCAGCGGCATGCGCGCGCGTCGCTCGCGCGCCGGCGCAACCGCGCGGCCCTGTGGTTCGTGCTGCCGGGATTCGCGCTTTTCACCGTGTTCGTGCTGTATCCGATCGTCAGCAGCATCTGGCTGAGCTTCCATCACTGGGACGGGATGACGCCGATGACGTATGCCGGGCTCGACAATTATCGCGAGCTGCTGCAGTCCGATACGTTCTACGTCGCGCTGAAGAACAACGTGATGTGGCTCGCGCTGTTCCTTGCCGCGCCGCCGCTCGGCCTCGCGCTCGCGCTGTACCTGAACCAGAACGTGTTCGGCATCCGGCTCGTGAAGTCGCTGTTCTTCGCGCCGTTCGTGTTGCCGGGCGTCGTCGTCGGCCTGGTGTTCTCGTGGTTCTACGATCCGACGTTCGGGCTGCTGAAGCTGATCGTCGGACACGGGATCCCGGTGCTCGGCGATCCGCGCTATGCGACCTACGGCGTGATCGTCGCCGCGCTCTGGCCGCAGATTCCGTTCTGCATGATCCTCTACCTGACCGGGCTCACCGGCATCAACGGCGAGATCGTCGAAGCGGCGCGGATGGAAGGGGCGCGCGGCTTCACGCTGCTGTGGCACGTGATCCTGCCGCAATTGCGGCCGGCGACCTTCATGGCGGTGGTGCTGACCGTGATCGGCGCGCTGCGCAGCTTCGACCTGATCTCCGTGATGACGGGAGGCGGCCCGTTCGACAGCTCGACCGTGCTCGCGTACTTCATGGTCGACCAGGCGATCAAGTACTACCGCGAAGGCTATTCGGCCGCGATCGCGGTCGTGCTGTTCGCGATCATGCTCGTCTATATCGTGTGGCAGCTGCGCAAGCTGGTGCGCGTCGAATCCTAAGGATCACCAACATGTATCCGATGCCCGTGTCCCGCTGGGGACGTCCCGCTCGCCTGCTGTACCGCCTGTCGCTGCCGTGCGCGCTCGCGCTGTGGCTCGTGCCGCTGCTCGCGGTGCTCGTCACGTCGATCCGTTCGACCGACGAGATCACGGCCGGCCATTACTGGGACTGGCCGAAGCAGTTCGCGCTGCTCGACAACTACGGCACCGCGCTCACGCAGACGCCGATGCTGCATTACTTCGCGAACAGCATCCTGATCACGGTGCCGTCGGTCGCGGCATCGATCCTGCTCGCGTCGCTCGCGGGGCACGCGCTCGCGAACTACCGGTTCCGCGGCAATCTCGTGCTGCTCGGGCTGTTCGTGGCCGGCAACTTCGTGCCGATCCAGATCCTGATGATCCCGGTGCGGCAGATCATGCTCGGCGTCGGCCTGTACAACACCGTGTGGGCGCTCGTGCTGTTCCATACCGCGTTCCAGACCGGCTTCTGCACGCTGTTCCTGCGCAACTTCATCCGCGAGTTGCCGTTCGAGCTGATCGAGGCCGCGCGCGTCGAAGGCGCGTCCGAATGGGCGATCTACTGGCGCGTCGTGCTGCCGCTCGTGCGGCCGGCGCTCGCGGCGCTCGCGATCCTCGTATTTACGTTCGTGTGGAACGACTACTTCTGGGCGCTGTGCCTCACGCAAGGCGACGACGCGGCGCCGATCACCGTCGGCGTCGCCGCGCTCAAGGGGCAGTGGACGACCGCCTGGAACATCGTGTCGGCCGGCTCGGTGCTCGCGGCGCTGCCGTCGGTCCTGATGTTCTTCGCGATGCAGAAGCACTTCGTCACCGGGCTCACGTTCGGCGCGACCAAGGGCTGACCCGTCCCATCCTCTTTCATCTGCAAGGAATCCACGATGCATCTCGGCGTTTGCTATTACCCCGAACACTGGCCGCGCGAACAATGGGAGCGCGATGCGCGGCGGATGGCCGAACTGGGCCTGACCCGCGTGCGGATCGCCGAATTCGCGTGGAGCCGGATGGAGCCGGAACCCGGCCGCTACGACTGGGCGTGGCTCGACGAGGCGATCGACACGCTCGCCGGCCAGCAGCTGAAGATCGTGCTCGGCACGCCGACCGCCGCGCCGCCGAAATGGCTCGTCGATCGCCATCCGGAGATCCTGCCGATCGGCGCGGACGGCGCGGTGTGGCAGTTCGGCTCGCGTCGCCACTACGATATCGCGAGCCCCGTGTATCGCGAGCACTGCGTGCGCATCGTGGACGCGATGGCGCGGCGCTACGGCGCGCATCCGGCGGTGATCGCATGGCAGACCGACAACGAGATCGGCTGCCACAACACGCTGCCGAGCTATACGCGTGCGGCGCTCGAAGGTTTTCGCGCGTGGCTCGCGGTGCGCTACGGCGATATCGGCGCGCTGAACCGCGCGTGGGGCAACGTGTTCTGGAGCATGGAGTATCGCGGTTTCGACGAGATCGAACTGCCGCGCCATACGCCGACCGATGCGAATCCCGCCCATCTGCTCGACTTCCGCCGCTATCAGTCGGATGAGGTCGCGCGGTTCCATGCCGTGCAGGTCGATGCGATCCGCCCGCACGCACCGGGCCGCGACGTGCTGCACAACTTCATGGGCTTTTTCACCGAGTTCGATCACTACGCGTTCGCGCGCGGCGGCCTCGACGTGGCCGCGTGGGACAGCTACCCGGTGCCGCGCACCGAAGTGCTGCCGCTCGACGAATCCGACAAGCGGCGCTGGGCCCGCACCGGGCACCCGGACGTGTCGGCGTTCTCGCACGACCTGTATCGCGGCGTCGGCAACGGCCGGATGTGGGTGATGGAGCAGCAGGCGGGGCCCGTCAACTGGGGGCCGTACAACCCGGTGCCGCACGCCGGCGCCGTGCGGCTATGGACGTGGGAAGCGTTCGCGCATGGCGCGGAGCTCGTATCGTATTTCCGCTGGCGGCAGTATCCGCATGCGCAGGAGCAACTGCATTCGGGGCTCAACGCGCCGGACGACCGGCTGTCGCCGGGCGGTCATGAAGTGGCGCGCGTCGCGCGTGAACTGGCTGCGCTGGATCCCGGGTGCTTCGCGGGTTCGGAACCTCCGGCGCGCGTCGCGCTGCTGTTCGACTACGAGGCGGACTGGATGATCCGGATTCAGCCGCATGGCGCCGACTTCGACTATCAGCAACATGCGTTCGACTGGTATCGCGCGCTGCGCGAACTCGGGATCGACGTCGATATCGTCGCGGCCGGTGCGGACGTGTCGCGTTATGCGTTTGTCGTCGCGCCGACGCTGCCGGTCGTCACGGATCGCATCGTCGAGCAGGCCGCGCGTGGGACCGCGCACTGGCTGTTCGGGCCGCGCACGGGTTCGCGTACGGCGGCATTCGCCATCGCGCCGGGCCTCGCACCCGGCAAGCTGCGTGACGTGCTGCCGGTGCGGATCGGCCAGGTCGAATCGCTGCGGCCGTCGCTCGCCCCGCGCGTCGCGTTCGACGGTATCGGCGGCCACGCGCTGAAATGGCGCGATCACGTCGATATGGAATCGATCACCGGTGTCGACGTGCTCGCGGCCTGCGACGACGGCGTGCCCGCACTCGTGCGGCGCGGCCACGTGACGATGGCGACCGCCTGCTTCGATCGCACGCTGTTGCGTGCGATCGTCGGCCGCTGCGCGCGCGACGCCGGACTGCCGGTGCGTGCATTGCCGGACGGCGTGCGCTTGCGCCGGCGCGGGCGCGTCGTATTCGCGTTCAACTACGGCGACGCAACGTGCACGCTGCCCGCGCCGGACGGTGCGCGTTTCGTGCTCGGCGGCCGCGAACTCGGCGCGGTCGACGTCGCCGCATGGGTCGAGCCGGACTGACACGATGCAGTCGTTGCGGCCGCTGCGATTGCAGTTCGCGCGCCTCGCCGGGATCGCGCATTTCGTGCCGCTGTCCGCGGCGGCGCTGATGCTCGGCGTCGCGATGTCGTTTACGGCGCCGTACCTGTCGCTGTTCGGCGTGCAGGCGGCAGCAATGTCGCCGTCACTGGCCGGCGTATTCATGACGCTGATCGCGGCGAGCGGTGTCGTCGCCAGCACGTGGGCCGGACGCTGGTCCGATCGCCGCGACCGCCACCGGCTGTTGCTCGTCGTATCGCTCGCCGCTGCCGCGCTCGGCTTCGCGCTGCTGTGCGTGCTGCGCGCGCACGGGCCGGTGATCGCGGCCGGCACGATCCTGCTCGGCGCGGGGGCCGTGTCGTTGTCGCAGATCTTCTCGTTCGCGCGCGCGGTGCTGCCGGTCGATGACGACGCACAGCGCGAGCTCGCGTCGGCCGCGCTGCGCACGATGCTGTCGGTCGCGTGGGTGTTCGGGCCCGCGCTCGGCGCACTGATCCTCGCGCAGACGGGTTTCACCGGGCTCTTTCTCGCGGCTTCGGCGGGCTTTGTCGCGTGCGCGGCGATCGTCGCTCGGATTCCGGAGCCTGCGCGGCGTCCGGCCGCCGTTCACGTGCGCGCGGTCGACCACGCTCCGGCGCCGTCGGGCGATGCTGCGTCGATCGTCGTCGCGCCGCGCGCACGCGTGCTGCGGACCCTCGTCGCGCTGACGCTAATGGGGCTCGCCGCGAACGCGACGATGATCGTGCTGCCGCTGTACATCGTGCGCGGCCTTGGCGGCACGCCGGCGAACGTGTCGGCTGCGCTGGGCCTGGCCGCGTTGCTCGAGATTCCGATGATGCTGTGGCTCGGCATCCGCTCGACGCGGCTCGACAAGGCACGCTGGCTGACCGCATGCGCGGTCGTGCATGCTGCGTATTTCATCGGGCTCGCGACAGTGACGCGAGTCGACCTGATCCTGCCGCTGCAGTTGTTGAGCGCTTGCGTGGTCGCGATCACGTCGTGCCTCGGGATGACGCGCGTATGCGACCTGATGCCGATGCGCCCCGGCACCGCGACCGCGATGTTCTTCAGCACCGCGCGCGTCGGCTCGATCGCGTCGGGTGTGCTGTCGGGGGCGTGCGTCGACCTGTTCGGCTATCGCGCGACGTTCGCGGGGTGCTGCGGGCTCGCACTCGTGGCGTGCGTGCTGCTCGCGCTGGATGCGCGCGGCGAGCGGGGCGGTGTGAGCGGAACGGCGCAGCGAGCGGTATGAGCGACACAAGCGACACCACACCGCCCGCACGACACCGCTTCAACCCACCGCACTGACGCACGATGCGCCGGTGCGGTGAATCGGCGATGCCGTGAAGCGTCACCGCTTGCGATACGCGTCGAGCGACGCCAGCGCATTGCCGTGGAAGTCGAACAGCGTATTGTTGTCCCACTGATCGCCCGCGCCCAGCTTCCAGCCGACACCCGGCGTCGGGATCCATTCCGGTTCCCACCAGAACACGCCCTTGCCGCGATTGCCCGGCACGCCCTTCACGATATCGACGACCGCCGCGAGGAACTGCGCCTGGCCGGCCGGCGACGGCGGGAACGCGGTCGAGCCGGTGTTCGTCATCGCATTCGGCTCCGAGTCGCCGTCGCTGGTGGTCCACGGATACGCGGTCTCGACGACGATCAGCTCCTTGTCGTAGCGCACGGCGAGATCGTTCGCGTTGGTGCGCAAGTCGTCGAGCGCGCCTTGCCACTGCGGGTAATACGACAGGCCGATCACGTCGAACGCGACACCGCGTTGCGTCGCGCTGTCGAACCACCAGCGGCTTTTCGCGTTGTCGCCGCCGCTGTCGATGTGCAGCATCACCTTGATGCGCGGATCGACGGCCTTCACCGCATCGTGGCCCGTCTTCAGCAGTTGCGCGAGGTTATCCCACTGGTCGTAGCGGCCGAGCGGCCACAGCATGCCGCCCGTGATCTCGTTGCCGATCTGCACCCACTCGGGCCGCACGCCGGCGCGCTGAAGCTGGCGCAGCACGTCGGTCGTATAGGCGGACAGCAGCGCGCACGTATCGGCCAGATTCTTGCCGGCCCATGCATGCGGCGGATATTGCTTGCCGGGGTCGGCCCACCAGTCGCTGTAGTGGAAGTCGATCAGGATGCGCATGCCGAGCGCGGCCGCGCGCTTCGCGAGCGCCACGACATGGGCCGCGTCGTTGTAGCCGGCCGCATCGCTCTGGTTCGCGGGGAAGAAATCCGGATTGCCGGGATCGTTCCATACCTTGATGCGGATCGAATCGACGCCATGCGCATGCAGGATCTTCAGGCAGTCGCGCGGGTGCCCGCGGTCGAAGTACCGTGCACCGTGCGCCTCGAGTTCCGGCAGCGTCGACACGTCGGCGCCCATCGCGAACGGGATACCCGCGCTGCCTGCGGCGCGCGCGACGCCTTGCGCGACGGCCGGCAACGCGCCGGCCAGGTCGACGCACGCGAGCGCCGCGGTCGAGACACTCCAGCGCAACATCGATCGTCTGTTCATCGTCATCCTCCAGTATCGGGCCCGGTCGATCGATCGCAGGATCGCGGGCTTCGTCGGTTTAAGCGCTTAAATTCCAGCCTCGATACGAGGCCGGATCGAGCGTAGCGCAGCCGCCGATGCCAACGCAAAGAACGCGTGGGTTGCCTACTATCTGGCGACAGGCGTGGGGACGGAGAGGAGAGACAGGCGGATCGATGTTGCGCCCGGTGCAGAGCCGTGCTTTTTCTCAGGTGTCGTTCGTGGCGAATCTGTCGAGATATGACCGGGCTGCGACGGCCTCGCCGTCAATCAAACCCCGAAGAACGCCAACCCCGCGATCACGATGCCGATTGCGGCCACGCCAATCGACAGGCCCTGCATCCATGAACGGCGCGTGAGGATCGTGATCGCGGCCAGCGCGATCGAGATCTGGATGACGGTCGTCGCCTGCGACCACCGATGATGTCGGTGCATCCGCGCCTCGCTGGCCGCGTTGTTCTTCTCGACTTCCTTTTCGAGCGCCTCGGCTTGCGCCCGGATCGGTTCCTTGTCGGCGCGGTATCGTGCGGCGTCCGCCTCGAACCGCTTTCGCTGCGGCGACGATTCCGGGCTCAACGCCGCGCCGAGTTCGGCGAGGTTCTGCTTGTTGCCCTTCGCCTGATAGTAGGCCCACTGGTTCGCAGCCTCGGTTTTCCGGATCGCGGCGTCATTCTTGTAGAGCAGCGCGAGGCTTTCGTCGGCACCGCTCTGGTAGGCCGATATCGCACCGAAGCAGGCAAGCACGGCCGTCAGCACGGCGATGCGCGACGTACCTTGATCGCCGCCGTGAGCCGCATGATGTTCCACCGCATGGTCGTGAGGGCCATGAACTTCGTATTCTTCAGACATCCGTAAGGAACCTGCAAGAGTTGAATGAAATCCGGCGCCGGCCGACTGCGCACGGACGCTCGATCGCACATGGGAGTCTGACACAGGTTTGCGTGCTGGCGATGCTTTCGCGAGACGCGCCAGCCCGGCGCGTCTCGCGCCATGTTCAGCGACGGATCCAGATCCTCTGGGACCGCATCGCGGCGGATAAGCGATAAACCTCAGGCGGCCGCTGCCTGGACGGATTCGGTATCCCGGTTGACGTGATTGACCCAGTGGTTTCGGAGCGGGCATGCCGACCGGTGTACATGGCAGTTTGCGGACTGGCGCGTTCGCATGCGACCCGACCCGGCCCGACGTGTCCGCTACCGCTACCCGCGAACGCCGACCCGATACCGCGTCGTCTGGCGATAGGTCCGGCCCGGACGAAGGATGGTTTCGTCGCGCAACGCGTCCATGTTGACCTGGTTCGGAAAGCACCCGGCTTCGACGCACAGCGCCGCGTGCCGCCGGCACGCCACGCCGCCGCTCACGCGCGCGCCGTCCAGATAGTTGCCCGTATAGAGCTGCAGCCCGCGCTGGTCCGTCGATACGGCAAGCTCCCGGCCGCTTTCCGGATCGTAGATCGATGCGACGGGCCGCACGCCGCGCCCAGGCTCGCGCAGCACATAACAATGGTCGAAGCCGCGCCCGCGCGTGAGCTGCGCATGCGGCCAGTCGAGGCGCGCGCCGATCGGCGCGCTCTGCCGGAAATCGAACGCGCTACCCGTCACGTCGGCGGTGCCGGTCGGGATCAGCGCATCGTCCACTTCGACGAACGCGTCGGCGTCGATCTGCAGCAGATGGCCGCGCACGTCGCTGCCCGCGCGCCCGCTCAGGTTGAAGTAGCTGTGATTGGTCAGGTTCAGCGGCGTCGGCGCATCGGTCACGCCCGCGTAGTCGATCGTCAGCGTGCCGTCGTCGTCGAGCGTATAACGCACCTGCACCGTCACGTTGCCCGGAAATCCCGCATCGCCTTCCGGCGAATCGAGCCGCAGTGTCAGCCCGCCACGGTCGTCGACCACGTCCCAGCGCGCGCGGTGAAAGCCGCTCGCACCGCCGTGCAGCAGGTTGCCGTTTTCGTTGCGGTCGAGTGTGTGGTCGACGCCGTCGAGCGCGAAGCGCGCATTCGCGATCCGGTTCGCCCAGCGGCCGACCGTCGCGCCGAGGTAGGCGCCCGACTCGACGTAGTCGGCCGGCGTGTCGTGCGCCAGCACGATATCGGCGAAGCGCCCGGTGCGGTCGGGGGCGAGCCACGACACGACGGTCGCGCCGAGATCGCTGACGACGACGCGCATCCCGTGCGCGTTGCGCAGCGTGTAGCGCCGCACCGGATCGCCGCCGGGCAGCGTGCCCCACGGTTCGGACGGAATGCGGCCCGCGTCGGATGCCGGGCGGGGAGAGTCGGTGTCGATATGCATGAGTGGGTTCGCTCGTGAGCGGTGAATTCAGTGGGCGGGCGCGGTGCGCTCCTGGTATTCGCGCGGGGTGCAGCCGAGTTCGCGGCGGAATACCGCGTACATGTATTGCAACGACGTGAAGCCGCAGCGGATCGCGACTTCCGCGCTCGACGCGTTGCGGCTCGCGAGCAGCGCCTGCGCGGCCTCGAGCTTGTGACGCAGGATTTCCTGGTGCACGGTGCGCTGCAGTTCGCGCCGGAAGTGCTCTTCGAGCAGCGAGCGCGACACGCCGACATAGTCGGCGACCTGTTCGGTCTTGATCCCCTGGCACGCGTACTGCCGGATGAAATGCCGCGCGCGCATCACGTGCGGGCTCGCGAGCGGCTGGTGGCGCGTCGATTCCAGCACGTTGATGCCGACCGGCGGCACGAGGATGCGCTGCCCGGGAAAACGCGCGCCGCGCAGCATCCGGTGCAGCAGGTGCGCGGCGGTGCGGCCCATTTCCTCGGTGCCCTGGATCACCGACGACAGCGGAATGCGCGTCAGCGTGCGCGTGAGCGGATCGTTGTCGATGCCGATGATCGCGACCTGTTCCGGCACCGCGATGCCGGCGAGCAGGCACGCCTGCAGCAGATGCCGCGCGCGCGCATCGGTGACCGCGATCACGCCGACGGGCTTTGGCAGCGCACGCAGCCAGCCGATCAGCTGCTCGATCGCGTGATTCCAGCCCGACGCGCTCGTCGACAGGCCGCGGTAGATCGGCGCGTCGAGCCCGTCGGCGCGCGCGAGGCGATCGAACGCGAGCTCGCGCTGCTGCGCCCAGCGGTTCTCCTGCGCGACCGGCAGGCTGTACATCGCGAAATGCGCGAGCCCCGCGCCGATCAGGTGCGTATAGGCGAGCGACACGAGCTTCGGGTTGTCCGTCGCAATATATGGGACGCCGTGCGGATACTGCGCGGGATCCTCGTACGACGAGCCGACCGCGACGATCGGCAGCGGCGAGCCGGCGAGCGCGTCGGCGACGGCCGGATCGTCGAAGTCCGCGATGATGCCGTCGCCGTCGAAGCGTTCGATGCCGGCGAGCCGGCAGCGGAAGTCGTCCTCGAGGAACAGGTCCCACACGACGCGCGTCGTGTGCAGGTACTGGCCGATGCCGCTGATGATCTCGCGGTCGTAGACCTTGTTCGCGTTGAACAGCAGCGCGATGCGGTGCGGTGTCTGGGCGGAAGAGGCGCGGGTCATGTCGGTCTCGGGGCGGGCGCCGCTCGGGCGTCTTGCCGTTGTCTCCGGGGCGCGCGGACGATGCCGCGCGATGCTCTGGTGTCCGGCGATTGTAGGCCGGAACGCGCACCGCGCGCAGCGGCTGGCAAGAAACGTTAAGCATGCTGCGCAATTTCGCAATTGCCGGCCGGCAGGCGCGCGGGCACGATCCAGCCAACCGGATTCGGCCGCGTCCGTCGTCGTCACGACGCGCGTTGCGCCGCAACAAGACCCTGCACGGAGACGCCATGTCGTATTTCGAACACATTCCCGCGATTCGCTACGAAGGCCCGCAGTCGGACAACCCGCTGGCTTACCACCATTACGACCCCGAGAAGCGCGTGCTCGGCAAGACGCTCGCCGAGCATCTGCGGATTGCCGTCTGCTACTGGCATACGTTCGTATGGCCGGGGCACGACATCTTCGGGCAGGGCGCGTTCCGGCGGCCATGGCAGCAGCCGGGCGACGCGCTCGAACGTGCGCGCATGAAGGCGGACGCGGCATTCGAGTTCTTCACGAAGCTCGGCACGCCTTTCTATACGTTCCACGACACCGACGTCGCGCCGGAAGGCGACACCCTGCGCGAATACGCGGCCAACTTCGCGCGGATGGTCGACTATCTCGGCGAGCGCCAGCAGGCGAGCGGCGTGCGGCTGCTGTGGGGCACCGCGAACCTGTTCTCGCACCCGCGCTTCGCGGCGGGCGCCGCGACGAACCCGAACCCGGACGTATTCGCGTGGGCCGCGACCCAGGTGTGCCATGCGCTCGACGCGACGCACCGGCTCGGCGGCGAGAACTACGTGCTGTGGGGCGGCCGGGAAGGCTACGAGACGCTGCTCAATACCGACCTGAAGCGCGAGCGCGAGCAGTTCGCGCGCTTCCTGTCGATGGTGGTCGAGCACAAGCACCGGATCGGCTTCACGGGCGCGCTGCTGATCGAGCCTAAGCCGCAGGAGCCGACCAAGCACCAGTACGACTACGACGTCGCGACCGTGCACGGCTTTCTCGTGCAGTATGGACTGCAGAACGAGATCCGCGTGAACATCGAGGCGAACCACGCGACGCTCGCCGGTCATTCGTTCCATCACGAGATCGCGAATGCGTTCGCGCTCGGCGTGTTCGGCAGCGTCGACGCGAACCGCGGCGATCCGCAGAACGGCTGGGACACCGACCAGTTCCCGAACAGCGTCGAGGAGCTGACGCTCGCGTTCTACGAGATCCTGCGCCACGGCGGCTTCACGACCGGCGGGATGAACTTCGACGCGAAGGTGCGGCGCCAGAGCGTCGATCCCGAAGACCTGTTCTACGGCCATGTCGGCGCGATCGACGTGCTCGCGCTCGCGCTCGAGCGCGCGGCGGTCCTGGTCGAGAACGACCGGCTCGACGCGCTGCGCCGGCAGCGCTACGCGCAGTGGGACGACGCGTTCGGCCGCAAGATCCTGTCGGGCGGTTACACGCTGCAGTCGCTCGCGGACGACGCGCTCGCGCGCGGCGTGGACCCGCGGCACGCGAGCGGCGCGCAGGAGCGGCTCGAGAACATCGTGAACCAGGCCATCTACGGGCTGCGCTGACGCCATGTATCTCGGACTCGATCTCGGCACGTCGGGCGTGAAGGCGGTGCTGCTCGACCGCGACGGTGCGGTGCGGGCGAGCGCGAGCCACCCGTTGGCGGTGAGCCGGCCGCGGCCGCGCTGGTCGGAACAGGCGCCGCACGACTGGTGGGACGCCGCCTGCGGCGCGCTCGCCGCGGTCGTCACCGACGCCCGCGCGAGCGGCATCGATCCTCGCGACATCGCCGCACTCGGGCTCACCGGCCAGATGCACGGCGCGACGCTGCTCGACGCGCATGGCGACGTACTGCGCCCCGCGATCCTGTGGAACGACGGCCGCGCGGATGTGGAGTGCGCGGAACTCGAGCGGCTCGCGCCCGCGCTGCGCACGGTGGCAGGCAACGTCGCGATGCCGGGCTTCACCGCACCGAAGCTGCTGTGGGTGCGCCGGCACGAGCCCGATGTGTTCGCACGCATCGCGCACGTGCTGCTGCCGAAGGATTATCTGCGCTACCGGCTGACCGGTGCGTTCGCAACCGATCCGTCGGATGCCGCCGGCACGCTGTGGCTCGACGTCGCGAAGCGCGACTACGACGACACGCTGCTCGCCGCGTGCGGGCTGTCGCGCGCGCAGATGCCGGCGGTGTTCGAGGGCAACCGCGTGACGGGCACGCTGCTGCCGGCCGTCGCGCGCGCACTCGGGCTGCGCGAGATCCCGGTGGTGGCCGGCGGCGGCGACAACGCGGCCGGCGCGGTCGGCGTGGGGATCGTGCGGCCCGGCGATGCACTGCTGTCGCTCGGCACCTCGGGCGTGTATTTCGCGGTGTCGGACGGGTTTCGCGCCAACCCCGAATCGGCGGTGCACAGCTTCTGTCATGCGCTGCCCGATACGTGGCACCTGATGTCGGTGATGCTGAACGCGGCCGGCTGCATCGACTTCACCGCGCAACTGACCGGTTACGACGGCGTCGCGGCGCTGCTCGCCGATGCCGAGGCGAACGCGCGCGCGAGCCGCCCGTGGTTCCTGCCTTACCTGAGCGGCGAGCGCACGCCGCACAACGACGTGAATGCGAAGGGCGTCTTTTATGGGATGACGCCCGATACGCAGCGTGCGGATCTCGCGAACGCGACGCTCGAAGGCGTCGGCTTCGCGCTGCTCGACGGCATCGACGCGCTGCATGCGGCCGGGCTCGAGCCCGCCGGCATCACGGTGATCGGCGGCGGCTCGCGCAGCGCTTACTGGACGCAGATGCTCGCCGACCTGAGCGGACGCGCGCTGACGCTGCGCGCGGGTGGCGAGGTCGGTCCGGCGCTCGGTGCCGCGCGCCTTGCTCGCCTCGCGCTCGAACCGGATACGCCGCTCGGCGACGTGTGCCCGCAACCGCCGGTCATCGCGGTGCGCGAGCCCGATCTCGCGCGGCACGCGTGGTATCGCAACATGCGGCGGCCGACGTTTCGTGCGCTTTATCGCGCGCTCGAACCGGTGTTCGCGACGGGTGCGTGACGCGCGGATGGCGCGCGCGGTTCGCATCGCACGATGCCGCGCGTTGCGAGGACTCGATGCGGGCGGCGCACTCATGCGCCCGCCCGATGTTCGTGAGGTAGTTCGACAAGTTCGATAACAAGGAGTGGAGACAATGAAATCCGTGACGCGTCGTACCGTATTGAGTTCGCTTGCTGGCGCCGCTGCGCTGGCGATGTTCGCGCTGGGCGCGCCGCTCGCGCATGCGAGCAAGGACAAGCCCGAGATCGGCTTCTGCATCGACGACCTGCGCGTCGAGCGCTGGTCGCGCGATCGCGACTATTTCGTCGCGGCCGCGACGAAGCTCGGCGCCAAGGTATCCGTACAGTCGGCCGACGCGAGCGAGGCGCGGCAGATCTCGCAGATCGAGAACCTGATCTCGCGCGGCGTCGACGTGATCGTGATCGTGCCGTTCAATTCGAAGACGCTCGGCAACGTCGTCGCCGAAGCGCGCAAGGCCGGCATCAAGGTCGTGTCGTACGACCGCCTGATCCTCGACGCGGACGTCGACGCGTACATCTCGTTCGACAACCAGAAGGTCGGCGAACTGCAGGCGCAGGGCGTGTTCGACGCGAAGCCGAAGGGCAATTATTTCCTGCTCGGCGGCGCGCCGACCGACAACAACGCGAAGATGCTGCGTGAGGGCCAGCTGAAGGTGCTGAAGCCGGCGATCGACCGCGGCGACATCAAGGTCGTCGGCCAGCAGTGGGTGCCGGAGTGGAGTGCATCGACCGCGCTGCGGATCGTCGAGGATGCGCTGACCGCGAACAACAACAAGATCGACGCGATCGTCGCGTCGAACGACGGCACCGCGGGTGGCGCGATCCAGGCGCTCGCCGCGCAGCATCTGGCCGGCAAGGTGCCCGTGTCCGGGCAGGATGCGGACCTCGCGGCCGTCAAGCGCGTGATCGCCGGCACGCAGACGATGACCGTCTACAAGCCGCTGAAGCTGATCGCGAGCGAAGCCGCGAAGCTCGCGGTCGATCTCGCGAAGGGTACGAAGCCCGCGTTCAACGCGCAATACGACAACGGCAAGATGAAGGTCGACACGGTGCTGCTGCAGCCGACGCTCCTGACGAAGCGCAACGTCGACGTCGTCGTGAAGGACGGCTTCTACACCCAGGCCCAGCTCGCGAGCCAGTAACCGCTCGATGGGCATGATGCACGCGGCCGGCGAGGTGCGGCCGCACATGGTCTGGCCGCGTGCGCACTGCGAGGCAATGAACGTATGACCGAACCCTTGCTGACGATGCGCGGCATCGTCAAGGCATTTGACGGCGTGAAGGCGCTCGACGGCATCGACCTGACCGTGCGCCCCGGCGAGTGCGTCGGCCTGTGCGGCGAGAACGGCGCCGGCAAGTCGACGCTGATGAAAGTGCTGTCGGGCGTCTACCCGCACGGCACGTGGGACGGCGAGATCCGCTGGGAAGGCGCGCCGCTCGCGGCGTCCGGCGTGCGTGACACCGAACGCGCGGGCATCGTGATCATCCACCAGGAACTGATGCTGGTGCCCGAGCTGTCGGTCGCCGAGAACATCTTCCTCGGCAACGAGATCACGCTGCCCGGCGGGCGCATGCACTATGCGGAGATGGTGCGGCGTTCGGAAGCGCTGCTGCGCGAGCTGCGGATCGACGCGATCAACGTCGCGCAGCCGGTGATGAACTACGGCGGCGGCCATCAGCAGCTGATCGAGATCGCGAAGGCGCTGAACAAGCGCGCGAAGCTGCTGATCCTCGACGAGCCGTCGTCGTCGCTGAGTGCCGCCGAGACGCGCATCCTGCTCGACATCGTGCGCGACCTGAAGCGCCGCGGCGTCGCGTGCGTATACATCTCGCACAAGCTCGACGAAGTCGACGCAGTGTGCGACACGGTGACCGTGATCCGCGACGGCCGCCATGTCGCGACCGAGCCGATGCGTGCGCTGACCACCGACCGGATCATCGCGATGATGGTCGGCCGCGAGATCCGCAACCTGTATCCGCGCGAGCCGCACGAGATCGGCGACGTCGTGCTGGAGGCACGCAACGTGACCTGTCACGACGTGGCGAACCCGCGCCGCAAGCGCGTGGACGACGTGTCGTTCAGCGTGCGGCGCGGCGAGATCCTCGGCGTCGCCGGGCTCGTCGGCGCGGGCCGCACCGAGTTGATGCAGGCGATCTTCGGCGCGTATCCGGGGGCGAGCACGGCGACCGTGCGGATGAACGGCCAGCCGCTCGCGATCCGCTCGCCGGCCGATGCGATCCGCGCGGGCATCGCGATGGTGCCGGAGGATCGCAAGCGCCACGGGATCGTGCCGCAACTCGGTGTCGGCCACAACATCACGCTGTCGGTGCTGCGCCGTTTCGCCGCGCGCGGGCGGATCGACGCGGCCGCCGAACTCGATGCGATCCGCACCGAGATGCAGCGGCTGTCGGTGCGCGCGGCACACCCGTTCCTGCCGATCGCGAGCCTGTCCGGCGGCAACCAGCAGAAGGCCGTGCTTGCGCGGATGCTGCTGGCCGACCCGCAGGTGCTGATCCTCGACGAACCGACGCGCGGCGTCGACGTCGGCGCGAAGGCCGAGATCTACCGGCTGATCTTCGCGCTCGCGAAACGCGGCGTCGCGCTGATCGTCGTGTCGTCGGAGCTGCCGGAAGTACTCGGGCTCGCCGATCGTGTGCTGGTGATCGGCGAAGGCGAGCTGCGCGGCGATTTCGTCAACGACGGTCTCACGCAGGAACAGATCCTCGGCGCCGCGCTGAAGCCCGCGCGGCAGCCGTCCGAACCCATTGCAGCGAGTGCGTCATGAATACCGAACTGTCTTCTTCCCCCGCCGTGCCGCCGGGCGCCGACGCGCGTCGCACGCACGGCCATCCGCTGCGCCAGGTGTTCGTGCGCTACAAGGTCCTCGCGCTGCTGTTCGCGGTCGCGGCGATCTGGGTGTTCTTCTCGGTGCTGACCGACGGCGCGTTCGTCACGCCGCGCAACGTGTCGAACCTGCTGCGGCAGATGTCGATCACCGGGATGCTCGCGTGCGGCATGGTGTTCGTGATCATCGCGGGCGAGATCGACCTGTCGGTCGGCTCGCTGCTCGGGCTGCTCGGCGGTGTCGCGGCGATCCTCGACGTCAATCGGCACTGGCCGGTCGCCGTGACGGTGCCGGCGGTGCTCGCGCTCGGCGTGCTGGTCGGGCTGTTCAACGGGTGGTGGTCGACCTACCGGCGCGTGCCGTCGTTCATCGTCGGGCTGGGCGGGATGCTCGCGTTCCGCGGGATCCTGCTCGGCGTGACGGGCGGCTCGACGATCGCGCCGGTGTCCGACGGCTTCGTGTTCATCGGCCAGGGCTATCTGCCGCGCGCGGCCGGCGACGGCCTCGCGGTGCTGCTGTTCGCGCTCGTCGCGCTGCTGGTGCTGCGGCAGCGCGCCACGCGGCACCGCTACCGGCTCGCCGTCGCGCCGCTGTGGCAGGACGTCGCGAAGGTCGTCGGCGCCGGGGCCGTGCTGTTCGCGTTCGTCGCGACGCTCGACCGCTACGGCGGCATCCCGGTGCCGGTGCTGTTGCTGCTCGCGCTGCTCGGCGCGTTCTCGTGGATCGCGACGCAGACCGTGTTCGGCCGGCGCATCTATGCAGTGGGTTCGAACCTGGAGGCGACGCGGTTGTCGGGCGTCGACACCGATCGCGTGAAGCTCGCGATCTTCGCGCTGATGGGGCTGATGTGCGCGTTCGCGGGCATAGTCAACACCGCGCGGCTCGCGGCCGGCTCGCCGTCGGCCGGCACGATGGGCGAGCTCGACGCGATCGCCGCGTGCTTCATCGGCGGCACGTCGATGCGCGGCGGGTCGGGCACCGTCTACGGCGCGCTGATCGGCGCGCTCGTGATGGCGAGCCTCGACAACGGGATGTCGATGCTCGACGTCGACGCGTACTGGCAGATGATCGTCAAGGGCGCGGTGCTGGTGCTGGCCGTGTGGATCGACGTGGTGTCGCGCTCGAACCGGCGCTGAGGCGGCGTTCTACCGCGCCTGCGCCTCGATGAAATCGACGCACGCCCGCGGCGGCGCCGGCACGACGCGCCGCCGCGGGTAATACGGATAACCCCGCGCGGGCGTCCGGCGACGGGCCGTTGACGTGCGCGACGCCTGAATGCAGCGAAATCCGGCGCCCGTTCCGCGACTACGTGCGGTCGCGATGGCGCGCGCGCGTCGCGCCCGTGATCACCGCGATGCCGAACAGAATGACGGCGACGATCTCGATGATGTGCTGCGACACATGCAGCGTCATCAGGCCCCATGCCACGCCGGCGATGAAAACGATCCATCCGAGCAGGTAGATAAGCAGGGTCATCACTTTTCTCCTGTAATTGTGGGTCATGACGCCGGTTGCCTGCGTTGCAACATTTGCCGGGCAACCGGCAATCCGGGATGTGCGCATATTTCGTACCCGGTGCGGCCGCGTCGTGCCCGGGCCGCGGGCGAGGCTGCCTGCGTAGTGGTCGAAGCGCGTTACGACGCTGCCGTGACGTCGGCCGGCGCCAGCCCGGTTGGGCGCTTACGCATGCGATCCTCGACGTCGTTCTGGCCCGCGCGCCGGACATGGAAGGCGACGAAACGGGAAGTCCAGACGCCTTTTTTGAAAATCCGGTGAGGGGGCAACGGCAATTTTCGAACACGCTATCCCCGAGGCAGTGGCATAGCGTCGTGGATCTCACCGGATCGATCGTGCGCAGGCGTCTACGTCGGACACGAACATCAGGATCGCGCGGCGAGCCAGTTCCGAACGAGTCGCGCAACCTGCTTCCGGCGCTCGATCATCACCATGTGCCCTTCGCCGGGCAGCGCATGGTGGGTCACCGACGGCACCCACGCGGAAGTTTCGAGCGCCGCGTCGGCGAAGATCGGGTCGTCGGCGCCGCCGACGATCAACGTATCCGCGCGGATTCGCTGCGGCCACGGCGAATCGTCGCGTGCATCGTCACGCAAGGCGCGCAGGGTGCGGACAATGACGTGTCGTTCGTTGACCGATGACGCGACGTGGCGGCGTCGACTGAACAACGCCGCGCGCAGGAGCATGTTGCGCCAGCTGGCGCGGAAGCATCCGGACATCGTTTCGAGCAGACGGACGAAATCGGAGCGGGTCGTATGCACGATTTGCTGCTCGATGAGCCGGTAGCCTTTCGGGGCGAGGCGATGCGCGCTCGACACCAGCCCGAGTCGCGAGACGCGTTCCGGGTGGGCGGCCGCGAGGCGCGCCGCCACGACGCCGCCGAACGAGATGCCGATGAGCGTCGTGCACTGCCAATGCGCGGCGATGCCGCGCGCGAGATGCTCGACGATGTCGGCGATCCGGTATTGCGCACCGGGCTTGTCAGGATACCCGAGCAGGACGAATGGCGTGTCGGGCGGCAAGATACCGGCGACGCGGAGCAGGTCGCGCCGCAGCCGGCGCTTGGTCGTCTTCGAGACGAAGGCTTGTCCGCCGTTCAGCACGATGACCGCGGGCGGTTCGCCACCCACCTGTGCGGCCAGGATGCCGCCGTCCAGCTGCATCGTTCGAACGCGACGACCACCGATCCGGAACGCGGTCGATTCGTCCGGTATGCGGTTCATGCGCTACCTCCTGATGAAAAGGTGCCGGCATCAACGCCGGGCAATCATGCCGACGGTTAATGGCTTATAGGCTCCGTCGACAATTCAAAATATGACGGATGTCCGTCGTACGCGCTGAAACAGAAAATGCCCGATGCGGCGCAGCGGGCGTTCTGGCGTCCGGTTACCGTCGGGTTTGGTAACGGACTATTGATTAAAGACCACGCTTTAAACGCCCTGCATAATCACTGGCTGCTTCATTCAGTGAATGGCTGGCGTTGATTGTCGCGATCAGTTCCTCCACGAACCACGGAAGGACGAGCGTCGTTTCTGCGCTCGACAAACCGACCTTCACGCGCTGCGAAGCGTAATCCGGTTGAGGTAGCGTCACGGGCAGAGCGCCATTGGATTGCGGCGTGTCAGCCGCAATGGCTTGCGCGTTCGAAAACTGCGCATTTATCAAAAGCGCAAATGCCATGATTGCGTGTCGGACAGGTTTCTTCATTTTTCGCCATTCCCTGCGAGAAAATATGAATCGGAAAAGCAGGGAAATGATCCTAGCGAATCTGCTGCGCGAAAAGTATGTGAAATTTGTCATTATCTGTGCGAAAGCTCATGCTGAGTGTCCGGTTGGACACATGCACTCGGACCATGACGACCGAGAAACGAGACCTTCGAAGCAGAACGGCGGTTGGCCGCCGACGGGAAACCGAATCGAACTGGAACGCGTAGGCGATCGACGCAAGCAGGCTACGCGGTGCGCCCGGCGTGACCCACGGGCTGTCGCAGGAACTGACGGAGGTGGCGCGATCGAACAGGTCGTTCAGCGCGCGCGCTCGAATGGGTAATGAAGCGTCGCGTCCGCACCGATGTCCGACGTGAACGACGGTGCGAACGGATCGCGTTTGCCCGGCACCGTATCGCGGACGCTGCCGTTGTTCCCGGTCATCGCGACGAAGCGGTAGCCGCCGACGCCGCCCACGGGCGGCGCCGTCGCAAGGATCGATGGCCGATGCCGGTTACGATGCCGACAACCTGACCGACACCCCCGTCGCCGTATAAACCGGCGTCGCCTTGAACCCGTCGACCGTCACCGTCGAGAACTTCGCGGAAGCCGCCGCGCCGTCGATCAGCGCGATCGTGTCGCCGGCCTTCGGCGCATAGCCGTTCACGAACTTCACGTGCAGCGTGCCGCCGGCGATGGTGAGCGGGCCGCCCACGCGCAGGCGTCCGCCGCCGTTGCCGTCGATGTCGAGTTCGAGCGTCGTGTTGTCGAGCTGGGTGTAGCGCGTCGCGATCGTGACGGGTGCGCTTGCCGCGATCTTCACGCTGCCGCCGGCGCCGACGTACACGTCGCCGGTGCCGAAGGCGCTTGCCGATGCCGCGGCGAGCGTGCCGCCGCTGACCTGCGTGCCGCCCGTATAGCGGTTGTCGCCCGCCAGCGTCAGCGTGCCGGTGCCTTGCAGCGTCAGCTTGCCCGCGCCCGCGATGTCGTTGCGCCACTGGTCGGCCGCATTGAGCCCGCCCTGCGACGCATCCATCGACACGATCACGTTGCCGTTGAACGCGCCGTAGCCGTCGCCCGCGGCGAACAGGTTCAGGCGGCCCCAGCCTTCCGCATCGTCCATCACCGGATAGCCGGACTGCACTTCGGTGGTCTTCAGCACGACGCGCCGCTGGTCGGCGCTCAGGTACGGAAAGCGCGTCTGCAGCAGCACCTCCGCGCCCTTCGGCACGACGGACGGCGCGTCGGTCGATTCGATCGCGCCGAAGCCGAACGTCATGCGGCGCGTGAAAGCGGCCTTGTTGGTCGCGTAATCGGCGAACCGGTCGGTGGCCGTCGTGCCCGAATGCGCGAACGCGGCGAAGGTCGCGCCGGTCGTCCCCGTGAGCTGCTGAAGCGCCTGGTGAGCCTGACCGTACGCGGCCTGCGCGTCGCTCGCGTACGCGGTGAGGTTCGCCGCGCTGATGGCCAGCGCGAGCATGCGGCCGCCGATCACGTCGAGCGGCGAGTGCATGCCGGCGAGGATCCGGTTCTCGCCCAGTTCGAGGCCGCGGCTGACCATCTCCTGGAAGCGCTCCGGCACGAGCCACGCCATCGTCATCGCGTCGCGCATCGCTTCGGCCGTGTGGCCGCTGATGAAGCCGCCGTCGGTCGCGGGCGTCGTGCTTTCCGCCGGCACGAGCGTCGGCGCGACGACCACGCTCGCGCTCCAGCGGTACGGCCGTGCGTACTTGTAGAAGCGCTTCGACGGTTCGGTCGACGCGTTGTTGCCCATTTCGTTGAGCAGGTCGACGACTTTCCCGAAGTTCGCGTTGGCGCTGCTGCCGACGCCGACGTTGTTGCCGCTGTCGTTGTACAGCACCGTGGTGGCGTCGGCGGGCACGCTGGTGATGCTGGTCGTCTGCTGTGCGGCCGTGCGCCACGCGTCGGTGAGCGGGCCCATGCCGTCGGTCACGCTGTAGCCCTTGCCGCGCCGGTCGTCGAAGTAGGCGGCATCGGCCTGCTGTTGCGTGCGCGCGGTCGTTGCGTTGATCACGTATTGAACATTGGCCGCCAGCACCGTGTCGTTCAGGATCGTGCCGCACGGCGTGCCGCTGCCGGGCAGGCCCGAGCAGGTCGACGGCGAGATCGCCGGGAACGCGCCGTTCGCGGCCGCGGTCACGCCCGCGTCGACGAGCATCGTCGACGGCTGCCACAGGTCGAGGAAGCGGCTCACCACGCGTACCGCGGCGTTGGTCGACAGCGTCGCATAGCGCGCGTCGCCGCGCTGGTTGGTCGCGATGTTGTCGACGAAGGCCGGCACGCTCGGCACGGGTGCGCTGTCGACGAAGCCGGGGTCGACCGGCGGCGCCGGCATGGCCGCGCTGGTCGGGGTGGTCGACGCGACATCGTCGCCGCCGCCGCACGCGGCGAGAACGATCGCACTCGACAGCGCTGCGACGTGCAGCGGGAAACGGCTTCGTGACGCAAACATGCAAAACTCCATCCGGTGTGTTGAAGATGGCGGATTGTCGTGGGCGATCGTGACGCAGCCGTTAAGGATTTGTTGCGGGGCGCGGTCGCAGCGCGCGAATGCTCACTATTTGGTGAATTCGTGATACTGAACGTGATGGACGAGGCGAGCGGGCCATCGGCGGCGCATCGCAACGCGCCGGCCATGCGTGCGTCCGGCCGGACTGGTGTTCCCCGGAACGGCGACCGCAACCGGCGCGATCACGCCGCCTCGGCGGCCGAATCCGCGTCGGCGCGGCACACGCGGTTTCTGCCATGCCGCTTGGCCGCGTAGAGCGCGAGGTCCGCCTGATGCGACAGCGCATGCACGGTCCGCGGGTGCGCGCGATGGCCGGTCGCGCAGCCGATGCTGACCGTGAACGGCGGAATCGTTGCATCGAAGCCGTCGAGCCGACTGTGTTCGACGGCGCGCCGGATCGCTTCCGCGACTTCCGCGGCGCCGCTTTCGTCCGTATCGGGCAGCACCGCGACGAATTCCTCGCCGCCGTAGCGTGCAGCGATGTCGCCGCGCCGCCGCACGTTCGCGCGGATGCATTCGGCGAGAAAGCGCAGCGCCGTGTCGCCTTGCGCATGGCCGTAGCGATCGTTGTACTGCTTGAAGTGGTCGGCGTCGATGAACAGCACCGACAGGCTGCCGCCGCTGCCGCGCTGCAGCCGCTCCCATTCGTCGGCGAGCGCCGCATCGAGCGCGCGGCGGTTGTGCAGGCCCGTCAGCGGATCGGTGCGCGTCTGGTCCGTGAGCAGCGTCTGCTTGCGCAGGTTGTCGCGCAGCGCGAACGCGAGCAGCCACACCACCGCGCAGAACAGCGCGCCGATGACGGACGCCGACACGCCGACCGTCCACGTCAGGCGCGTGATGCCGGCCAGCACGTCGCCCTCGGCCGGGGCGACGACCGCGATCAACGGCGTGCCGGGCACGTGCTGGTACGTATAAAGCCGCGCGACGCCGTCGATGCTCGAGCGCGCCGCATAGAAGCCCGAGTCGCGGCTCAGCATCTGCACGAACGACTTCGTGCGGCGCAGCCGGCTGATCTGCTGATCGCTCAACGGCGGATTTCTCGCGAGGATCGTGCCGTCCGCGCGCAGGATCGCGCTGACGCCATGCGGTCCGACGTTCAGGCGCGACAGCAGGTGATCGAAGTAGGCCAGGTCGATCGCGACCACCACGATTCCGTCGAACGAGTGATCCGGCCGTTCGATGCGCCGCGACAGCGCGATGGATCTCGTGCCGCCGCGCGAACGCGCGCTATACGCCTCGGACACGTAGAGGCCGACGTTGTGTGCATCGCGATGGACCTTGAAGTAGTCGCGATCGCTGAAATCCCAGTTGTGGTGCGGGCCGCAGCATCCGTCGATCTGCCGGCCGTCGCGGTTCGTCACGCCCATGCCGGTCATGTATTGCGCGGTCGTGCGCTCGAACAGCACGTCGTGACGCAGCCCGGTGTCGATGCGCGCGACCGCGGGGTTGCGGAGGTTGGCGGCGAGTGCGACGAGCGCATTGTTGGACGTTTCGACGGTGCGCCCGATCTCGCTGACCAGGACGGCGGCGACGTTGCGAGACGTCTCGTGCGCATGCTCGACCACTTCGCTGCGTGCGGCCCACAGCGTTGCCGCGCTGATGCCGAGCGCCGCGAGCGACATCAGCGTGCCCAGCACGCCGACGATCAAGTAATTGCGGCCGGCCCAGTCGGCAATTTTCTCGATCGAAGTGGGTGCAGGCATGGCTGGCGCTCGTGCGGGAAGCTCGCTGCGTCTGCAGCGGCGCGGGTCAAATCCGGGTTAACGGCAAGTATGCCCGGAAATCGAGGCCGATTCGCGCCGCGATCGCCGCACCCGGCGCCGCAAACGTGTGCGGCAGCGGCGCACCGCACAACGGGCATGCAGCCGCCGCGGCGCCGGGCGGCTGCACTCGCCGGAGCGGGATCAGTCGAGCCCGCCCTGGCACAGGTACTTGATCGACAGGTAGTCGTCGAGGCCGTAGCGTGAACCTTCGCGGCCGTAGCCCGATTCCTTCACGCCGCCGAACGGTGCGGCCTCGCTCGCGAGCGCGCCTTCGTTGATCCCGACGATGCCGGTTTCGAGCCGCGCCGACACGCGCGCGATGCGCCGCACGTCCTGCGTGTAGAAATACGCGGCAAGCCCGAACGGCGTGTCGTTCGCGGCATCGACGGCTTCGTCCTCGGTATCGAACCGGAACAGCGCGGCGACCGGGCCGAAGGTTTCCTCGCAGGTCAGCTGCATGTCGGCGGTGGCGTCGGCGAGCACCGTCGGCGCGTAGTAGTGCGGCCCGAGTTCGGTCAGGCGCGTGCCGCCCGTCAGCACGCGCGCGCCACGCTCGATCGCGTTGCCGACGTGGCGCGCGATCTTGTCGACCGCGCGCGCGTTGATCATCGGGCCGATCTGCGCGGCCGGGTCGGTTGCAGGCGCAACCTTCAGCGCGGCAACGCGCGCGGCGAGCTTCGCGGCGAAAGCCTCGTAGACGCCGGCCTGCACGTACACGCGGTTCGGCGACACGCAGGTCTGGCCGCCGTTGCGGAACTTGGCGGCCATCAGGCCGTCGACCGCGGCGTCGAGCTCGGCATCGTCGAACACGATGAACGGCGCATTGCCGCCGAGCTCCAGCGACAGCTTCTTCAGCGTCGCGGCCGACTCGCGCGCGAGCAGCTTGCCGACGGGCGTCGAGCCGGTGAACGTGATCTTGCGCACGCGGCCGTCGGCGAGCCAGTCGGCCACCGCGTCGATGCCGCGTTCGCGCGACGCGGCGATCAGGTTCAGCACGCCGGGCGGCACGCCGGCTTCCTGCGCGAGGAAGGCCAGCGCGAGCGCGGTGAGCGGCGTGTCCTCCGCCGGCTTCGCGACGACCGTGCAGCCGGCCGCGAGCGCGGGCGCGATCTTGCGCGCGATCATCGCGAGCGGGAAATTCCACGGCGTGATCGCGGCGACGATGCCGATCGGCTCCTTCACCGCACTCAACCGCTTGCCGCGCTGCTGCTGCGGAATCAGGTCGCCATACGTGCGCGTCGCTTCCTCGGCGAACCACTGCACGTACGACGCGCCATAGGCGACTTCGCCGCGCGCTTCGGCGAGCGGCTTGCCCTGTTCGCGCGACATCAGCTTCGCGAGATCGTCGGTGTGCGCGACGATCGCCGCGTGCCACGCGCGCAGGATCGCGGCGCGTTCGCGCGCGGGCGTCGCACGCCAGCCGGGCAGCGCGCGCGCGGCCGCGTCGGTCGCGGCGCGCGCGTCGGCGGCGCCGCTGTCGGGTGCGTGGGCGACGAGGTCGAGCGTCGCCGGATCGGTGACGTCGAAGCGACGGCCGTCGAGCGCGTCGCGCCAGGTGCCGTCGATCAGGTTGGCGGTGCGAACGAGTTCGGTGCGGGACAGCGTAAGCGGCATGACAGGTCCTTGGGTGAGGCGGTTCGGCGGCGACGCCGGCGCGCGACGACCCCGCGCGGACAGCGGGCTGCCGCGTTCAAGGGTGCCGCGTGCCGCGGTCAGTGCCGTTCGCCGAACAGCGATTCGAGCGGGTAGTGCCGTTTGACGAACGGCGACTTGATGATCACGTAACTGAAATACTTCTCGATGCCGATGTTCTGCTCGAGCAGCCCTTCGACGATCGTCTGGTAATGGCTCACGCTGCGCGTGATGAACTTCAGCAGATAGTCGTAGCCGCCGCTCGCGAGGTGGCATTCGACGATCTCGTCGACGTTGCGGATCGCCGCGACGAAGCGGTCGAAGTCCTCGCGCCGGTGGTCGGCCAGCGTGACCTCGGTGAACACGACCTGCACGTCGCCGAGCTTCTCGAGCTGGATGTGCGCGCCGTAGCCGCCGATGTAGCCGGCCTTCTCGAGCCGCTTCACGCGGATCAGGCACGGGCTCGGCGACAGCCCGACCGCATCGGCCAGCTCGACGTTGGTCATGCGGCCGCGCTTCTGCAACTGGGAGAGGATGCGCAGGTCGATGCGATCCAGCTTGCTGTCCGTCATGGTTACGTGAGAGGGGAAATAATGGAATGTCCGGTTACTTTAGAGTCGAACGATGGCCGCCACAAGCCCGGCTTTCCCTCGGCCCGTCAGGCCGGCTGCGCGTGCGCGACGTCGAGCGCGCGCTGTACGCCCGGGTCGGCCAGTACGTCGTCGAGCGTCTTGCGCACGCGTTCGAACATCAGGTCGAACTCGCCTGCGGTGAAGCTCAGCGCCGGCGCGAAACCGAGCACGCCGTCGCCGAACGCGCGAAACACCACGCCGTTCGCGTACGCGGCCGCCGCGATCTTGTCCGGCACGTTCAGCGCCGGGTCGAAGCGCGTCTTGTGCGCCTTGTCGGCCACCAGCTCGAGCGCGCCGAGCAGGCCGGCCGAACGCGCGTCGCCGACGAGCGGATGCGCGCGCAGCGCATCGAGCCCCGCCGCGAAGCGCGGCGCCAGCGCCTGGCCGTTCGCGAGCAGCCCGCCTTCGTGATAGAGCTTCAGCACCTCGAGGCCGATCGCCGCGCTGACCGGATGCGCGGAATACGTATGCCCGTGACCGACCGCGGCAGACTCCGCGCGGCTGCCCGCGATGCCTTCGTAGATTTCGTCGGACATCAGCACCGCGCCCATCGGCGCGTAGCCGGCGGTCAGGCCCTTCGCGACGGTCATCAGGTCCGGGTCGACCTGTTCGGTCTCGCACGCGAACAGCGGCCCCGTGCGGCCGAAGCCGGTGATCACCTCGTCGGCGACGAACAGGATGCCGAGGCGCCGGCACGCGTCGCGCATTGCCTTCAGCCAACCGGCCGGCGGCACGATCACGCCGCCGGAACCCTGCACCGGTTCGCAGAAGAACGCGGCGACGTTGTCCGCGCCGAGTTCGGCGACTTTCGCTTCCAGCGCGGCGACCGACGCGGCGATCAGCGCCTGCGGATCGTCGCCGAGCGGATGGCGGTACGGGTAGGGCGACGGGATGTGGTGCTGGTCCGCGCGCGGCAGGTCGAAATGACGGTGGAACGCCGGCAGCGCGGTCAGGCCGGCGCCGATCGACGACGAGCCGTGATAGCCGCGTTCGAGCGCGATCATGTGCTTCTTCGACGGGCGGCCGGTCGCGTTGAAATAGTGCGTGATGAAGCGCACCGCGGAGTCGACCGCGTCCGAGCCGCCGAGCGTGAAGTACACGCGGTTCAGCGAAGGCGGCGCGAGCGCGGCGAGCCGCTCGGCCAGCTCGATCGCCGGTTGCGAGCCGAAATGGAAATAGCCGGTCGCGTAGGGCAGCTTCGCCATCTGGTCGGCGGCGGCCTTCACGATGCTGTCGCGGCCGTAGCCGACGTTCACGCACCACAGGCCCGAGAACGCATCGAGCAGCGTATGGCCGTCGGCGTCGCGCAGGAACACGCCGCTCGCGGAGTCGAGCACGGTGACGCCGCGCGCCTCGTGCACGCGGTAATTGACGACGGGGTGGATCAGGTGTTGACGATCGGCTTCGATCAGCGCGGCTTGGTTCATGGCGGGGAGGGACTCTCGTCGGGTGTCAGCGTGAGTTCATGCTACCGGGCGAGAAATCCGCACGTGTCTTCAATTTGCGCCCTGAAACGTATGAAAACGGTGTTTGCACGGGACGCTTCGGCATTTTCTGCTGCGCGCCCCGCCGGGCCGGGCGCGCGCGTCAGTAGCCGCGCGCGCGATCGACGACGCCGATCATCGGCTGGCCCGCGCGGTGGCGCGCGAGGTTCGCGAGCACGGCGTCGACCGCGGTATCGGGCCGCGTCGCGCTCGCGATGTGCGGCGTGATCCGGATACGCGCGTGGGTCCAGAACGGGTGGCCGGCCGGCAACGGCTCGGGGTCCGTCACGTCGAGGATCGCGCTGTCGAGCCGGCCGCTCGCGAGCGCCGCGAGCAACGCGGCCTCGTCGAGCTGCGGGCCGCGCCCGACCTGCACGAGCGACGCGCCGGCCGGCAGCGCGTCGAACACGCGTGCGCCGAGCAGCCCGCGCGTGCCGTCGGTGAGCGGGAGCAGGCAGATCAGGATGTCGGTGCGGGCGAGGAACGCGTCGAGTGCCGCGTCGCCCGCGTAGCAGTCGATGCCGTCGAGCGTGCGCGGCGTGCGGCTCCAGCCGGCGCACGGGAAGCCGAAGCGCCGCAGCGTGTCGAGCACGGCCTGGCCGAGCGTGCCGAGCCCGAGCACGCCGACGCGCCGCGACGCGGCCGCGCGCACCGGCCGCTCGCGCCACACCTGCGCGCGCTGCTGCGTCGCGTAGTCGAACAGGTCGCGGTGGATCGTCAGCACCGCCTGCGTTACGTACTCGACCATCCCTTCGACGATGCCCGGCTCGATCATCCGCACGACCGGGATGTGCGCGGGCACGCGCGACAGGTCGAACTGGTCGATGCCGGCGCCGACGGAGAACACGACCTCGAGATTCGGCAGCAGCGCGGCCGGATCGTCGGGCGGCTGCCAGGCGGCGAGATAGCGGACGGTCTCAGGATCGCCGAGGTCCGGCCAGATCCGGAACGGGAGGGCGGGCGCCTGTTGCGCGAAGCGCTGCGCCCATTGCGCGCCGCGCACCGGGTCGGCCTTGTAGAGAAAGCTCATCGCGCGTGCCGCTCAGCCGAGCGCCTGGTTCACGATCGCGAACGTGCGCAGCGCCGGGTCGCGCGCGGGCGCCGCGCCGCGCGCCATCGCGACGACCGTGTCGACGCGCGGCAGCCCGAGCCCCTGCAGCCAGTCCGACAGCCCGCTGTCGCCCGGCACGTCGAGCCGCACGAACATCCCTTCGTGCAGCGCGAGCCAGTGGCTGATCAGCGCCTGCGCGCGCAGCGCGTCGGGCGCGACCACCGGGCCGATCACATGGCCGCGGCCGAAGCGGCGGAACAGCGCGAAGCCGAGCAGTTCGCCGTCGCGATCGAGCGCGATCCCGTTCGCGACGCCGAGCAGCGCATCGATCACCGCGTCGCGCGGATAACCTGCCGCGCGCGAGGCGAGCGCCGCGAGGCGCGGGCCGTCGTTGGTGCCGAGCGGGCGCAGGCGCTCGCCCGGCGGCAGCGAGATCAGCGGCGGCTGGAACGCGGCGCCCTGGTGCTGGTCGATCGTGCCGATCGCCTCGAAGCCGAATTTCACGTAGAGCGGTTCGCCGGACGGCGTCGCATGCAGGAAGATCGTGCGTGCGCCGAGGCTGTCGACGACGCGCGCGAGCAGTTCGCGGCCGATGCCGCGGCTCTGGCGCTCGGGCGACACGATCACCATGCCGAGCGATGCGTGCGCGTCGCCGAATCGCCAGCCGAGCGCGGTGCCGACGATGCCGCCTTCGTCTTCGGCGACGAAGCCGTGGCCGAGCTGGAGCGCGAAGCGCCAGTCGTCGAGACGGTGCGGCCACTTGACCGCTTCCGACAGACGATGCGCGGCGGGCAGGTCGGTGTCGGTGAACGGACGATAGATGAGCGTGCTGGAAGGGTTGAGATCGGACACGCCGGACTCCGGATGGGTAGGAATGACATATCGACTCTGCCAGCGACACCGCGGCGCGGATAGGACGATTCGCCTGTTTTCCGGCGACGGCGGGCGGCCGGGCGAGATCGACGCAAACCGGCGCGATCGGCGCGCGCGAACGCGCGCTTCATGCCGGCGCGGCACGCCAATCCGACAGCTTCTGCTGTGGGAATGACACTACGATGGAACTGCAGCGGCGCCGCCCGGGCGAGCCGCGCCGGGCCCGCCGGGTAGTTGGCGCGCCGCGGTTGCGCGAAGCCTGCCGGGGTGGCCCGCGGCGCCGCGCGCGGCCGTGCCGCAGATCGTGCTGCCCGCGGCCTGCAACACGCGGCGAATCTGCGTTTCGACCGGCGTCGAACGATGCGCGACGGACTTTTTGCCCTGATTCAATTGCGTTGAACCCAGCCCGTCCCCGGCCCTGCCGGGGTTTCATACCGACAGGACCTCACCATGATCCAATTTGAACCGAAGTTCATCACGTTCGACTGCTACGGCACGCTGACCCGCTTCCAGATGGCGGACCTGGCGCGCGAGATCTACGCGGACCGGCTGTCGCCGGTCGCGATGGAGGATTTCGTGCGCGCGTTCGCCGCCTATCGGCTCGACGAGGTGCTCGGGGCGTGGAAGCCGTACCGCGACGTCGTCGTCAACGCGATCCGGCGCACCTGCGCGCGCATCGGCACGCCGTTCGACGAAGCCGAGGCCGAGCGCTTCTATCATGCGGTGCCGACGTGGGGCCCGCATCCGGACGTGCCGGCCGGCCTGTCGCGGCTCGCGCAGAAGTACAAGCTCGTGATCCTGTCGAACGCCATGGACGAGCAGATCATGAGCAACGTGGACAAGCTCGGCGCGCCGTTCCATGCGGTGTTCACCGCGCAGCAGGCGCAGTCGTACAAGCCGCGCATGCAGGGCTTCGAATACATGTTCGGCAAGCTCGGCTGCAAGCCCGAGGACGTGCTGCACGTGTCGTCGAGCCTGCGCTACGACCTGATGACGGCCGAGGATCTCGGCATCAAGCACAAGGCGTTCGTCAATCGCGGGCACGAGCCGGGCACGCCGTTCTACAACTATTACGAGGTGTCGGACATCGGTCACCTCGCGACGCAGCTCGGGCTGTAAGCGCCGCCGCGCCGGCGGGCGGCTGCGCGCCCTGTGCGCGTGGCCGTGCCGGCAGGCCTGTCAGGACCGGCCAAGAGGGGCGCGACGGCCTTGCCGCTTTACGCGTCCGCTCACCGCACGAACCGAGGGTAATTACCGATACGGCGCCATTCAAGGCGGGGCCGTCCGAGCCGATATATGTACCGAACGGTTAATATCGCGAGGCCCCCCGCATGAAGTTGTCCACGAAACTGCTGATGCTCGTCGTCGCGGCGCTGCTCGGCGTTGCATTGCTCGCCGCGATGTCGCTGCACACGCTGCGCGACGCGCTGATCGACAGCCGTCGTGACGAGATCGTCATTCTGCTCACCAAAGCCGAGCATCTGGTCGACTCGTATCGCGCGATGCAGGCGAGCGGAACGCTCACCCGGGAGCAGGCCCAGCAGCAGGCCAAGGCCGCGTTGTCCGCGCTCAATGCGAATTCGAAGAGCTACTACTGGGTGACGACGTCCGACGGCGTCAACCTCGTGCATCCGAACGCGAAGTTCATCGGCACCCGCGCGAAGGGCAACCGCACGACCAGCGGCCTGACCGACAGCGAGGCGTACCGCGCCGGAATGGCCCAGGCGCATTTCGCGCTCGTCGACGTGCTGATCAAGCGCAGCCCGGACGCGGACGTGGAGCCGAAACTGCAGGGCGTGGTCGCCGTTCCGGACTGGGACTGGTGGATCGGCACCGGATTCTTCTACGACGACATCAACGCGGCGTTTGCGCGGCTCGCGCAGGTGCTCGGCGCCATCACGCTCGTCATCGCCGCGGCGCTCGCGGCGATCGCGTGGGGGGTGTTGCGCAGCGTCCGGCGGACGCTGGGCGGCGAGCCCGCGCAGGCGGCCGGGATCGCGGCCCGCATCGCCGCTGGCGAACTGGACGTGCAGTTCGATACGGCGCACGCCGCGCCGGGCAGCCTGCTCGTCGCGCTCGGCGACATGAAGGCGCGACTGACCGAAACCATCGCCGACATCCAGACCACGACCCGCTCGATCGCCGTCGGCACCGGCGAGATCGCGCAAGGCAACCTGGACCTGTCGCAGCGCACGGAGGAACAGGCCGCGTCGCTGCAGCAAACGGCCGCCAGCATGGAACAGATCACGTCGACGGTCAAACAGAATGCCGACAATGCGCGTCAGGCGAACGCGCTCGTGACCCACGCGAAGGAGGCGACCGAACTCGGCGGCGCCGCCGTGCGGGAAGTCGTCGAAACGATGCGGCAGATTTCGGACGGATCGGTGCGAATCGCCGACATTACCGTCGTGATCGAGAGCATCGCGTTCCAGACCAACATTCTCGCGCTCAATGCCGCGGTCGAAGCCGCGCGGGCCGGCGAGGAAGGGCGCGGGTTCGCGGTCGTGGCCGCGGAGGTCCGCTCGCTCGCGCAACGCAGCGCGGCGGCCGCGAAAGACATCAAGGGATTGATCGAGGCGTCGGTCGAGCGGGTCGGCAGCGGCAGCCGGCTCGTCGAGACGGCCGGCGCGCGCATGACGGAGATCGTCCGGTCGATCGACCGGGTCGCCGACATCATGGGCGAGATTACCGCGGCATCCGCCGAGCAAAGTACCGGCATCGAACAGATCGGCCTGGCGGTCGCGCAGATGGACGAAGTGACCCAGCAGAATGCCGCGCTGGTGGAGCAGGCCGCCGCGGCCGCGTCCTCGCTGGATGAACAGGCGGCACGGTTGAGGGCCGCAGTGTCGGTGTTCAGGCTGACGGCTTGATTGCTCGACTGTCTGACTGCGTCACTGCGTGACTGCGTGACTGCGTGACTGCGCGACTGCGCGACTGCGTGACTGCGTGACTGCGTGACTGCGTGACTGCGTGACTGCGTGACCGCCCGACTGCCCGACTGCCCGACTGCCTGACTGCCTGACTGCCCGGCTGCCTGATTGCTCGACGTCTGACTGCCTGACCGCCTGACCGCCCGACTGCTGGCCGCCGCGTGCGCACCCGCCGGCAACGCCATCACCTCGTTTTCCTGACGCCACGCCGGCAAGTGTTCGGCGTGGTGCTCACCAACCTGCCGGCTCCGACCGCGTCGCAGCGGGGAGTCGCGGCTTGACGGCCCGTCACGGGTTCGCGCCCGGCGTCGGATCATCCGGCCGCTCCCTGTTGTCCGCCCGTCGTCCGGCAAAGCCGCTTCGACGTCGCGGCAATCTCCTGACCTTTCATGCGCCGGGCGTCCTCGCGGCCGGCGCCCGCCGTCCGGTGCGCGCGCGACGTTCCGGTCGCACCGGGCGCCGCGGGCCGCGAGCGCGCATTCCACACAAACATGCGGTTTGCGAGTGTCGAACGCGTTTCGGATGCCGCGCGGCCAATTTTGTCGGCGCAATCTGCCGCGCGTATCACTTTACGATTTCCTTCGTCGCGCACGTATCGCGCAGTGGTCGCGACGCGGCATCGAGCCGATGGCGGTACGCGTGGTCACGCAGCAAATCATGCTGCGCGGGCGGTCCAAAACGGTCGAATCGTATCGTGCAGCCGCCCCGAATCGCGATAACCCGCATTTTGGCGATGCTTAAATGAACTCAATGCGCACGACGTCGCGCCCGCGACCAGCACACGGGCACGACGGAATTCTCGAACCACGCTGGACCCCAGGACCCACTTTCCACAGTCAGGAGCAGTTCGGATGAGCGACGATATCGACAACGGCAGCAAGGGCGGCTTCACGCGCCGCGACATGATGCGGGTCATGGCGGCGAGCGGCATGATGGCCGCCGGCGCCGGCGGGCTGCTGATGCAACCCGGGACGGCGTTTGCGGCACCCGCGCCCAAGCGCGGCGGCAAGATTCGGGTTGCGAACGAATCGGGCTCGACGGCCGATACGCTCGACCCGGCCAAGGGCTCGACGGGCGCCGACTACATCCGTTTCTTCATGTTCTACAGCGGCCTCACGCAGCTCGATGCGAGCCTGACGCCGCAGATGAATCTCGCCCAGTCGTTGCAGACGACCGACGCGAAGACGTGGATCATCAAGCTGCGCAAGGGCGTCACGTTCCACGACGGGAAACCGGTCACGCCGGCCGACGTGGTGTACTCGCTGATGCGCCACAAGAACGCGGCCACCGCGTCGAAGGTCAAGCCGCTCGCCGATCAGTTCGCCGACGCGAAGGCGAGCGGCCCGGACGAGGTCACGCTCGTGCTCGCGAGCGCGAATGCCGATCTGCCGGTGATCCTCGCGACGCCGCAACTCGTGATCGTCAAGGACGGCACGACCGATTTCAGCACCGGCATCGGTTGCGGCCCGTACAAGCTGAAGTCGTTCAAGCCGGGCGTGTCGACCGTCGGCGTGCGCAACGACAGCTACTTCAAGCCGGGGATGCCGTACCTCGACGAGATCGAGCTGATCGGCATCAGCGACAGCGCCGCGCGCCTGAACGCGCTGCTGTCGGGCGACGTGCACCTGATCAACGCGATCGATCCGCGCTCGACGCAGCGGGTCGCGTCGACGCCGGGCTATGCGCTGCAGGAAACCAAGTCGGGGCTCTATACCGACCTGATCATGCGCAGCGACAACCCGATCGTCGCGAACCCCGATTTCGTCGAAGGGATGAAGTACCTGTTCAATCGCGAGCAGATCCGCTCGGCGGTGTTCCGCGGCTACGCGGTGATCGGCAACGACCAGCCGATCCCGCCGGGGCATCGCTACTTCAACGCGTCGCTGCCGCAGCGGCCGTACGATCCGGACAAGGCGAAGTTCCTGTTCCAGAAGGCGGGCGCGCTGGGCGCCGCGCTGCCGCCGATCTATGCGACCTCCGACGCGAACGGGTCGATCGAGATGGCCGTGCTGCTGCAGCAGGCCGGCCAGAAGATCGGGCTGAACCTGCAGGTGAACCGCGTGTCGGCGGACGGCTACTGGTCGAATCACTGGATGAAGCATCCGCTCGGCTTCGGCAACATCAACCCGCGTTCGAGCGCCGACGTGCTGTTCACGCAGTTCTTCAAGTCGGACGCGCCGTGGAACGAGTCGGGCTGGAAGAACCCGAAGTTCGACCAGCTGCTGCTCGCCGCGCGCTCGGAAACCGACGACGCGAAGCGCAAGCAGATGTACGGCGACATGCAGGTGCTCGTCGCGCAGCAGTGCAGGGTCGGCATCCCGGCCTTCATCAGCTTCCTCGACGGCTACGACAAGCGGATCGCGGGCCTCGGCTCGATCCCGACCGGCGGGATGATGGGCTTCATGTTCGCCGAGCACGTGTGGTGGAACGCCTGACGCCGGCGCGTGCCGCCGCCGTGCGGCCGGTGCGGATTGCCGCGCCGGCCGCACGCGGCCTCTACGGGAGTGAAGTTTCATGAATCGAATCCTGCTTGGACTGATCGGCCGGCGCATCGCGGTCACCGCGCTGACGCTGCTGATCGTGTCCGCGATCATCTTCACGATCACGAACCTGCTGCCGGGCGATGCCGCGCAGGCCGCGCTCGGCCAGTCGGCGACGCCCGAGACGGTCGCCGCGCTGCGCCAGCAGTTCGGCCTCGACATGCCGGCCCACGTGCGCTACCTGAACTGGCTCACCGGGCTGCTGCACGGCGATTTCGGCCGTTCGCTGTCCGGTGACATGCCGGTGTCGGCGATGATCGGCGGGCGCCTGCCGAAGTCGCTCGCGCTCGCGGCGATCACGACCGCCGTGTCGGTGCCGATCGCGCTGCTGCTCGGCATCCTCGCGGCGGTCAAGCGCGAGTCGGTGGTCGACCGCGTGATCAGCCTCGGCACGCTGGCGCTCGTCGCGACGCCGGAGTTCCTGATCGCGACGGTCGCCGTGCTCGTGCTCGCCGTGAAGCTGCACTGGCTGTCCGCGCTGTCGTACAGCGGCCCGATCGAGAGCCTGCACGATTTCCTGCGTGCGTACGCGATGCCGGTGCTGACGCTGTGCGCGGTCGTGGTCGCGCAGATGGCGCGGATGACGCGCGCCGCGGTGATCGAGCAGTTGAGCGCGTCGTATGTCGAGATGGCCGTGCTGAAGGGCGCGAGTCCCGCGCGCGTCGTGCTGCGCCATGCGCTGCCGAACGCGATCGGGCCGATCGCCAATGCGATCGCGCTGAGCCTGTCGTACCTGCTCGGCGGCGTGATCGTCGTCGAGACGATCTTCAACTATCCGGGCCTCGCGAGCCTGATGGTCGATGCGGTCGGCAATCGCGATTTCCCGCTGGTCCAGGCCTGCACGCTGATCTTCTGCGTCGCCTACCTGACGCTCGTGCTGTTCGCCGACCTCTGCTCGATCGTGTCGAACCCGAGACTGCGGACCTGAGCGTCCCGCCCACCTTCCGAGATGCCGACCATGCACCCGACCGAACCCGTTCATCGCAGCACCGCGCTGCCGCCGTCAGGCGAACCGCGCTCGCCGTCGGGAGGCGCGACGCCGCCCGCCGCGCCGTCCCCCGACCAGCCGCGCAAGCGCCGCGCCGCGCGCATCAGACTGACGACCGGCGGCCGCATCGGCCTGTCGATGGTCGGCCTGATGCTGTTCATCGCGGTGTTCGCGCCGCTGCTCGCGCCGCACGACGTCGGCGCGATCGTCACGCCGGACGTGTTCGCGCCGTTCAGCGCGAAGCTGCCGTTCGGCGCCGACTTCCTCGGCCGCGACATGCTGAGCCGGATCCTGTACGGCACGCGGCTGACCGTGCTGCTCGCGCTCGCGGCCGTGCTGCTCGCCGCGCTGACCGGCACGACGCTCGGGCTGCTCGCGACCGTGTCGGGCCGCGCGGTCGACGAGACGATGAGCCGGCTGCTCGACGCGCTCACGTCGATTCCGTCGAAGATGTTCGCGCTGATGTTCGTCGCTGCCTTCGGCTCGTCGCTGCCGCTGCTGGTCCTGACCGCCGCGGTCAGCTACATGCCGGGCTCGTACCGGATCGCGCGCGCGCTGGCGGTCAACATCAGCACGCTCGAATTCGTGCAGGTGGCGCGGGCGCGCGGCGAGAGCGCGCTGTACATCGCGTGCGTCGAGATGCTGCCGAACATGATCCATCCGATGCTCGCCGATACCGGGCTGCGCTTCACTTTCGTCGTGCTGCTGCTGAGCGGCCTGAGCTTTCTCGGGCTCGGCGTGCAGCCGCCGTACGCGGACCTCGGCTCGCTCGTGCGCGAGAACATCGCGAGCCTCGGCGACGGCTCGGCCGTCGCGATCATGCCCGCGGTCGCGATCGCGATCCTGACGGTGGGCGTCAACCTGTTGATCGACGGCCTGCCGCATCGCGGCCGCCGCAAGGGCGCGGCCGCGGCCGCGGGAGAACACTGATGCGAGATGAATCGACTCCGCTCGTCGAGGTGCGCGGGCTGCGCGTGGTCGGCGGCCGGCCGGGCGGCGAGGAAACGACGATCGTCCACGGCGTCGACTTCGAGATCGGGCGGGGCGAGGTGCTCGCGCTGATCGGCGAATCGGGCTCCGGCAAGACGACGATCGCGCTGTCGCTAATGGGCCATGCGCGCACCGGCTGCCGGATCGCCGGCGGCTCGGTGAAGATCGGCGGCACGGACGTCTGCACGCTGTCGGCCCAGGCGCTGACCGCGCTGCGCGGCCGCCGGGTCGCCTATATCGCACAGAGCGCGGCCGCCGCGTTCAACCCGTCGCGCACGATTCTCGACCAGGTGATCGAGAGTGCGCTGATCCACAAGACGATGACGAAGCGCGACGCGCAGGCGAAGGCGGTCGAACTGTTCCGCGCACTCGCGCTGCCGGAGCCCGAGACGATCGGCAAGCGTTATCCGCACCAGGTGTCGGGCGGCCAGCTGCAGCGGCTGATGGCCGCGATGGCGCTGATCACCGATCCGGAGCTCGTGATCCTCGACGAGCCGACCACCGCGCTCGACGTGACCACGCAGATCGACGTGCTGCAGGCGTTCAAGAGCGTGATCCGGCGCTGCGGGATGAGCGCGGTGTACGTATCGCACGATCTGGCGGTGGTCGCGCAGATGGCCGACCGGATCGTCGTGCTGAGCGACGGCGTGATCCGCGAGGCGGGCGCGACCGCGCAGATCCTGCATGCGCCGGTGCACCCGTACACGCAGAGCCTGATCGCGGCCGTCACGCCGAACGATGCGCAACGCGACGAGAAACCGGCGCCGGCCGAACCGGCGCCGCTGCTCGACGTGCGCGGTGCGGTCGCCGGTTACGGCGGCCGGACGGCAAAGGGCTGGCCCGCGAAGCTGATCCTGCACGAAGTCGACCTGCGCATCGGGCGCGGGCAGACGGTCGGCGTGATCGGCGAATCGGGCTCGGGCAAGACGACGCTCGCCAAGGTGATCGCGGGCCTGGTCCCGGCGGCGGCCGGGAAGATTCTGCTCGACGGCGAGCCGCTCGCGCTCGATATCGCCAAGCGCACGAAGGAGCAGCACCGCCGCGTGCAGATCGTGTTCCAGAACGCCGATACCGCGCTCAACCCGGTGCATACCGTCGAGCGCACGCTCGCGCGGCCGCTCGCGTTCTATCACGGGATCAAGGGCGCGCGTGCGCGGCAGCGCGTCGCCGAGCTGCTCGAACTCGTGCGGCTGCCGCCCGCGGTGGCCTCGCGGCGTACCGGCGAGCTGTCCGGCGGGCAGAAGCAGCGCGTGAACCTCGCGCGCGCGCTCGCGGCCGAGCCCGACCTGATCCTGTGCGACGAAGTCACGTCGGCGCTCGATACGGTCGTCGGCGCCGCGATCATGGATCTGCTGCGCGACCTGCAGGCGAAGCTCGGCGTGTCGTACGTGTTCATCACGCACGACATCGCGAAGGTGCGCGCGATCAGCGACGACATCGTCGTGCTGTACGCGGGCCGCCGTGTCGAAACCGGTAGCCGCGACGCGCTGTGCGCGCCGCCTTATCACCCGTATTCGCATCTGCTGGTGTCGTCCGCGCCGGAGCTGCGCGCGGGCTGGCTCGACGATGCGGCCGAGCGTTGCCACCGGCCGCTGGTGCCGATCGGCGAACGCGAGAACGAGGCCGAGCTGTGTCCGTTCCTGTCGCGCTGCGCGATGCGCGTGGACGGCGTCTGCAACCGGACGGCACCGGCGCTGCGCACGCTCGGCAACGGCGCGCAGGTGCTGTGCCATCGCAGCGAGGAAGACCTCGCGCGCTTCCAGGCGGAACCGGCGCCGGAGGGTGCCGCGCCCGAGCAGCCGGTGCAGCTGTAGCGCGCGACACGCCGGAAGTTCGCCGCGCGCGACGTGGCAAGTGAAGCGGCGAACGGCGCACCGCATAGTCTGCTGCGGCGGTCGCGCAAAACGGCGCTTTGTGCGCGTGCCGCGCGCGAATACGCGGCAACTGCGGTTTTTGATGGTGATTAAATGATTTCCCATGAACGGCCGCCGATCGTCGTCGCCGACATGCTCGAGAAGAATCCGATGAAATTCGAATCGTACTGGCTGGATACCCGCCCCGCGTTTCGCGCCGGCTGCGAAGGACCCGTCGAAGGGCGGGCCGACGTGGTCGTGATCGGCGGCGGCTTCACCGGCCTGTCGGCGGCGCTGGCGCTCGCGCAGCGCGGCGTATCGGTGGTCGTGCTCGAAGCCGCGCAGGTCGCGGGCGAAGCGTCCGGCCGCAACGGCGGCCAGTGCAACACGGGCGTCGCACAGGATTACGCGTCGCTGGCCGCGCGCATCGGCGCGGAGCCGGCGAAGCAGTTCTATCGCGCGTACGAAAGCGCGGTGAAGAGCGTCGAGACGATCGTCGCCGAGCACGCGATCGACTGCGATTTCCGGCGGGCGGGCAAGCTGAAGCTCGCCGCGAAGCCGCAGCATTTCGCGGGGCTCGAAAAGACCTTCGACGTGTTGCGCCGCGATGTCGATCCGGACATCGAACTGATCGAGCCGGCGCGGATTCGCGACGAAGTCGCTTCCGACGGTTTCTACGGCGGACTCCTGCAGCGCAACGGCGCGCAGATGCACATGGGCAAGTTCGGCGTCGGGCTTGCGCAGGCGGCCGTGCGCGCCGGCGCACGCGTGTACGAGCGTGCGGCCGTCACGCAGCTCGAGCGGCTCGACGGCGAGCGCCACGCGATCACCTGCACGCGCGGCAGGATCGTCGCCGATCGCGTGCTGGTCGCGACCGGCGCATCGCAGCACGGCCCGTTCGGCTGGTTCCGGCGGCGTATCGCGCCGGTCGGCAGCTTCATCGTCGTGACCGAGCCGCTGCCCGACGCACAGTTGAACCGGCTGTTCCCGCAGCGCCGCGCCTACGTGACGTCGCGCCAGATCGGCAACTACTTCCGCGTGACGCCCGACAACCGGCTGCTGTTCGGCGGCCGCGCGCGCTTCGCGATGTCGAGCCCGCGCTCCGACGCGAAAAGCGGCGACATCCTGCGCGCCGGCATGGCCGGGTATTTCCCGGAACTGGCCAAGGTGCGGCTCGATTACTGCTGGGGCGGGCTGGTGGACATCACCGCCGACCGGCTGCCGCGCGCGGGCCAGCACGACGGGCTCTATTACTCGATGGGCTACAGCGGCCACGGCGTGCAGATGTCGGTGCACATGGGCCGCGTGATGGCCGACGTGCTGTACGGCGCCGCCGCGTCGAATCCGTGGCGCGACCTCGAGTGGCCGGCGATGCCCGGCCATTTCGGGCACGCGTGGTTTCTGCCGATCGTCGGCGCGTATTACCGGATCCAGGATTTCCTGCACTGAAGCGACTGCCCCCGGAGGATTGGATATGACCGCACGATTCGTTTGCCCGCTCGCCGCCGGCAACGGCCGCCGCGACGGGAGCGGCGGCGACACGATGGCCGGGCCGGGCGCGCCCGGCGCCGCGCCGCGCGCTGACGCGCAGGCGGCCGCATGAGGACGGCGAGCATGGTCACCCTGTTCCACGACGCGGACGAAGGCGCGACGCCTCGCGCACCGCGTGTTCCGCAGCCCGTATCGCCGGCGATCGGCGACGTGCTGCGCACGATCGATGCGTCGTTCGCGCAGCCGCTGAACCTCGACACGCTCGCGGCGGTGGCCGGATTGAGCGTATCGCGTTTCACCGCACGCTTTCGCGGCGAAGTCGGGTTGTCGCCGCACCGGTATCTGTGCCTCGTGCGCGTGCGGCGTGCGCAGGACTTGCTGCGCGCCGGCCTCGCGCCTTCGGTCGTCGCGACCGAGGTCGGCTTCTTCGATCAGAGCCACCTGTGCCGGCATTTCCGGCGGGTACTAGGGATCACGCCGCGCGATTACGTGGTCGCGCGGCCGGGCACGCCTGCGCGACCGTCTTCGATGCGCACGCACACCGAGCGCCGCGCAGCGTCGTGTCACGCCGCGTAGGCGCAACGGCGACGGGCACGCCTGACGGATGGCCGGCGAGCGCGCCGGCGAACGACCATTTCCGATATCGCGCGACGGTTTTCAACCCGGCCGCCGCGCATTGCACAGGAGCAGAAATGACCGCAGCTTTCGTGTTGCACCGTGCCAACGGCGCACCTTCGTCAACCGCGTTTCGCCAGCAGGCGTTCGGCGCGAACGATCCGTTCGCGCGCCATCGGGAGATCGCCTGGGAAGGGCCCGACGCGATGGCCGCCGGACGTATCGCCTTCGCCGGCGAACTCGACGTGGCGAGCTTTCCGCACATCGAAACCATCGCGATCATCGAAGGCGAGCTGACGCTCGAAGCGGCCGGTGCCGCACCGCTCGTGCTGGGCCCGGGAGAAGGGGCCGTGATCGGCGGCGGCACGGCGCTGCGCGTCACCGCGGCATCGCGCGTGCTGTTCACGTTCTGCGCGGCCGCGTGCGCGACACCGACGAAGCGCGGCGTGTTCGCGCTGCGTGCCGACGCCGACTTCAAGCCGTCCGCGACGCTGCCGCCGGAGGTCCTGATCGGCCCCGCGCCGCAATGCCGCAGCGACAACGTGTTCGTCGACGACGGCGCCGCGTACTGCGCGGGCACGTGGGATTCGACGCCGTATCACCGGATCGTTCGCCCGCATCGCGTGAACGAGTTCATGCTCCTGCTGGCCGGCAGCGTCCGGTTCGCGGCGCCCGACGGCAGCGTGCTGTCGCTCGGCGCCGGCGACGCGCTGTTCGTGCCGCGCGGCGCGTCGATCGGGTGGGAAAGCAGCGAGCGCGTGGCGAAATTCTACGTCGTGCAGAACGTCCACGTATCCACCGAACGAGACTGACCATGTCCCCTCCGCTGCGCCTTATCGAAACCTCGCCCACGCTGCCGGCCTCGGCCGACGTCGTCGTGATCGGCGGCGGCATCATCGGCGTCTTTACCGCGTACTACCTCGCCCGGCGCGGCATGTCGGTCGCGCTGGTCGAGAAGGGCCGCATCGGCGCCGAGCAGTCGAGCCGCAACTGGGGCTGGTGCCGGCAGCAGAACCGCGACGCGCGCGAATTGCCGATGGCGAGCAAGAGCATCGACCTGTGGGAACGATTCGCCGCCGAATCCGGCGAAGACACGGGCTTTCATCGCTGCGGGCTGCTGTATCTGAGCAATGACGAGGCCGAGCTGTCCCGCTGGGCCAGCTGGGGCGACTTCGCGAAGACCGCGGGCGTGACGACGTACATGCTCGACAGCAAGCAGGCCGGCGAGCGCGGGCGCGTGACGGGCCGGCAGTGGAAGGGCGGCGTGTTCTCGCCGACCGACGGCACGGCCGACCCGGGCAAGGCCGCGCCGGCCGTGGCGGCAGCACTGATGAAGCTGGGCGGCAGCGTCCACCAGCACTGTGCTGCGCGCGGGATCGAACTCGAGGGCGGGCGCGTCGGCGGCGTGGTCACCGAGGCCGGCGTCATCAGGACGAAGACGGTCGTGCTCGCCGGCGGCGCGTGGGCGTCGTCGTTCTGCCGCCAGCTCGGCATCCGCTTTCCGCAGGCGTCGATCCGTCAGTCGATCCTGAGCGTGTCGCCCGTCGAACAGCGCTTGCCGGATGCGCTGTACACCTCCGGCGTGTCCGTCACGCGCCGCGACGACGGACGCTACGCACTGGCCATCAGCGGCCGCGCGCGCGTGGACGTGACGCCGCAGTTCCTGCGGTTCGCCCCGCAGTTCGTGCCGATGTTCGCGAAGCGCTGGCGCAATCTGCTGCCGGGCGGCCTCGAGGGCATGCGCGGCGGCCACGAAACGCTCAAGCGGTGGCGGCTCGATGCGCCGACCCCGATGGAGGCGGTGCGCATCCTCGATCCGAAGCCCGACATGCCGACCGTCACCGAAACCTATCGTCGTGCCGTCGAACTGCTGCCCGAACTGCGCGAAGCCACGATCACGCACGCATGGGCCGGGTACGTCGACAGCACGCCGGACGGCGTCCCGGGTATCGGCGAAGTGCCGGGCGTGCCGGGATTGATCCTGGCGGCGGGCTTTTCCGGACACGGTTTCGGCATCGGCCCCGGCGCCGGTCACCTGATCGCGGATCTCGCCACGGGCGCGCCGCCGATCGTGGACCCGGTACCGTATCAGCCGGGCCGGTTCGCCGATTCCGCCTGGGGCAAGGTTGCCGATTTCTAGTGTGAGGCCGTCTCGCGGACGACGATGGCGGCCTCCGGGCTTCCGCCGTTCGCCGGCGCATGGTATCGATTCAAGGACACCCCGCAATGCATTCACCCATCGATTCACCGGTTCGTCACCTGATGGAAGCCGGCAGGCTGGAGCGCTTCTTCATCGACGGCGACTGGGTCTTGCCTGACGGCGGCGACCGGTTCGCGGTCGTCAGCCCGTCCACCGAAGACACGCTGTGCGAGATCCCGCTCGGCAATGCACGCGACGCCGACCGCGCGGTGCAGGCCGCGCGCAATGCTTTCGAGCGCTGGGCCGCGACTTCGCCGCAGCAACGCGCCGCACTGCTCGACCGCGTTCACGCGTTGATGCTGGAGCGTGCCGAACGTTTCGCGCTCGCACTCGCGATGGAAATGGGCGCGCCGATCAATTACGCACGCGGCGCCCATGTGCCGCTCGCGGCCGAACATATCCGCGTCGCGCGCGACAATCTGGCCAGTTACCCGTTCCTGACGCGGCGCGGGACGACCGCGATCGTGCGCGAGCCGATCGGCGTGTGCGCGCTGATCACACCGTGGAACTGGCCGATCTATCAAATCACGGCGAAGGTCGGCCCGGCGCTCGCGGCAGGCTGCACGGTGGTGTTGAAACCCAGCGAGCTGTCGCCGCTCAGCGCGTTGCTGTTTGCCGAAGTGATCGCCGATGCGGGCGTGCCCGCCGGCGTGTTCAACCTGGTGAGCGGCAGCGGAGCCGAAGTGGGCGCGGCGCTCGCGTCGCACCCGGAGGTCGACATGGTGTCGATCACCGGCTCGACGCGTGCCGGCGTGCTGGTCGCGCAGGCCGCGGCGCCGACCGTCAAGCGCGTCGCGCAGGAACTCGGCGGAAAGTCGCCGAACATCGTATTGCCCGATGCGGACCTGTCGCGCGCCATCGCGCCGGGCGTCGCCGCCGCGTTCCGCAACATGGGCCAGTCGTGCAGCGCGCCGACCCGGATGATCGTGCCGCGCAGCGTGCTGGGCCGCGTCGAGGCGCTGGCCGTCGCGGCAACGCAGCAGCTGGTCGTCGGCGATCCGTTCGCCGACACGACGACGCATGGTCCGCTGGCCAATCGCGCGCAGTTCGGCCGGGTCGCGCAGATGATCGACGCGGGCCTCGACGAACGGGCGAAACTGATCGCCGGCGGCCCCGGGCGGCCGGCGGGATTCGACCGCGGCTTTTATGCGCGGCCGACCGTGTTTTCCGACGTCCGCACCGACATGACGATCGCGCAGCAGGAGATCTTCGGTCCGGTCCTCGCGATCCTGCCTTACGATACCGTCGACGAGGCCGTCGCCATCGCGAACGACACGGTCTATGGGCTCGGCGCACATGTGCAGGGCACCGACAAGGAACGCGTGCGCGCGGTGGCCGCGCGCCTGCGCTCGGGTCAGGTCCATCTGAACTACCCGGCGTGGGATCCTCAGGCACCGTTCGGCGGGTACAAGCAGTCGGGCAACGGCCGCGAGTACGGGATCGAAGGGATGGAGGAGTACATGGAGGTCAAGTCGATCGTGGGTTTTGGCGATTGACGCAGCCGCTGCGCGCGAGCGCGGCGGCAGTACAGAATGGAAGCCGTCTACTTTCCGAAGGTGCCGACATTGGATAATCCCGATTTCCCCGAGACGTCCCTGAAAGCCCATTGCGCACACTGGGCGACCTTGCGTCGCGACCTGCATGCGCATCCCGAGTTGCGGTTCGAGGAACACAGGACGGCCGACGTCGTCGCCCGCGAGCTTGAAGATCTCGGCTATGAGGTGTCGCGCGGGCTGGGCGGCACGGGCGTCGTCGCGAGCCTGCCGGGTGTGGACCCGGGCCGCGGAATCGTGCTCCGCGCGGATCTGGATGCGTTGCCGATCCAGGAGGCCAACGACTTCGCGCACGCATCGGGCGCGCAAGGCATCATGCATGCGTGCGGGCATGACGGGCATACCGTCATGCTGCTCGGCGCCGCGCGCATCCTGAAAGACCTGCCGCAGTTGCCGGGCACCGTGCATTTCGTGTTTCAGCCCGGGGAAGAGGGCGGCGCGGGCGCGCGCAAGATGATCGACGACGGGCTGTTCGAGCAATGTCCGACGGAAGCCGTGTTCGGCATGCACAACTGGCCCGGTTTGCCGGCCGGGCAGTTCGGGTTGCGCACCGGCGCCATCATGGCGGCCGGCTGCCGATTCAGGATCACGGTGACGGGCAAGGGCGCGCATGCGGCGCAGCCGCACCTGGGCATCGACCCCGTGCCGCTCGCGTGTTCGATGGTGCTGCAGTGTCAGACCATTGCCGCGCGGCACAAGGATCCGGTGGACCCCGCCGTCATTTCCGTCTGCATGTTCCATGCGGGCACGACGGACAACGTCATTCCGGACAGCGCCGAGTTGCGCGGGACGATCCGCACGCTGTCGTCGGCACTGCAGCAACAGTTGCAGCGCGACGTCCGGCTCGTGTGCGAAGGGCTGGCCGCGGCTTATGGTGCGCACGTCGACATCGAGTTCTTTCAGTACTATCCGGCGACGGTCAACACGCCGGCCGAGACCGCACTCTGCGAAGCTGTGATTCGCGACACGTTCGGCGACGAGCGGCTTCACCCCGACGTGCCGCCGAACATGACGTCCGAAGACTTCGGCTTCATGCTGGAGGAGCGCCCGGGCGCGTACGTGCTGATCGGCAACGCGCCGGCGGGAGCGGCCGCGCCGGCGCTGCATCACCCGACGTACGATTTCAACGACGACATCATTCCGGCCGGCGTTCGCTACTGGGTCGCCCTGGCACAGCGTTACTTCACGCGATTGTCGTGAGTGCGTGCCGCAACGGCGGGCGACGTCGAATCCAATCCGGCTGATACCGCGCGATTCGCGGGCGCTCGTACCGCGGACACTCGAATATTGTCGGTCCGAGGTTGCCCGCGAAACGCGCGAGACAGGCGCTTTCGTGCATGCCGACCACGCGCGCCACTTGCTCGACCTTCGGCAGGTCGTTCAGCGAACGCGATGGACGGCGAATCGCCGTGCGCACGAGCCAGGACTGAAATGGTCCGAAGCGATCAGGCAAGTCCGTGCGCAAGCAACGAGCGTGTCAAGCCGGAGAGGTCTCCGCAGTTTCCGGTGGCTCGTCGTCGCTATTCACGATACTCGTGTTCGTGCATGTGTTCATGCTCGTGTTCGTGTTCGCGCCACGGATCACGTTCACGCGGATGACGATGCATCCACGCCTCGTGCTCCCAGTAACGATGGCCGTCCCAGTAGCGGTCGCCGTGCATGCCAATCGTGACCGACACACCCGGCGCCGGGGCGGCCTCCTCGTACCTCGGTGGCGGTACGACGTAGGTTTGCGCGAAGGCCGTGCCGGCCGCGACGAGTGCGCCGCCTGCCACGAGTGTCGCCAGAATTCGGCGGTTTGCAATTGTCATGGGCTTCATAGCGCTGTCCTCCATTCGATACCCGAGAACGCGCACGATTCGTTCCCATACGGAGCGGCGGCGCTTCGTTGCCATTTCAACCACGCCCCCCGCGTTGCTTCGTAGCCAGCACCGATCCGGTGGCCGCACGCACGACGTCATCGTCGCTGCGGATTTGACATGCAATCGCTTCGAGGCACAGTGCGACGCGTAAAGGGAAGGAGTGCAGAGCATGATGATGCGAAGCGAAACCCCTTGCGGACGAGGTATACGACGCACTCGTCATTTCGGTTCCGATCCGACAAAGGAACACTTACATCGAATTGAAACGAAATGGAGGGAAACGGGGAAAAGTCTGACCAGGGGGAATCGAATTTGCGATCGAGGGCGTGAAAATCCCCCGTTTCTGCCATGCCGATGTCGGGTCGAATATCGCTTCTATCCGAAGGGAAAGCCCTGCGCCGCGTTGCGACAAGGCGCGCACTCGTCGGGATCACGGTTCTCCGCATCAGGCCGCCCGGCGCAGAGGCGGCGAGTCATTGCGTCAAGGAAAGACGCGCCATGTCGTCGTCTTTCTCGGTTACGCATCCACGTGCAGACGGCATAGGCGTTGCTCATTTCGCTGGCGGTGTCCGCCGCCGTGAACGCAAGCATGGCGTCACGATGGACTGATGCGCGTCCGTAACCGGCTATCTCGTGCTCATGTCAATTCAATGGATACGTCCGCCGAACAGACCGAGCAGCCCGATGATGATCAGGTAGAGCGCAACGATGTAATTCAGCAGGCGCGGTACCACGAGGATGAGAATGCCGGCGATCAGCGAAACCAGCGGGCCGGCGCTAGTGACGATATTCATGCTTCCTCCGCAAGATTGGCAACGAGTGGCCACAGCCTGCCTTTCCTCCGGCACCCGTTACAGACGCGCGAGCCTGGCGAGCGTCCAGCCTTCGACCGTCAACTCGCTGGTCACAAGCGCGAACGCTTCAGGCGATGCAAGCGCCGTGCCTGCACCGACGTTTTCATCGCGATTCGCTCAGCGTGCCGGACCGGTATTCGCAGTTCGCGCACCCGTCAGCCTCAAGGAGCAACTCATGAACAAAGATCAGGTAAAGGGCCGCCTCAGGGAAGCAAAGGGCAAACTGAAGGAGCTGGTTGGCAAGGTCGTGGGAAATCCAACAGACAGATTGACGGGCAAGGCCGAACAGATCGTCGGCAAGACACAGGCATCATTCGGCGATGCGAAGGAGCGACTCAAGAAGCGGCAATAGAGCCTGACGTGGGAGACATCGAACTGGAAGCCATAGGCACTGGCTTCGCTCAATGCAGGTCAGGCGGTAAGTAATGAACCCCGAATTGCTCCGCCAGTTGGGCGAGCCGCCGATCGCGCGTCCAGAGCCACGTGCTCGGGGTCAACAGCACCGACGCCAGCAGCGTGCAATCCACTGCGCCGCATCCGCGCCCATACAGCCGTTCCCGCTCGATCCAGTCCGCTACTTCGGCTGGCGTCGCGAGCCGCGTTTGGCGCAATAACGCGAGATCTCCCAGCGTTCGGGCCCGCGGTTCGGGGGGCGTCCCGCACGTCAGCTCGAGTATCACCAATGGATGCGTCAAGACGTCATCGACACGCAGCAGCTGGATAAGCGCTGGTAGCGGTCGCCGGAAATGCGCGACCCAGACCGATGTGTCGATCAGAACGCTCATCGGGTAGCCGCCTCCGGGTTACGGCGTGGCACATCCGGCATGTCCGGGGCGCGACCGCCAAGCGCGGCTAGGCGTTGTCCGGCCTGGACACGCACGAACGTTTCGAGTGCAGCCCGGAACAGGTCGGCCGGCGACGTGCCCGGCTCGGCGAGTTCGAGTGCGCGCGCATAGAGCGCGTCGTCGACGGTAACAGTAGTACGCATGATGACTCCGTTGATGCCTTTATGCATCAATTTTAGCATCAATTCGGCAGCGGTCCAGTCGTTGATAAAAACGCCATGCCAGAATTTTTCACTTTCAACCGCGGCAGTTTTGTGGGCCCGGGCCCGGGTCAGTCCGCCGAAAACTCGCTCACACGACGGCAGTGTTTACCGGGAACCGCTCATGGGAGCGAACTCACCGATCTCCGTTCAAGCAACGCTGAATGCGCGATATCGAAAGCTCGAATACTTGGTTGGGCACGCAAGGATGCTTCGCTAGTATCCAACGCTCCCATGCGAGCAGGAACCGGAAGGTTCCCGGTTGCGCCGCCCGTTGCGGCATTTCGCGATTTTCCAACGGCTGACATGTCTCCCCACTTGAATCCCGACGGCACGGCGGGCGACGTCACGCGCCGGCTGGCCGCAGCGATCGCGTGCGCCGAGCCCGCGCGCAATCCGCCCGCCATCGCTGCCGCGCGGCGCGGCCTGCTCGACTTCCTTGCCGCCGCGTTCGCCGGCGCTCGCGACAACGGTTACCGCAAGCTGCTGGCGGCGTGCGGACGGGATTCGGCCGGCGCCGCAGCGGTGATCGGCAGCGCGATACCGGCGTCGCCGCAACATGCCGCGCTGCTCAATGGCTATGCAGGCCATGCGCTCGATTACGACGATGTGCACAGCAGCGTGCGCGGCCATCCCGGCACCGTGCTGCTGCCGGCGTTGCTCGCGCTTGCGCAGGTGCGCGCACGCAGCGCGCTCGAACTGCTCGACGCCTACGTCGTCGGCGTCGAGACGATGGCGCGGATCGGTCTCGCGCTCGGCAGCCGCCACTACGAACTCGGTTTCCACAACACGGCGACGCTCGGCACGCTCGGCGCGGCCGCCGCCGCGGCGCGTCTGGCCGGGCTCGATGCGGCGGCCACCGAAAACGCGCTCGGCATCGCCGCGACGCAATCGGCCGGGCTGCGCCTGCAGTTCGGCAGCGAGATCAAGCCGTTGCACGCGGGCCTTGCCGCGCGCGCGGGGCTGTTCGCCGTGGCGCTCGCCGAGGCCGGATTGACCGGCGCACCGGGCGCACTCGACGGCCCGGAAGGATTCTTCGCCGTGTTCGGCGGCGGCGCGTCGCAGCCGGCGCGCGTGCTGGCCGACTGGGGCGCGCCGTGGCAGATCGTGTCGCCCGGCCTGTACTTCAAGCCGTGGCCGTGCTGCACGGCAACCCATTACGCCGTGCAGGCCGCGCTCGATCTGCGCACCCGCCATCGCATCGCGCCGGCGGACATCGAGGGCATCGTGGTCACGTTCCCGCCGGGCGGCGACACGCCGCTGTCGGACCGACTGCCGGCCACCGGCCTCGAAGCGCGCTTCAGCGTGGAATACGCGGTGGCCGCCGCACTGACGGACGGGCCGCCCGGCGTCGCGACGTTCGCCGACGTGCCCGTGCGCGACGACCTGATCGCGCTCGCCGCACGCGTGACGCGGCGCCACGATGCCGCGGCGCCGCGCGCGTCGACCGATCCCGCGACGCGTTTCTCGGTCGTCGAGATTGCGCTGCGCAACGGCGACACGCTGCGGCAACGCACCGAACGCCTCGTCGGTGCCGACGACCTTGCCGCGAAGTTCGCGGACGCGACCGCCCACGATCCCGCACTCGCGTTCGTCCCGGAACTGATCGATACGATGCGAAGCACGGCCGATCTTGCCCGACTTTTCCACACCTTTACGTCGCTTCAATCATGAGCACCGAACGCAGCACACCTTCCCGCCGCCAGATGCGCCTCGGGTTGTTCCTCCAGGGCGCAGGACACCACGTCGCCGGCTGGCGCCATCCCGATGCCGAATCCGGCAGCGAGAACTTCGATCTGCTGCGCCGCGTCGTGCAGACCGCCGAGCGCGCGAAGTTCGACATGGTCTTCCTGGCCGACGGCTTGACGAGCGGCCCCGACGCGCATCCGTCGATGGCGATGCGCTTCGAGCCGCTGAGCCTGCTGTCGGCGCTCGCGATGCATACGCGGCACATCGGCCTTGCGGCGACCGCGTCCACGACGTACAGCGAGCCTTACCATATCGCGCGCGTGTTCGCATCGCTCGACCACCTGAGCGGCGGGCGCGCGGCCTGGAACGTCGTGACGACTTCGTATGACCGCACCGCCGCGAATTTCACGCGCGGCAATCATCCGGATCACGCGCAGCGCTACGAGATGGCCGGCGAATTCGTCGATGTCGTGAAGGGGCTGTGGGACAGCTGGGACGACGACGCGCTCGTCAGGGACAAGGCGCGCGGCGTGTATTTCGACCCGGCGAAGGTGCACACGCTCGATCACGCCGGACGCTTCTTCAACGTGAGGGGGCCGCTCAACGCGTCGCGCCCGCCGCAGGGCCATCCGGTCGTGATTCAGGCCGGCTCGTCGGGCCCCGGCCAGGAGCTTGCCGCGCGCACCGCGGAAGTCGTGTTCACCGCGCAGCAGACGCTCGAGGAAGCGCAGGCCTTCTATCGCGACCTGAAGGGTCGGCTCGCGGCATACGGCCGTGCCGAGGACGCGCTTGCCGTGATGCCGGGCGTATTTCCGGTGATCGGCCGCACCGAGCAGGAGGCCAAGGACAAGTATGCGCAGCTCCAGCAATGGACGGATACGTCGGGCGCGCTGACGCTGCTGTCCGACCGTCTCGGCCACGACGTGTCGAAGTATCCGCTCGACGGCCCGCTGCCCGACCTGCCCGAATCCGATCAGCTGAAGAGCCGCGCGAAGCTGCTCACCGATCTCGCGCGCCGCGAGAACCTCACGCTGCGCGAACTCTACTATCTCGTCGCCGGCGCGCGTGGGCACCGGATCGTGTGGGGCACGCCGACGCAGGTCGCCGACGCGCTCGAGGAATGGTTCGACGGCGGCGCCGCGGACGGCTTCAACATCATGCCGCCGTATTTCCCGGGCGGACTCGACGATTTCGTCGCGCATGTCGTGCCGGAACTGCAACGGCGCGGCCTGTTCCGCACCGAATACGAGGGCACGACGCTGCGCGACCGTCTCGGGCTCGCGCGCCCGCCGAGCCGCTACGCAGCGCGTTGAGTCAGACCGCGAAGCGCGTCAGGTCGAGTGCGACCGGCGCGCTGTCGCGGCTTGCGTGCGGGCTGCCGGCCGGACCGAGCGTATGCGCGAGGAAGGCCCGCGTGCGCGGGCTTTGCGGCGCGCGGAACAGCTGCGTGGCCGACCCGTGCTCGACGATCACGCCCGCCTCGGTGAAATAGACGACGTCGCTGATTTCCTCGGCGAAGCGCATCTCGTGCGTGACGAGCACGCAGGTCATGCCGTCGCGCACGAGATCGCGAATCACCGACAGCACGTCGCCGACGGTTTCCGGATCGAGCGCGGACGTCACTTCGTCGAACAGGATCAGGTCGGGCTGCATCGCGAGCGCGCGGGCGATCGCGACGCGCTGCTGCTGGCCGCCCGACAGCTCGCCGGGGTAGGCGTGCGCCTTGTCCGCGAGACGCACGCGTTCGAGCAGCGCGTGTGCGGTGCGCACCGCATCGTTGCGATCGCGGCCGAGAATCCGGACCGGGGCGACGACGAGGTTGTCGAGCACGCTAAGGTGCGGAAACAGGTTGTATTGCTGGAACACGAAGCCGACCCGCTTGCGCAGCGCGATTTCGTCGCGCTCCGATGCGAGCAGGTCGACGCGCGTGCCGTCGACCTCGATCAGGCCGCGCTGCGGCCGCAACAGCCCGGTGATGCAACGCAGGATCGTCGATTTGCCGGAGCCGGACGGGCCGATGATGGACACGGCCTGGCCGCGGTGCACGTCGAGATCGATGCCGCGCAGCACGGGCGTCGTGCCGTAGGACAGGTGCACGTCGCGCAGGCGGACGAGCGGCTCGTCCGCGCCGCGCGGAGTTTCAGTGGAATGCATGACGTCTTTCGAGAAGGCGGGTGAAACGGGCGATCGGGTAGCAGTACGCGAAAAACAGGCCGAGTACCGTGAAATAGACGACGACGGTGAAGTCGGCTCGCGCGACGGTGTTGCTCGCGACCTGCGCGGTGTCGAGCAGGTCGTGCACGCCGACCAGCGACGCGAGCGCGGTGGCCATCGCGATGCTCGCATACAGGTTCATCCACGGCGGCAGCATGCGGCGTACGCATTGCGGCAGGATGATCCAGCGGAACACTTGCGCGCGGCTGAACGCGAGCGAGCGTGCGGCGTCCCACTGCGCATGCGGAATCGACTGGATCGCGCCGCGGAAGATTTCCGCGAAGTTCGCGCTCGCGGGCAGCGCGAGGCCGAGCGTTACCTTGAACCAGTCCGGAAACGGCAGCGACGCATGGCCGAACCTGATTTCGAACGGGAACACGTAGGTCGAAAAATAGATCAGCACGAGCAGCGGCGCGTTGCGGAACAACTGCACGTACGCGCGCGCCAGCACGCGCGCGATGCCGAGCCGCGACAGCGTCAGCGGGCCGAGTACGAGGCCGGCGAGCGTGCCGATCGCGATCGCGATCGCGCTGATGCCGATGTTGACCAGCATCGCCTTGCCGAGCGCCGGCAGCCATGTGGCGAGCGCGACGAGGGTCGGATGACGGCGGCCCGCGACGGCCAGCGCGACGACGGCCAGCGCGGCCAGGGTTGCCGCGACGGCGCGCCATCGTACGAGGCGCGCGGGCTGCGCGCGCATGTCAATGGCCATAGCCGGGTATCCTCAGGCGGTGTTCCAGCCAACGTCCCGCGAGGTTGACCGTGAACGTGAGCGCGCCGAAGAAGAGCAGGATCAGGATCATCAACTCGAGCACATTGTCGCGTTGCGTCCAGATCATGATCGACGCATAGGTGACGTCGCCGACGGCGATCGCCGAGGCGACCGTCGTCATCTTCACGAGGTCGACCAGGTTGTTGACGAGCGCGGGCAGCGCGAAGCGTATCGCGAGCGGCAGCTGCACGTGCCAGAGCCGCTGGCGGCGGCTGTAGCCGAGCGATTGCGCGGCCTCGAGCGTTGCGCGCGGTACCGCTTCGAGGCCGGCGCGCAGCGCTTCCGCATGGAACGCGCCCTTGTGCAGCGAGATCACGATGACGCTCCAGATGAACGGCGTCAGCGGATTGCCGCCCAGATTGCGCAGTGCGGCGCTGATCAGCATGTTGACGACGAGGAATGCGCAGAACAATTGCACGAGCGTCGGTGTGTTGCGGGTGACCTCGACGAATGCGCGCGCGGGGCGCGCGAGCGCCCCGCGCGGCGACACCAGCAGCGCGGCGAGCACGACGCCGCAGGCGAGGCTGCCGACCGCGGTCGCGATCGACAGTTCGAGCGTCACGCCCATCCCGTGCACGAACGACTCGCGTTCGTCCGCGGCGAGCACGAAGCTGTAATCGAGGCCGAACTTGCGGAGCGCATCGACGGCGGCGGCCACCGTCATGTGCGCTGCGCCTTGAGCTTCGTGTGCAGGTCGAGCACGGCTTGCGACGGCGTCATGCCGTTCTTGCGCTCGACGTCGAGCAACCAGCCGCTGCGGTGCCAATCCTGAACGATCCGGTCGAGCGCGCCCTGCGTGTCGGTCTCGCCCTTGCGGACCCAGATCACCGCCGGCGACGGAATCAGGTCGGTCGACAGCGGCGTCGTGTAGTCCTTCCAGTCGGGGTTGCGCGCGACGAGCATGCGCAACGTCGGCGCGACGTGCACGGCGGCCACGCAGTTGTTGCCGCGAAGTGCGAGCAGCGATTCCGGCTGGCCGCGGAAGGCCTTCACCTGCGCGCCGTATTCCGTCGCGAGCGGCTTCGTGTAGTTGCTGCCTTGCGACACGCAGACCGGCTTGCCGCGCAAGTCGGCCCAGGACTTGATACCGCTGTCCTTGCGCGCGATCAGCGCGCCGCCGATGGATTCGAACGGCGTCGGCGCATACGACAGTATCTCCGCGCGCTCCGTCGTCAGCTCCATGTTGGCGATCAGCGCGTCGACCTTGCCCTGCTGCAGGAACTGCACGCGGTTCGACGGCTGAACCGGTGTCAGCTCGACGTCGACACCGAGTCGTTTCGCGACGTCGTTCGCCAGATCGACGTTGAAGCCGACCGGCTTTTGCGTCGCGGGATCGAGCGAGCCGAACGGCGGGCCCGACAGGATCACGCCGATCGTGATCGTGTGACGTTGATGGATGCGATCGAGCGTGCTGTCCGCGCGGGCGACGCCGGAAAAAACGGAAAGGAGGGCGGCGACGCACAGCGCGTGGCCCGACGTAGTGCGAAACGATCTGCTGAACATGGGAAAGAGGAACGTTGTTTGAGCGACGCGGGGCGGCGCATCGCGCGCCCGGTTGTCGGGAGCTGGTATTTTCGGGATGTGGAACGCATCCAAGAACCAAGAAATTCTCATACCGTTATCTGGTCCTTAGATTTACGCAGAGGAAGGCGACGCTCTGGCGGCTGGAATGGCGATGTGGAGGAGGGTTTATGCAGGTTACCCACTCCGCCGCGCACGGCTTCGCAACCGCACGCTACGCTGACCGCCCGATTACCGTTTTGTAATCAAAGGCGTTTGCGCCCGCACGCAGCGATCCCTTGTCGCCGTTTGCCGGTAACATCGCCGGATGTCATCACGAAAGCGACGGAGCCGGCCATGCGTATCCTGATAGTCGAAGACGAACCGAAGACGGGTGCGTACCTGAAGAAGGGGCTCGAGGAATCGGGCTTCAGCGTCGATCTCGCGAAGGACGGCGGCGAAGGGCTGACGCTCGCGCAAGAAGAGCGTTACGACGTGATCGTGCTCGACGTGATGCTGCCCGTGCTCGACGGTTGGGGTGTGCTCAAGCGGCTGCGCGACACGCATACGACGCCGGTGCTGTTCCTGACCGCGCGCGACGACGTGCAGGATCGCGTGCACGGCCTCGAACTCGGCGCCGACGACTACCTCGTGAAGCCGTTCGCGTTCGTCGAGCTGCTTGCCCGCATCCGGACGCTCGCGCGTCGCGGGCCGCCGCGCGAGACCGAACACCTGGCGGTCGGCGATCTGGAAATCGACGTGGTGCGCCGCCGCGTGAAGCGCGGCGCCACGCGCATCGACCTCACCCCGCGCGAATTCTCGCTGCTGCAGCTGCTCGCGCGCCGGCAGGGCGAGGTGCTGAGCCGCACGCAGATCGCATCGTACGTATGGGACATGAATTTCGACAGCGACACCAACGTCGTCGAGGTCGCGATCCGGCGCCTGCGCGCGAAGATCGACGACGCGTTTCCGGTCAAGCTGATCCATACCGTGCGCGGCGTCGGCTACGTGCTCGAACCGAAGGACGACGCATGACGCGGCCACGCTCGCTCGCCGCGACGCTCGCGCTCGCGTTCGCCGCGACCACGCTTGCCGCGTTCGCGCTGGTCGGCGCATACGTGTATGCCGGCCTCGAACGGCAGGTGAACACGCAGGACGACCTCGACATCGTGCTGGCCGCGCGCCACACGCGCCGGCTCGCGGGCGAGCTCGAGTCGCTCGATGCAGTCCGCACGCATGCCGAGCGCTTGACGAGCCAGGTGCTCGGCAACGAGGCGCTGTCGATGGCCGCCGTCGATGCGCGCGGCGACGTGCTCGCGCGCCACAACGTGCGGCTCGCCGCGCTCGACGATGCGCCTGCCGCCGCGTCGGTTCCGGTGGCCGACGCACAGCTGTTCGCGCCGCATGCGGCGCCGGTTCCGGCGGACGAGCGGATCACGGCCGACCGGCTGGTCACGTGGACGGCCGACAACGGCACGCCGATGCGCGGCGTCGTGATCGAGGCCGCGCTCGGCGACCGCACGCCGATCCGCATCGCGATCGCGCGCAACATGCACGACCGCGCCGACCTGCTCGACGGCTACCGCGACCGGCTCGAGATCGCCGGCGGGCTCGGCGCGCTGTTCGCGCTGCTGCTCGGCTACTGGCTGATCCGCACGGCGCTCGCGCCGCTGCGCGAGATCGTCGACAACACCGGCCGGATCACCGTCGACAAGCTCGACACGCGGCTCGACGCGTCGCGTGCACCGAGCGAGCTGCGCGCGCTCGTCGATGCGCAGAACGCGATGCTCGGCCGCCTGCAGCAAGCGTTCGCGCATCTGTCGCAATTCAGCGCCGATCTCGCGCACGACCTGCGCACGCCGTTGAACAACATGCGCGGCGCCACTGAAGTCGCGCTCGCGCGGCCGCGTGCGGCCGACGAGTATCAGGCACTGCTCGAATCGAATCTCGAGGAATACGATCGTCTCGCGCGGATGATCGAGAACGTGCTGTTTCTCGCGCGCGCCGAGCATCCGAGCTTCGTCACGCGGCAGCGCGCGTTCGACGTGCACGACGAACTCGAGCGCATCGCGGAGTATTTCGAGGGGCTCGCCGACGAAGCGGGCTCGACGTTGCGCGTCGAAGGGCGGGGGCATCTGATCGCCGACGTCGAGCTGTTTCGTCGCGCCGTCGGCAACCTGCTCGCGAACGCGCTGCGTTACACGCCCGCCGGCGGCGTCATTACGCTGAGTGTCGATGACGCCGCCGACGCGGTGCGCGTCGTCGTCGCGAATCCGGGGGAGCCGATCGATTCCGCGCTGCTGCCGCGGATCTTCGACCGGTTCGTGCGCGGCGATCCCGCCCGCAGCGGCGGGGTGCCGGGCGGCACCGCCGGGCTCGGCCTCGCGATCGTGCGCTCGGTGATGGAGCTGCATGGCGGCACCGCGCAGGTCGAAAGCGACGCGCGCGGCACGCGCTTCGTGCTCACGTTCAACCGGCCGTCGGCTGCGTGACCGCGGAGTCGGGTAACGCGGCGACCGGGCGTTTGTGCGTGCCGGTGTTCGATTCCTCATCCGCGCTCGCTTGCCAGCCGCCGCCCAGCGCCTTCAACAACCCGACCGCGGCCTCCATCCGGCGCGCGTCGATCTGATCGGCCGTGCGCCGGTTCGTCAGCGCGATCGTCTGCGCGGTCACCACGTCCAGATAGCTGACGGCGCCGGCGTTGAAGCGATTCGTCGTCAGCCGCAGCGACAGGTCGGCCGCGTCGGTCGCGCGCTGCTGGCTGCCGGCTTCGGACGCGAGCGCATCGATCGTCGACAACTGATCCTCGACCTGCTGGAACGCGACGAGTACGGTCTGCCGGTAATCTGCGACCGCGCCGTCGTACTGCGCATGCGCGCCACGCAGCGACGCGCTGCGGCGACCGCCGTCGAACAGCGTGCCGGCGAGTTGCGGGCCGAGCGACCAGAACAGGCTCGGCGCGGCGAGCCACGGCGCGAAGAACGAACTCTCGAGCCCTGCGCTCGCCGACAGCACGAGATCGGGAAAGAACGCGGCGCGCGCCTCGCCGATCTGCGCGTTCGCGGCCGCCACACGGCGCTCGGCGGCCGCGATGTCGGGCCGCCGTTCGAGCAGTTCCGACGGCACGCCGGCCGGAATGGCCGGCACACGGAACGCCTGCACGCGCGGCGGCAGCGCGAACGTCGACGCGCTTTCGCCGACGAGCGTCGCGATCGCGTGCTGCAACTGCGAGCGCGACGAGTCGATGTCGGTGTCCTGCGTGCGCGTCGATTCGAGTTGCGTCTCGGCTTGTGCGACCGCCGACGCATCGATCGCGCCGGCCGCGAGCTGCTGCCTGAGCAGCGTCAGCGCGTTCTCGTATGCACGCACCGTGTCATCGAGCAACTGCTTCTGCGTATCGAGCGAGCGCAGCGCGAAATAATCGGTCGCGAGTTCGGCCGTGACCGACAGCTTCACGGCCTGCAGGTCGGCCGTGCTCGCGGCGGCGTTCGCCTGCGCGCCCGTCACCGCATCGCGCACGCGGCCGAACACGTCGGGTTCCCAGCTCGCGGCCACGCCGGCCTGATAGTCGGGCGTCGTCTTGCCGGCGAGCGACGAGCCGAGCCGGTTCTGCGACACGCGCGCGCGGCTCTGCGCGGCGCCCGCCGTGATCGTCGGCAGAAACCCGGCGTGCTGGTAGTCGACCATCGCGCGTGCCTGTTGCAGATCGGCGACGGCTTTTTTCACTGTCTGGTTCGACACGTCGACGCGCGCTTCGAGCGCGTTCAGGTCGGCGTCGCCGAACACGGTCCACCACGCACCGCGCGCGGCCGCATCGGCCGGCATCGCGACGTGCCAGCCGGCCTGCGCGGCCGGTGCGCCCGCGTAGTGCGCGGGGACCGCGACGGCGGGCGGTGAATAGGGTGGCAACGTCGAGCACGCGGTCAACGTGGCCAATGCCGCGACGGCGCCGAGCGCGACGGCGTGGCGGGCGAACGGGAGCGGGTGAGGAAGGCGCATGGCAGGTATCTCGTGAGTCGTCATCGATGGGTCAGCCGCGGGCGGGCGCCGGAGCGGGCGTCGACGCGGCCGGCGCGGTGCCGGCCGCGCGCAGCGGCGGCGCGTCGCTGGCAATGGCCGCCACCCCTGTTTGCGCGACCTGCGCGGCCTGCGCGGCCTGCGCGGACGAAGTGGACGAAGCGGACGAAGCGGACGAAGCGGACGAAGCGGACGAAGCGGACGAAGCGGCCACCGGAGCCGCGGCGCGCACGGTCGACACGATCTTCACGGCTTCGCCGGCCGTGATCGCATCGCCCGGGTTGTCGATCACGCGATCGGTCGCCGCGAGCCCCGCGACGATCTCCACGCGCGTGCCGAAATCGCGCCCGATCTGCACGGTCTTCAGCACGGTTCGCCCGTTCGTACCGACGGTGGCGACCGTCACGCCGTTCGGGCGGAACAACAGCGCACTGACCGGCAGGTCGAGCGCCGGCGCCGCGCTCGGCACGACGAGATGCGCCTGCGCATACGCACCGGGCATCAGCGCGCCGTCGCGGTTGTCGACGTCGATCTCGACGCGCAGCGTGCGCGTGACGGGATCGATCGCGCCCGCGGTGCGCGCGACACGCGCGGCAAAGCGTCGCCCCGGATACTGCTGCGTCGTCAGGTAGACGGAGGTGCCGGTCGATACGCCGGTCGCGCTGTCCTGCGGCACGTCGACGAACACGCGCAGCGTGTCCGTCTGTTCGAGATGGAACAGTTCCCCGGACAGGCCCGGGCTGCCCGGCGTGCCGCCCGCGGTGACCAGCGTGCCGACGTCGACGCTGCGCGCGGTGATCACGCCGTCGAACGGCGCGGTGACGGACTCGTACGACACGAGTTCGGCAAGGTGCGCGACGTTCGCCTGCGCGGACGCGAGCATCGCGCGCTTCGCGTTCATGTCCGCGACCTTCGTGTCGGTGTCCTGCTGCGAGACCGACTGCGTTTTCAGCATGTCCTGCCAGCGCTGCGCGGTCGATTTCGCGTAGTCGTAGTTCGCCTGCGCGCTCGCTTCGTCGGCGCGCGCCTGGCGCAATTGCGCGTCGAGATCGGGCGCCGAGATCTGCGCGAGCGTCTGGCCGGCCTTCACGTGCGTGCCGAGATCGACGCTCCAGTGCGCGATGTAGCCGCTCGTGCGCGCGTAGATCGATGCGTCCGCATAGGGCGCCACCGAACCGGGCAACGTCAGCGTCTGGTCGGCCGGCGCCGTGCCGGGCACGATGACCGACACCGGCAGCGCCTGTTGCGCGGCAACCTGTGCACGCTGCGCGGCGCGTGCATCGATACGCGGCACGATGCCGAGCGCGAGCAGCGCGGCGGCCAGCGCGACGGCCGCGACGGGCACGGCCAGCTTGCGGCCGCGGCGGGCCGGCGGGGTGTCGGGCGCGGCGCCGCGCGCGGCGGACGTCACGGCGGTGGCTGCTGTGGCCGCCTCGGCGGCGGGCGGCGGGGCGACGGGTTCGATCGAGTCGTTCATGATGGGTCCGGGGTCGGGCGAATCGAAGGATGATGAGAAGGGGCGGCCGTCCGAGCTCAACGCAGCGCCGGCGTGTCGGGCGCGTGCTGCGTGCGCCGCGTGGCCGAGGCGTCGCGGCGCCGCGCGAGCCATGCGTGGACGAAGCCGAACAGCACCGGGACGAACAGCAGCGTCGAGCACGTGCCGAACGCGAGGCCGCCGATCACCGCGCGGCCGAGCGGCGCGTTCTGCTCGCCGCCGTCGCCGAGGCCGAGCGCCATCGGCAACATGCCGATCAGCATCGCGAGCGCGGTCATCACGACGGGCCGGAAGCGGCTGAAGCCGGCGTCGAGCGCCGCCTGCCACGGCGACGCGCCGCCCGCGAGCAGCTCGCGCGCCGCGTTCACGACGAGAATGCTGTTCGCGGTCGCGATGCCGATGCACAGGATCGTGCCGGTCAGCGCGGGCACCGACAGCGTGGTGCGCGTGACGAACAGCATCCACGCGATGCCGGCGAGCGATGCCGGCAGCCCGCCGACGATCACGAGCGGATCGAGCCACGATTGGAAATTGACGACCATCAGCAGGTAGACCAGCGAGATCGCGAGCACCAGGCCGCCGAGCAGGCCCGCGAACGACTCGTGCATCGCCTGCACCTGGCCGCGCAGCACGATCGACGAGCCGGGCGGCAGCTGCGCGCGCGCGGCGTCGACGAGCTTCGTCACGTCGGCCGTGACGCCGCCGAGATCGCGCCCCTGCACCGACGCGAAGATGTCGAGCACCGGCTGCACGTTGTAGTGCGACACCACGGCCTGCTGCGTCGAGCGCGAGAACGTGCCGAGCGCGCCGAGCAGGTTCTGCGCGGGCGTGCCCGCGGCCGGGCCGCCGGCCGGCGTCTGCGGCGGGCGCGCGGTGCCGGCGGGCAGCGGCACGTTCGCGAGCGACTGCAGCGAATTCACCGTGTATTGCGGCGTCTGCACGAGCACCGGGTAGCTGACGCCGTTGCGCGGATCGAGCCAGAAGTTCGGCGTCGTCTGCGAACTGCCGGACAGCGCGATCAGCAGATTTTGCGCGACGTCACGCTGTTCGAGGCCGGCCTGGATCGCCTTCGTGCGGTCGACGTTTACGTCGATCGCCGGTTCGTCGCCGGGTTGCTGGATACGCGCGTCGACGAGCCCGCGCACGCCGCGCAGCTTCGCGAGCAGCGTATTCGCGACCGCGCGGTTCTGGTCGAGCTTGTTGCCGACGATCTGGATGTCGATTGGTGCGGGCAGCCCGAAGTTGAGGATCTGGCTGACGATGTCGGCCGGCAGGAACGCGAACGTCACGCCGGGGAACGACTGAGCGAGCACGTTGCGCAGCCTGGCGACGTATGCGGCGGTCGACGCGTGGTTCGGCTTCAGCGTCACCAGCACGTCGGCATCCTCGGTGCCGATCGGATCCGATGAATCGTACGTGAGGTTGATCCCGCTCACCGGCACGCCGATGTTGTCGAGCACGCCGGCGAGTTCGCCCGCCGGAATCACGCTGCGGATCTTCGCTTCGACCTCGTCGGTCAGCCGCGCGGTTTCCTCGATCCGCGTGCCGGTCGGCGCGCGCAGGTGCAGGCGGATCTCGCCCGTGTCGACCGACGGGAAGAAGTCCTGCCCGGCGAACGCGTAGAGGCCCGTCGACGCGACGCATGCGAGCAGGAACGCGGCCGCGAAGCGGCGGCGCCGCGCGATCGCCGCCGCGAGCAGCGCGCGATAGCGCAGCCGCACGGCCTCGAAGCGATGCTCGAACGCAGCCTGGAAACGCGCCAAATGCACGAGCGGCGCGAATACGCCGCGCGGCGGCCGGCCGTTTCCTTTTGCGCGCATCAGCGCCATCGCGAGGGTCGGCACCAGCGTGCGCGAGAAGAAGTACGACGCGATCATCGCGAAGATCACGGCCTCGGCCAGCGGCACGAACAGATAGCGCGCGACGCCCGTGAGCAGGAACATCGGCACGAACACGATGCAGATCGACAGCGTCGACACGAAGGTCGGCACCGCGATTTCTCCCGAACCGGTCAGGATCGCGTCCTCGAGCGGCGCGCCGAGCTCGAGATGATGCGTGATGTTCTCGATCGCGACGGTCGCGTCGTCCACGAGGATCCCGACCGCGAGCGCGAGCCCGCCGAGCGTCATGATGTTGATGGTCTGGCCGAGCGCGGACAGCGCGAGCAGCGACGTGAGCACCGCGAGCGGGATCGTGATCGCGATGATCAGCGTCGCGCGCCAGCTGCCGAGGAACAGCAGGATCATCAGCGCGGTCAGGCACGCGGCGATCAGCGCCTCGCGCACGACGCCCTGGACCGCCGCCTTCACGAACACCGACTGATCGTCGAGCGGCGAAATGTGCAGCGCCTTCGGCAGCCCGGCCGCGATCTTCGGCAACATCGCCTTCACCTGGTCGATGATCGTCAGCGTCGACGCGCTGCCGGTCTTCTCGACCGTCAGCAGCGCCGCGCGCTTGCCGTCCACCCGCACGATGTTGGTCTGCGGTGCGTAGCCGTCGCGAACGTGCGCGACGTCGCGCACGTACACGACATTGCCGCCGATCGTCTTCACCGGCAGATCGTTCAGCGCGGCGACCGTCTGCGTGCTGCCGTTCATCTGCACGTTGTATTCGTGCGTGCCGATCTTCGCGGTGCCGCCGGGCAGGATCAGGTTCTGCGCGTTGATCGCGTTCACGACGTCGATCGGCGCGAGCCCCTTCGCCTGCAGCGCGCGCGTATCGAGGTCGACGACGATCTGGCGGATCTTGCCGCCGAACGGCAGCGGCACCGCCGCGCCCTGGACGGTCGCGAGCTGCGTGCGGATGAAGCTGTTGCCGAGGTCGTACAGCTGCTGCTCGGCGAGCGTGTCGCTCGACAGCCCGAGCTGCAGGATCGGCACCGTCGACGCGTTGTACGTGATGATGTTCGGCGGCAACGTGCCGGGCGGCAGGATGCGCAGGATCGACGCGGCATTGCTCGCGGCTTCCGCGATCGCGCGATTGATGTCGGCGCCCGGGTGGAAGAAGATCTTCACGACCGACACGCCGTTCAGCGACTGCGACTCGATGTGCTCGATGTCGTCGACGTCGGACGTGAGCGCGCGCTCGTAGTTCGACGTGATCCGCTTGGCCATGTCCTCCGCGGAGAAGCCGTTGTATGACCAGACGATGCTGACGACCGGAATGTCGATGCTCGGGAAGATGTCGGTTGGCGTGCGCAGCAGCGCAAGCGGTCCCGCGATGAAGATCAGCAGTGCGAGTACGACGAACGTGTAGGGCCTGCGTAACGCCAGCCGGACGATCCACATGATGGTGCTCCTCGAAGCAGGGCATGGATGCCGCGTGCGATGCGGCGAGCGTGCAGTCTGCCGGCGCGGCGTTGACCCGACCCTGACCCGAGGATTACGAAACCGTTATCTGTGCTGGCGCGCAGGTGCGCAGTGTCCGACCGGACGGGCCGGCCCGTGACCGACATGCGGTCGCGACCAGATGACAAGACCGTAATCGAAGCCTCACCTTCCGGAAAGCGCGCGAATCGCAGAATGGACACAACTCTTCATCAGATCGATGCGGAGCGGATGTCCGGCCTGATCTGCGGACGCGAACATGCCATCTTGAGAGGTGAACATCATGAACAACCTGATTCGTGCGGTCCTGCTGTCCTGTGCGCTGAGCGCGCCGGTCTTCGCATTTGCGCAAACCACCGACCATGCGGTCACGCGGGCCGACGTGCGCGCCGATCTCGTGCGGGTCGAGAAGGCCGGCTATAAGCCGGTCGGTAGCGATCCTTACTATCCCGCCGACATCCAGGCCGCGGAAGCGAAGATCGCCGCGCAGCCATCGCAATCGGTGGCTGCACGGCCGAGCGTCGCCGCAGAGACGACCGCGCAATCGCTCGCGTCGCTCGATACGGAGCAGCCGTACGAGCATCACTGAGCCCGATTTTCAACTGCCATCCGCGGCCCGAAGGAAGCGGCCGCGGATTTCGAATGCGTCATCTACCGGTCGGCGCCGTGCGCGCCGCGATCGTGAGAATGAACGTGTCGGGCAGTACATCGCACGCACGGGCGTGCCGGCGGCGCACCTTCGGTGCGCCCTCATCGAGTCTTTCCCGGGAGTTTCATCATGCATCCGACGCGCGCGAGGAAGAGCGACGGCAGCCGGTGCGGTGAATCAGCTTCCGGTTTACCGGTGTGCCATCCAGCAAGTAAAGCACTCGATCGCGCAGCACTGCCGGCGATTTTGATACCCGGCGTATTTCACGCCAGGTCAACACTGTGTCCAGATGCTCGTCATCCCGCAACGGCCGATGCGCATTGAAATCGTTCTTCGGCGGCTTCGCGAAGCCTGTGTGGTAAGCAGCGGTGAAGGAGGGCGCATAAGCGTTGGCGCGGGTCCCACTCCACGCATGTGTATCCGAAAGCGTGCAGTGAATAGTCGGACCCGGCCCCGGAACAGCAGTCACTCTCCCGTCGACTTCCGGTCGCACCACCGTTTACGCGTCGTTCAACCAGGGCATTTCCACCGGTGACACAACCAGTTGCCGGAATTCTCGCTTCAGATCGAAGATGAACCCGACCAGGATCATGGAGTCGGCGTAGGGAATCGGAAAGACCTGCGGATTCTCCGGCGTCCGCAGGGGCCGCTCGGGCGTGTCCGCTGTCGCTGCGGCGTTCTCGCGAACGCTTTCCAGGTCGTCAGCCATGGCCGGGCCACCGACTTTCAGCACACGGCTACGCAGCTCGCTGAAGGGTTCGATGCGCGCAGCGTCTTCGTGGTATTCGGGCACTTCATAAACGAACCAGGACATTGTCGTCTCCCATGAGAAGGGGCGCTATTCTAACGCTGCGCAAGATCTACCAAACATCGACAGTCGGCTTGCGAGGCGTCTCCGCGTCTCAACTTTCAAGAACGCCTTGCGGGCGGTATCATTTGCGCTACAATGAAGTATCAAATGATACTGAATGGGGGTCGCCATGTTACTCGTTACCCCTGAGGCCGTGGCTGCGGTCATGGGGCTGCGGCCGCTCCCGCATACGCTGGCGGAGCTGGAAGCGCTTGTGCGCGGCGGTCTGCCGAAGTCCGCGCTGCGCGCGGGCGTCGAACACGCGACGCAAGGCGCCGATGCTCGGCGCGCGCTGCTCGCCCGCATCATCCCCGAAGCGACCTACAAGCGCCGCCGCGATCGACTAACGCAAGACGAATCGGAGAAGACGGAGCGTCTGGCCCGGATCGTTGCAACGACCACCTACGTCTGGAACGACGAAGAGGACGCGCGGGAATTTTTGTCGACGCCACATCCTGAACTTGAGGGACGGGCGCCGCTCGACGTCGCGCTGACCGAGCTCGGTGCGCGCAGGGTTGAAGAGTTGCTCTGGAAACTGTTCTACGGGCTACCGGCATGAAGTTGTTTCGCATCGGTGACACGCGACACACGATCTGGAGCGGCACCGGCGCGATGCTGGTCGGTGGCCGCTTTAATAGTCCGGGCCGGCCTGTCATCTACGCGGCGTCGACCTTCGCGGGCGCGATGCTTGAGGTGCTCGTGCATGCACGCATCGGCAAGGTGCCGAAAACCCACGGATGGGTCGAAGCAATCGTTCCCGACGACGTCAGCGTCGAACGCCATACGGCAGAAACGTTGCCGAGAGGATGGGATGCGGCGGCACTGCAGGCAGCACGGCAGTTCGGCGACGAATGGATGGCAGAATCGCGTACAGCACTCCTGATCGTCCCTTCCGTCGTCGTCCGTGCAGAGTCCAACGTGCTCGTGAATCTGGCGCATCCTGACACCGCGCGGATCATCGTGACGGATCCACAACCGGTCGTGTGGGACGAGCGACTTTTTGCCATACCGCCAGTTGGCCAATCATAAGTGCTTGTGCCGCACAATACTTTCCGGTATCATTCACGCCCCCCACAAGCTGCGCATACGGATTTCGAGCGAGGCGTCCCGGCCTCGACCATCTTTGCGTATCACGATTCCGTTCGCATCCCGGCAGGCAACCCATTCTGGCGTCATGCTCGCGACGATCGTCGGCTCATCTGTCGAGGAGCATGTATTGGCAATTTCTGATCGGAACGATTCCACATCCCCTGAAATCACGGCCACGGCAAAAGCCGGCCGCCGTGTGTCAAAGGGAAAGCCCCAGGCCCTGACGCCGACGGACATCGCGTCACTGGCACGCCAGAATGAGGAGCGCCAGCACCAGATGCGCGCGTTGATCGCGCTCGGTCGCGAGCGCGGCTATCTCACCCACGCGGACATCAACGATCACCTGCCCGACAACTTTGCTCAAACGGCGGCGATGGACACCATCGTCAGCACGTTCAGCGACATGGGCGTGGCCGTATACGAACAAGCGCCGGACGCCGAAGCGCTCCTGCTCACCGACGCTGCGCCGGCCGTGGCATCCGACGATCAGGCGGACGAGGAGGCGGAAGCTGCGCTATCGACCGTCGATTCCGAATTCGGCCGCACCACGGATCCGGTTCGGATGTACATGCGTGAGATGGGGGCCAGCGAACTGCTGACCCGCGCCGGTGAAATCGAGGTCGCGAAACGGATCGAAGATGGTCTACAGGACATGATTCAAGCGATTGCCGCGTGTCCGTCGATCGTGTCCACGATTCTTGCCGATGTCGACCGCATCGTGGCAGGCGAACTCCGCATCGACGAACTGGTCGATGGCATCAGTGTCGACGCCGATGAAAGCGAAATGACGCCGGAGTCCCAAGAAGAGGATGCGGAAGCACTCGCCGCCGACGATGATTCGGACGAAGACGACGTCGAAACGGATGCCGGGGATTCGGAGAAGGCGAACGCGGCGCGCCTCGAAGAACTCACGAACGACAGTCTTGCGATTTTCGCACGCGTGCGTGCACTGTTCGAGCAGTTGCCGGATGTGCCTGTCACTGGCGGTGCCTGTTCCGCAGCCGCTGCGCAAGTGCGCATGGCGATCCAGTGTGAGCTTGCGCCGATCCGCTTTACCGCCAAGACCATCGACCGCCTGTGCGCAATTGTCCATGGGCAAGTGACTGAGGTTCGCGCGATCGAGCGCAGTATCCTGGCGATTGCTGTCGACCGTTGCGGCATGCCGCGCGACGCGTTTGTCGACTCGTTCCCGGGCCACGAGACCGATCTTGAATGGACGACCCGAGCGGCGGCGACCTCGCAGCAGTTTGGCGCGGCGCTCGAGCGGCATCAGCCGGCGATTCAGGCGGCGCAGCAGAAACTCGTCGACATCGAGTCCCGGGTCTCGTTGCCGCTCCAGCAGCTCAAGCAGATCAACCGCCAGATGAGTGCCGCGGAACTGAAAATGCGGCAGGCCAAGCGCGAGATGATCGAGGCGAACCTTCGTCTTGTCATTTCAATCGCCAAGAAATACGTGAACCGCGGCATGCAGTTCCTGGATTTGATCCAGGAGGGCAATATCGGCCTGATGAAGGCCGTGGACAAGTTCGAATACCGGCGCGGCTGGAAGTTCTCGACCTACGCGACCTGGTGGGTCCGGCAGGCTGTCACGCGTGCGCTCGCCGATCAGGCGCGGACCATTCGCGTGCCGGTCCACATGATCGAGACGATCAACAAGCTGAATCGGATATCGCGCGAAATCTTGCAACAGACAGGGCAGGAAGCGCATCCCGCAGTGCTGGCAAAGCGCATGGAGATGTCCGAGGAGAAAGTGCTCGGTATCCTCAAGATCGCCAAGCAACCTGTCTCGCTCGAAACCCCGGTGGGTGACGACGCCGATGCAACGCTCGGCGACATGATCGAGGATGTCTCGGCGAGTTCACCGGCCGAGGCGGCGATTCACGCGAACATGCGCGCGGCGATCGACGAAGCACTCGCCGGGTTGTCGCCGCGCGAGGCCAAGGTTCTGCGGATGCGATTCGGGCTCGACACAAACTCCGATCACACGCTTGAAGAAGTCGGCAAGCAGTTCGACGTGACCCGCGAGCGGATCCGTCAGATTGAGAGCAAGGCGATGCGCAAGCTGATGCATCCCAGCCGTGCAGACAAGCTCAGGCCCTTTCTTGAGCGCTGAGGCAATTTCGTCTTTCACCCTCGAACTCACTTCGCTGGCCGGAACAAGTCGGCAGGTGGCATGCCCGGCGAGATTTGCTGCTACGTCGCCCTCGGGAAATTCAGGCAACGTGCCTTCGAAAACTGAAAAAACGAACCCGATTGACACGGGGCGTCATATCAGCCGCCAAGGCACGGTTGCCCGGGCGCGCGCGTTCGAGATCGAACCGCGTGGCGGGCAACGCGCCGGGTGTGAATCCGCGCGCACGGCGCCGCGCGCGGCTTCGCTCGCCGTTACGCCGGGTTGCCGCTGCCGCCGGTGCCGCCGGTGGGCTTGCCAGCTGCCTTGCCGGCGTTACCCACCTTGCCGAGCAACGTCTCAGACGGCTGGCCGTTTCCTCCGAGCGCGCCCTTGGATTTCAGCGCTTCGAGGTCCGAATCCTGGCCGGCCTGGCCTGGCTTGAACGGCGTCGTCAGGAACGCGGACGTCGACAGCGTGACGCCGGTTTCGTTCTTGATGGTCTGGGCAACCCCATTCGCCGCAGCCGCAACGACAGCGGGGTTCGTCAACGCGCTTTGATACGTCGGATTGGACGCGAGGCCCGACAGCAGCCCGTTCAGGTCCGTGCCCAGTTGCCCCGCCAGATAGGTCAGCAGCAGTTCGGTCAACGGCGTCACGTTGAACGTGCCGCCGCCGCTCGCGAACGAGTGCAGCGTGGTCGTCCCGTTCGTGCCGGTGATCGCGCACGGCCCCGCGAGCACAAACGTGACCGAGAAAGCGCCGTTCGCGTCGGCCGTGCCCGAACCGTTGCCGGTCGCGCACACGATCGTGATCGCCGCGTTCGCCATCGCTGCGCCGGTCGCGGCCGTGCCGTTGATCGTGGCCGACGACGCATTCGAAGGCGTCGTGCTCGGACTGTCGTCACCTCCGCCACAGGCCGCGAGCGTACCCGCGAGCGCAAACGTGCCGACTTGCAATGCCCTCAGTGCCGCTTTCTTCATGGTCTTCATTGATTTTCTCCGTTAGATCAACCCGATTTTCCCGAGGACTCTCCGGTCCCTCGATCATTGAATGCTTGCCTCGCGCGCGGTCGACGGCTGCACGCCGTCAGCCGGCAGCGCCGCCTCCGTCGCGGGCGGCGCCACGCCGGCGGAATGCGCGTAGCGCTTGTAGGCATCGCGCATCCGGTAAAGCTGCGTCGCGAAGTACTCGGCGCTGAAGCGCCCCTGATTGAGCAGGAACTGTTGCGCGTTGTAGGCAAAGTCGAGATTCTCGGCGCCGTCTTGCGCGAGATAGTTCGACGATCCGACACGCGTGCGGAAATTGAGCGAGAACTGCTCGGGCCCGTTGATCTGCACGATCCCCGGCTTCATGCCCTGGCGCGGCGTCAACGGGAAACTGACCGACGCGCCGACGAACGAGCCGTGGCCGCTATGCCATCCCTGCACGCTGAACGACACGTCGTCGAACCAGCGCGTCAACGTGATCAGCGGGCCCTTGTCGCCACCGACATAGCGCGCGACGCCTGCCTCGATCCACATCTTCCATGCGGGCTCGACCCACCGGTACGTGAGCAGCGCGTTCTTCTCCGCCGGCAGCGCATCCTTGCCCGGCTCGTGATGCAGATAGGCGAGCTTCAGCCGCACCACGTCGGGACGGCCCGGTACGAACGCGGTCGTCTCGTTCTCGACGCCCAGGTACTGGAGGTCGAACTTGCCGAGCGCGGTCACGTTGAAAACGCGCGGCGCAATCCAGAAGCTCTGCACGAGCGCAACGGTCGACAGCCCGCCGCGCAAGCGGTATTGGTCGTAGACGCGGCCGTTGTCCATGTTCTTGCTGTTCGCAATTGGCACGATCACGCTCGAATACAGTTCCGCGCCGCGCCACAGCGGCACGAAGCCCTGGATTTTCGCGCCCACGGAGTAGTCGAAGTTGCCGTACTCAGTGCCGTAGAGGTAGTGCGTGACCGGCGCGATCTGGATCCGTACGAGCCCGTGCGCGCGGGCGTTGCCTACCCACGCAATCGAATCAGCATCGTGCGTCGGCCGCGTGCGCATCGACAGCGACGCGCCGGCGGCGGTCGACGCGCCACCCGCGACGAAGCGCGCGTAGTCCGCCCGATCGACGCTCAACTCGCCCACCGGCTCGTTCGCTTTCTTGATTACGATGCGCACGGTCTCGACGCCCTTCGGCGCGTACTCCGCCGCCGCGCCGAGCGCGATGCCCAGCGCGTCCGCCTCGTTCTGGTTGTAGCGGTGGTTTTCATATTCGACGACGAGATCCGCGCCCGCCATGCCGGCGCGCACGCGCTCGAGTCCGGCGTCCGTCAGCGCGCGCACGATCCTGTCGAGCGCCGCCGGGTCCGGCGCCGCGTCGACTGCCGGCGCGGCGGTCCGAACGAGATCCGGCGGCGTGTGAAGCGACGGCATGACTCGATCGTCGCGTGAAGCATCCGCCGCCGCAGGCGTGGCAGGCTCGATTCGCGTGAATGCGCTGAGCGGCGCGAGCGCGGCCGCAGGGCGCAGCGTGTCGTCCGGCGCCGATGTGCCTGCCGCGACAACCGGCGCGTCGCTACACAAGCCGTCGCCGCAGCGCGCGGCATCGAACCGCCTGCCGAGCGGAATCTGCACGCCGATCGAGAACGACGTGCGCGGCGCGATCCCGTCCGTATGCCTGAGCGAGCGCATCACGGTGCCCACGAGGCTCGCGTCGGCCAGCCACTTGATCGGCGGCGATTGGAAGCGGATGCCCGCATAGGGCGTTTTCGAATCGTGCTCCGCCAGCAGCGACAGGCCCGTGTGCCACAGCCGAAGCTCGGCGCCGCCGAACACCCCGTCGAGCCGGTCGCCGTGCCCGTAGCCGACCGTCAGCGTCGCGGGCCCAAGCACTTGCGATACGACACCGTAGGTGGACCGGAAGTAATGCGTTTGCCCGCCAACGTCATTGATGCCGATCGCGATGTCCGGCTGGTATGTGAAGAACTTCGGAATCGAGACCTTTGCGTTCGCCATCAGATGTCGAAGCACGATGTGGTCGTAGCCCGGCACCGTCGTGCGTACGTCGCCTGGGTAGTTCGCCAGACCGCCGGATATCTCCACGTGCGGAAACAGGCCGATCGCGCCCCAGACGATGTCCGAACTCGTCGTCTGCTTCCCGAACCGTGGATCGATGTAGTTGTTGTATTGCCCCTCGAATGTTCCTTCAGGCAGCGTGAATCCGTATGGAATCAATAGCCCGCCGGACTGCCCCAGCGATGTCAGCACGGGCGTGCCCGCCGCACCAGCCGGCAGGGAAAATGCCACCGCTGCCCCCAGGGCAATGGCCGCCGGCTTGTTCGTGGTCGCGTTCGCACGTAGCTTGATCGTCATCGGTCGTGTACTTGGTTGTTCGTATCGTGTGTGGCATCCGACATCGCCGAACGTCGACATGCACCGCCGCGGCACTGGCATCGCTCGTGGCCGTGAACGCTCATGCGGCGACGATGCGATCGAAGATCCCTCTCGATCCTCTACCCAACCCCGTCCCGCGGAACGGCGAAGTGCCCGCATCACCCGCGACGCACCGGTATGCATAACTCCGATCGCTGTCGCGCGCCGATCACATGGGACCGTGATCGACACATGGCACCGTGATCGACACATGGCAACGCCCCCCCCAACATCGCGCGCCCGTTAGCGATTTGGCGCGCCCACCGCGTCCTGCCGCGTGGACCGTTCCCCGAAGCGACTCGCTCGCGCAATCAAGCCCGGCGACCGCAATCGGCACCGGGTGTCGTCAATATCATTTCATTCGTATAACTTATAATTAGACCGACTTTCACCCCATGCTCATGCGTCCGGCGATCGGGCCGACGCCGTGCGGTACACGTCCGCGGGCAATCGTTTCATTCAGACGTGCGCTTCCCATGGGTTCGCATGTCTCGCTGCTGTATTACCGATCGTTACCTATATGCGAGTAAGTCTAGTGGAAACCGGAAGCGCAATCTGCGCCGGATTCTTGATCAAATCCGACAACTTGGGTCGACGGAAATAAGCATGCCCGGGCGCGCGAACGGGATCGCCTTTCGCTTGAACACCGGATAAACCAGTATTGAATCAATCGCTTGATGCGTGCGTGCGCACCTGGAGCGGCTCGAACAGTACCTCGACGTGCTCGCGCGATTTGGCTATGGCGATCGCGCTTCAATCGTGGCTTTTCATCCGGGTTATGCCGCCGTGACGACCTGGTCACTGGACAAACTGTTGACCGTGGCAGGACCGTTAAATGACCGGGCCGCCGCACCGGACGTGGCGAGCCGGGCGGTGCGCGTCCACCGGCGCGCAAACGCGGAGTCGCTGGAGTACCTCGTCGACAGAATGCCGGCAAGGACCATGGACGCGTTGAATCAGAGGCTGTTCGTCATGGACATGTGTCCGACGCTCGTGCGCTATGTCGTCGAAGGGCAGAGACTGAACGATATCCGGTCACTGTATGACTGGGACTACGCTGAAGCCTGGGGCGATAAAGATTACGCGGGCTTCCGGACAATCGACGACGCCGAACGCGCGCTGATCGAAGATGCGTTTCGGCGTAAGAATCTCGCGGTGCTGGAGGGCAATCGGAAATGTCTCGATGACGTCGTCTCCGCGCACGTCCGCGCGGCCGTCCCAGCACCGATCGACCGCACCGACGAAGGCTGGGAGGCGTATTGCGAAGCATGTCGCCAAACCGAGTGCCGTGAGCGTGACGCACTCTATCCGATTCTTCACGTCGTGCTCAATGAGACCGCGGGCATGCCGCTACGCAGCTTGCTGGAGGCGGCGACACAGGTGGGGCCGACTTTTCTGCGGCAATGTGATCGACAGGGCGTACGCTATGGGCTGACTCCGTTCTTCGTCTATTCGGAGATGCCGGCATATCTGGCGCAGTCACGCTTTTATCGCTTATGGAGTCAATTATATTCGGAGGTGCAATTGCATTAATTTGAATAAAAATTTCAAATAGTCTATGGCGATGGGATACATCCTGAATCACCTTGAATCGGTCCAGCTCGCGCATCGTCATCGTGGTCACGGGGATTCTCCGAGGGCGAGTGGTTGTTGATCCGCGCACTTGCCGAGGGCCTCGAATGGTCGTACGGCTGGAGCCTGCCGGCCGTGCAGCGCCTCCGCTTCCTGCTGGACTTCGGCTATGCGACCGGCCTGCGCGCGAGCGAGCTGGTCGGCGCGACGCTCGGCGACATCCGCCGGGACGAGCACGGCGATCACTGGCTGCACGTGCTTGGCAAGGATGGCAAGCTCGGCAAGATGGCGCTACCGTCACTCGCTCGAACCGCGCTGGATCAATATCTCGTGCAGCGCGGGCTGCCGATCACGCTCGCACGCTGGGACCCGGCGACGCCGCTCGTTGCGAGCCTTGACGAGGATGGCGCGGGCATCGAACCCAGACGGCTCTGGCGCGTGCTGCGACGGTTCTTCATGCTGGTGGCCGATGCAATCCAGGACGATCGGCCGGCGACCGCCGAAAAGCTGCGCCGCGCGAGCCCGCACTGGATGCGGCACACCCACGCGTCGCACGCGCTGGCGCGTGGTGCTGAGCTGATCATGGTGCGCGACAACCTGCGGCACGCCTCGATCTCGACGACGTCCACCTACCTGCACAGCGACGAGGTGCAGCGAGCCCGGCAATTCGATCAGGCGTTTCGTTCTCGGGATTTCAAGCAGTAGGTCTGCTTATGGCACCTTAAGCATAAGCACAATAGATTTCATAACTTCAAGGCTTATGATAGAAAATTGCGCTTCCCGTGTTCATCCCCCATGAGCGCGCCGGGTCCAGTCAGCCGCGCCGCCCGGGCGAGTGTCATTTCCCGGTGTCCTGGGCGCCGCGATTGAAGGCGACCGCCGGCCGCGCGCTGCCGGCTCCCCACGCCTCGGCCGGCCGCCCGACGTGCAGCGTCTCGAGCAACTGTCCCATGCCGGCGAACACCCGGTAGGCGCTCGCGGCTTCCGCATACTGGCCGCCGATGTAATCGATGCGCGCGCTGTAATACTCGTTCTCGGCATTGAGCAGATCGAGCAGCGAGCGCTGTCCGATGCCGAACTGCAGCATGTACGCTTCGCGCGTCGCCGCACTGGAATCGACGTACTGCTTGAGCACGACCATCCGGTCGCGCGCGGTGAGGTACGCGTTGTACGCATGCGAAACGCTTTCCTGGATCTCGAGGCGCGTGCGATTGCGTTCCTCTTCCGCTTCGCGGATCTGCGCGTGCGCTTCGCCGATGCGCGCCTTGTCGGCGCCCCCTTGGAACAGGTTGTAGCGAAGACGCAGCATCACGCGGCGGTCGTTGGTCGGGCCGAGCACGCCGTCGCGGTCGTGGCTCGCGCTGAGCTCCAGGTCGAGGCGCGGCCACAGCGCGGCCTTGGCGCCGTCGTACCGGGCGCGTGCCTGGGCCACGTCCGCCTCGGCGCCGGCGAGCGACGGGTGGTTCGCCAGCGCCGCGTCCAGCGCGAGGCGTTCGGTCGGCGGCAGCGCGCCTTCCGGCGCCACCGGCTTGACGAGCGCATCCGGGGCCGAGCCTACGAGACGGGCGTAAGCCACTTCTGCATCCTTCAGGCTGCTTTGCTCGGTGCGCAAGTTGTCCTGGGCCAGCGCCAGCCGGCTTTCCGCCTGGTAAAGGTCGGCGCGGCGCCCGACGCCGCGGTCGCTGCGCAGCTTGATCTGGTCGTGGATCCGGCGATGGGATTCGAGGTTGTCCTCAGCGGCGGCCGTCGTCTCCCGGCGGCGCAGCACCTCGAGATAGGCGCCCACCACGCGCAGCGCCACGTCCTCGGACGTGGAGGCGACGCGATTGGCGGACGAGTCGATGCGCGCCTGCTGACGCGCCACTTCGCTCCTGACCGCGAAGCCGTCGAACAGCATCTGCGACAACGTCACGTTGGCATTGCGATGCGTGAACGTGGTCCGGTTCAGGCCGAGCAGGCGGGTCTCCACATCGTCGCGCTGCTCCTTGCCGATCGACGCGTCGACGTCCACGCGCGGCCAGTAGCCGGCCCGCGCCTGCTTCAGGCCCTGATCGGCCGCTTCGCGGTTATACGTGGTGGCGCGGACTTCGGGGTTGGTTCTGATCGCTTGCTCGACTGCTTCCTGGAGACTTTGCGCGGCGGCGAGCGACGAGGCGGCGGCAAGCGCCGACGCGAGTGCGAGCACGGCTAGCAGCGGGTAGTTTCGGTTCATCGACTCGGTTTCCTGTCGCCTGTCGCCTGACGGCTGCCAGCAAGCAGCACGGCTCAGGCACGATCGGATATTTCGCGATGCTCGGAATCATGCGGCCGGCGCAGCTCGCCGGAATCACGTTGCGCCTTCTGGCAGCTTAGTCCATTCGACGGAATTCCCGTGAGGATATTCGCGTCGGTGCGCTGCGCAGGATGCGTCGGACCTGCCGCCGCGAGCGACGGCGTGCTGCATTCGATCGCGCGTGCACGCGTCGCTCGCGGGGCGTTCCGGCCGGCTAGACCTCCTGGACGTGGGGCAGCGGCGGCGGGGTGTAAGTGACGACGGTGCCGCTGCCTTGATCGTGCGAAAGCTGGAAGCCGCCGGCCGACAGGTTGCCCTGCAGCGCAACCTGCGCCGTGTGGGCGCCGTCGCTGACGGTCAGCGTGCCGCCCGTTCCGGTGTCGTTGGCCGTGAAGCTGAGCGTCGTGTGGTCGTTGAACAGGACATCCGCGAGATCGAGCGTATCGGCCGCGCCGAAGCCGCTGACCGTGCCGGTGAAGCCGGCGGACTGGTCCAGCTTGAGCGTACCGGCGGCGCCGTCGGCGAACGTCGTGTTTTCCGCGGACGCGCCGCCGAACTCCAGGGTCGCGGTGCCGCTGATCGTCGCGCTGCCGGCGCCCGTCACGTCGCCGTGGATCGTCAGGTTGCCGTTGTTGGCCCACAGGTTGCCCGTGTTCGCTACGGCGCTGTCGAGCACGAGGCCGCCGCTGCCGGTTGCCTCGAGCGTGCCCGTATTGACGACGGCGTGGGCGCCCGTGTCGATCACGAGCGCGTTGGCGCCGCTGGCGACGATCGTCCCTTCGTTGACGAGCGTCAGCTGGCCGGCGCCGAGCTGGCCGGCCCCGGCGATCGTGTTGTCGACGTTGACGAGCGTCGCGTCCGGCGTGCTGCCGAAGATGACGTTGTGGCTGTCGTCCGACAGCGTCACGTGACCGCCGCCTTCCAGCGTCGCGCTCCTGACCAGCACCTCGAACCGGGTCAGGTCGCCCGTCGATCCGAGCGCGATCGTGCCCGTGTTGTCGATCGTGCCGCCGACGGGAAGCATCGCGCCGTCGTTGACCGTCATGACGCCGGCGTTGGTCGTGACCGCCTCTTGGTCGAACACGAAATTGTCGCTGGTGAGGTCGGTGGCGTGAACGCCCGCCACCGTGATGGTCGCGCCGTCGCCCAGTGCAATCACCGCGTTGCCGTTGGCGTCGTCCGTCATGTGGGCCTGGACGTCGCTGAAGCTCGTGATGCCGGTGAATCCGACGAGGTCGATCTTGTCGGCGGCGAGGTCGAGATTGTGCAGCGTGTCGTTGCCGATCGGCTGCGCGAACACGAACAGGTCGTGGCCGGCGGATCCCGTGAGCTGATCGTCGCCGGACCACGCGAAGATCGGCGCGTTGGCCGCGAACGCTTCGACGTTGTCGGCGACCGTGACGGCCTGGTGGCTGCCGTCCGCGGCGGTCCAGGTTTCGGTCACGGTGAGCACCGTGGCGCCCGTGAAGGACGCGGGCGGCGTGACGGTGAGTGCGCCGAGATCGTTCGTCGGGACGAGCCATGCGCCGTTGCCGAGGTTGGTGCCGGCGTTCAGCGTCCAGCCGGACGGGATGCCGGCGATCGTCACCGCGAGGTCGGACGCATGGCCGGACGGATCGGCCAGCGCCAGATTGATCTCGGATCCGGCGACGCCGGCGGGCGCCGTGTGCGTCGAGGATCGCGTGTTGCCTGCCGTGTCCCACTCGGTCACGGTGAGGGAGTCCTTGTTGAGGTTGAGGCTCTGTTGCGTGAAGGCCCAGGTACCGGCGCTTTGTTGCGTTGCGCTGTAGTCGGCGTTGGTGGTGTTGTCGTGGACCGTCACTTTCCAGACGTTCGACGTGTCGGTGTTGGCTGTGAGCGTGTTCCCGCTGTATTGCCACGACAGCGTGGACGGGGCGGTGGTGTCGAGCGTGAAATTGAAGCTGGTCGCGTTCGAGATGTTGCCTGCCACGTCGATCTGGCGGACCTGCACGTTGTTCGTGCCTTCGACGGCGCTGAAGCTGGTGTTCCAGTGCGCGCCGTTGTCGATGCTGTACTGCACGGTGGCACCGGTTTCGATGCCGGTGAGGTTCAGCGTGCCGACGTTGGTGATGTGGTCGGATGGGCTGCTGCCGGAATCGGTGGTCAGGGCCACGCCGGGCGCTGCGGCCGATGTGTCGAGCGTGAAGCTGAAGGACGTCGCCGACGAGGTGTTGCCCGCGACGTCGATCTGGCGGACCTGCACGTTGTTCGTGCCTTCGATGGCGTTGAAGCTGGTGTTCCAGTGCGCACCGTTGTCGACGCTGTATTGCACGGTGGCGCCGGATTCGACACCGGACAGGTTCAACGTGCCGACGTTGGTGATGTGGTCGGAGGCGCTGCTGCCCGAGTCGGTGGTGAGGGCCACGCCCGGCGCGGCAGCCGACGTGTCGAGCGTGAAGCCGAACGACGTCGCCGACGAAGTATTGCCCGCGACGTCGACCTGCCGGACCTGCACGTTATTCGTGCCTTCGATGGCGTTGAAGCTGGTGTTCCAGTGCGCGCCGTTGTCGACGCTGTACTGCACGGTGGCGCCGGTTTCGATGCCGGTGAGGTTCAACGTGCCGACATTGGTGATGTGGTCGGACGCGCTGCTGCCGGAGTCGGTGGTCAGGGCAACACCGGGTGCAGCCGCCGACGTGTCGAGCGTGAAGCTGAACGACGTCGCGGCCGACGTATTGCCTGCGACGTCAATCTGGCGAACCTGCACGTTGTTCGTGCCTTCCAGGGCACCGAAACTGGTGCTCCAGTGCGCCCCGTTGTCGACGCTGTACTGCACGGTGGCCCCGGTTTCGATGCCGGTCAGGTTCAGTGTGCCGACATTGGTGATGTGGTCGGACGCGCTGCTGCCGGAATCGGTGGTCAGGGCAACGCCCGGCGCGGCGGCCGACGTGTCGAGCGTGAAGCCGAACGACGTCGCGGCCGACGTATTGCCCGCCACGTCGATTTGGCGGACCTGCACATCGTTCAGGCCTTCGACGGCATTGAAGCTGGTGTTCCAGGTATGGCCGCCATCGGTCGAATATTCGACGGTGGCACCGGTCTCGACACCGGTCAGGTTCAACGTGCCGACATTGGTGACGTGATCGGACGCGCTGCTGCCGGAATCGGTGGTGAGGGCAACGCCCGGCGCGGCGGCCGACGTGTCGAGCGTGAAGCCGAACGACGTCGCCGCCGAGGTGTTGCCCGCGACGTCGATCTGCCGGACCTGCACGTTGTTCGCGCCTTCCAGGGCACCGAAGCTGGTGCTCCAGTGCGCACCGTTATCGACGCTGTACTGCACGGTGGCGCCGGTTTCGATGCCGGTGAGGTTCAACGTGCCGACATTGGTGATGTGGTCGGACGCGC